>NZ_JBHDLJ010000003.1:0-344153 GCF_041877255.1 Arthrobacter halodurans
GATATCCTCCAGATACTCCGCGATGCGGCCCACCGCGTCCTCGATGTCCCGGACGGCCGGAAGCGTCACCAGGCGGAAGTGGTCCGGCGCGATCCAGTTGAAGGCCCGCCCGTGGGAGATGAGCATCTTCTGCTGCTTGAGCAGGTCCAGCGCGAACTGCTCGTCGTCGCGGATGTGGTAGACCTCGGGGTCGAGGCGGGGGAACAGGTACAGGGCGCCCTTGGCCTGCTGCACGGAGACACCGGGGATCTCGTTGAGCAGGCGGAAGGCGGCGTCGCGCTGTTCCTTGAGCCGGCCGCCGGGCAGGATCAGATCGTCGATCGACTGGTAGCCGCCGAGGGCGGTCTGGATGGCGTGCTGCGCGGGCACGTTGGCGCACAGGCGCATGTTCGTCAGGAGGTTGATCCCCTCGATGTAGTCGGAGGCGAGGTGCTTCGGTCCCGAGATCGCCATCCAGCCGGCGCGGAAGCCGCAGACACGGTACGCCTTGGACAGCCCGCTGAACGTCAGGATCAGGACGTCGTCAGCGAGGGACGCCGTGTTGAAGTGGACGGCGTCGTCGTACAGGATCTTCTCGTAGATCTCGTCGGAGAAGACCACCAGGTGGTGCTTGCGCGCCAGCTCCAGCATGCCCTCCAGGATGTGCCGGGGGTAGACCGCGCCCGTCGGGTTGTTGGGATTGATGATGACCAGCCCCTTGGTGCGCGGGGTGATCTTCGCGGCCATGTCCTCCAGGTCCGGGAGCCACCCCTCCTCCTCCACGTTGAGGTAGTGCACCGGCGTACCCCCGGCCAGGGACACGGACGCCGTCCACAGCGGGTAGTCCGGCGCCGGGATCAGGATCTCGTCCCCGTTGTTGAGCAGCGCGTTGAGACTGAGCGTGATGAGTTCGGACACGCCGTTGCCGAGGTAGATGTCGTCGACGCCGATGGTCTGGATCCCGCGCGTCTGGTAGTACTGCGAGACCGCGGTGCGCGCCGAAAAGATGCCGCGGGAGTCGCTGTAGCCCTGGGCATTGGGCAGGTTGCGGATGATGTCCACGAGGATGGCGTCGGGCGCCTCGAAGCCGAACGGCGCGGGGTTGCCGATGTTCAGCTTCAGGATCCGGTGGCCCTCGGCCTCCATGCGCTGGGCGTGCTCGAGCAGCGGTCCACGGATGTCGTAGAGGACGTTGTGGAGCTTGGTCGACTGCTTGAAGTGCGGCATTTCCCTAGCTTCTCACAGGCGGGCCGGGCTCACCGGCGACGCGCCACGCAAAGAGGGGCGCCGCCGCCGCGCCCGTGGGCGTGGCGGCGGCGCCCCCGGACCCGGCGGGCGGCGGAGCGTTCCGCCTACTCGGCGAGGCCCTTCTCGGTGAGCCATTCGGCCGCCGCGTCCGCCGGCTCCAGCTTCGCGTCGCCGGAGACCGCCCGGTTCAGCTCGATCAGGTCCTCGGTGGTCAGCTGGGCCGAGACCTCGTTGAGCACGTCGGCCGCATCCTGCCCAACGGCCCCGGTGTTGATCAGCGGGAGGACCTGCTGGGCGATGAAGTTGTTCTTCGGGTCCTCCAGGACCACGAGCCCGTTGTCGATGATCGCGGGGGTCGTGGTGAAGATGTCCGCGACCTGGACCTGGTCGCTGATCAGGGCCTGGATCGTCAGCGGGCCGCCGCCGTCGGCGATCGGCTCGAAGGACTTCGGCGTGCAGGAGTACGTGGACTCGAGCCCGGGCAGCCCGTAGGCGCGGGTCTTGAACTCCGGCGGCGCGCCGAGGACGAGCTGGTCGCAGACCTTGGCGAGGTCCTCGATGCTCGTCAGCGAGTACTCGGTCGCCGTGGCGGCGGTGACCACGAGGGCGTCCTTGTTCTCGGCCTCGGACGGTTCCAGGACGCCGAGGCCCTCGGGGGTGGCCTCGGCCAGCGCCGCGGCGATGTCGGCGGCGGACACGGCGGTGGCGTCCTCGTCGAAGAAGAGCAGCAGGTTGCCGGAGTAGTCCGGCACGACGTCGGCGGAGCCGTCCTCGACCGCTCCGACGTACGCCTCGCGCGCCCCGATGCCGGGGGTCGTGCTGGCCTCGATGCCCTTGGCCGTGAGCGCGCCGGCGTAGATCTCCGCGATGATCTGGCTCTCCGGGAAGTCGGCCGAGCCGATGACGAGCGGGCGGTCGACGCCGCCGGAGGCCTCCGCGGAGTCGTCGGCGAGCGGGTCGCCCCCGCCGCCGCAGGCGGACAGGGACAGGGCGAGCGCGATGCCCGCCGCGGCGCCGACGAGGGCGCGGCGGCGCGGGCGGGGCGCGGCGGCGATCGAGTGGTTCATGGTTTTCCTCCTGAGGGGGTGGCCAAGCCGGGCGAGACGGCGAGCTTCTGGACCGTAGCCAGCACCGCATCCACCACAATAGCCAACGCGGCGATCACCACGGCACCCCCCAGGACCTGCCCGTAGTCGCGGACCGCGATCCCGTCCATGAGGTAGCGCCCCAGACCGCCCAGGTTGATGACCGCGACGACGGCGACCGTGGCGATCACCTGGAGCACGGCCAGCCGCACCGCACCCATGAGCACGGGCAGGGCGTTGGGCACCTCCACGCGGAACAACACCTGCCACTCGGTCATGCCCATGGCCCGCGCTCCGTCGACGACCTGCGGCGCCACGGCCCCGATGCCCGCGGCCGTCCCGGCGAGCAGGGGCGGCACCGCGAGGAGGACCAGGGCCCATATGGGCGGCATGATCCCCAGGGTGCCGGAAACGAGGATGAAGAGCGTGACCATGCCCAGGGTCGGCAGCGCGCGCAGCATGCCCGCCGCGGCGACGACGCCGACCCGCCCCCTCCCGGTGTGGCCCACGTACAGGCCGATCGGCAGCGCGATCGCCAGCGCGAGGGACAGCGCGAGGCCGGCGTAGGCCAGATGCTCGGCGACGCGGACCCCGATGCTGCCCGGTCCGGACAGCGTCTCCGGGCGCGACAGCCACTCCCCCAGCTGGTCGACCGCCCCGGCGGGCACCGCGAGCGGCCTCATCGCGCGCCCCCGTCCGGGCGGGCGCCGGCAGGGGTCCCGGAAACGGGCGCGGAGACGGGCGCCGAACCCGCCCCTGCGGCGAGCGCCTGGCCGGCCGGGACGGACGGTCCCGCGCCGGCCCCGCCCGCGCCGCCCACGCCGCCGCGTCGGGCGCGTCCGCGGCCGCCGCTGCCCGCGCGCCCGGCGCGGACCCACGGCGTGGTCAGCCGCTGCAGAGCGACGAGGGCCAGGTCCATCACCAGCGCGAGCACCAGGGTCGCGGCGATGCCGACGAGGATCTGGAACGGGAAGTTGCGGCGCAACCCGTCCATGAAGAGCGTTCCGAGGTTCTCGATCCCGATCAGCGCGCCGACGCTCACCAGGGAGATGTTGCTGACCGAGACGACGCGCAGGGCCGGGAACAGGACCGGCAGGGACAACGGAAGGTCGACGGCGAAGAAGCGGCGCAGCGGGCGGTAGCCCATGGCGTCGGCGGCCCGGAGGACGTCGGGGTCCACGGACTCCAGGGCGTCGGCGGCGCTGCGCACCAACAGCGCCACGGCGTAGATGGTCAGGGCGACGATCACGTTGACCGGGTCCAGGATCTGGGTCCCGAGGATCACCGGCAGCACCACGAACAGCGCCAGCGACGGGATCGTGTAGAGCAGGGCGCTGGCCTGGGTGACGGCCCCGCGGAGCGCCACGCGGCGCCGGCTCCCGTTGGAGCGCACCGCGCGGGCCAGCGGGATCGAGATCAGCGTCGCCAGGACCAGCGGCACCACGGACTGGTACAGGTGGGCGCCGGAGAGCTCCAGCACCCGGTCCCAGTTCCGGCTAAGCCACTCCATCGGCCACGCCCCCGCCCGGTGCCCGCCGGCCGGCCGGGCCGCCCACGGACGCCTCAGCCGCGGCCGATCCGGGATCCCCGTCCGATCCGGGATCCCCGTCCGATCCGGGATCCCCGTCCGGCGCGGGGACCGGGCCCACGCGGCCGGCCCCGTCCTCCCCGCGCACGGCGGCCAGCGCGGCCATCACGTCCGTGGCGTCCGCGGTCCCGACGTCGTGCCCGCCGGGGCCGGTGGCGACGGCGACTCCGTCCGGGGACGCCAGGACCGCGTCCAGCGCCGCCCGGAGCGATCCGTCGGAGGCGAAGCGCGGCGCGGAGGCGAGCGCCGCGGCGTCGTACGCGGACGTCGGGCGCAGCGCGATCCGCGACGCCGGCTGGAAGGAGAGGGCGCGGAATCCGCGGTCGCGCCCCACGAAGCGGGCGACGAAGTCGTTCGCCGGTGCGGACAGCAGCTCGGCGGGCGGCGAGAACTGATGCAGCACGCCGCCCGCGCCGAAGACCGCGACCTGGTCCCCCAGCAGCACCGCCTCGTCGATGTCGTGCGTGACGAAGACGATCGTCTTGGACAGCTCGTCCTGCAGCCGCAGCAGCTCGCGCTGGAGTTCGGAACGCACCACCGGGTCGACGGCGCTGAACGGCTCGTCCATGAGCAGGATCGGCGGGTCGGCGGCGAGCGCCCGGGCCACGCCGACGCGCTGCTGCTGCCCGCCGGAAAGCTGCGCGGGATAGCGGCCGGCGAGCGCGGGGTCCAGCCCGACGCGCTCCAGCAGCCCGGCCGCGCGCCCGCGCGCCTCCGCCTTGCCGGCGCCGAGGAGCCGCGGCACGGTCGCGACGTTGTCGGCGACGGTCCGGTGCGGGAGCAGGCCCCCCTGCTGCATGACGTAGCCCATCGAGCGCCGCAATTCGTGCGGCGGCACGCGCGACACGTCGCGGCCGTCGACCTCGATCGTGCCGGACGTGGGGTCGACCATGCGGTTGATCATGCGCAGCGACGTGGTCTTGCCGCATCCCGAGGGTCCGACGAACACGGTGATGCGGCCGTCCGGGATCCGCAGGTTGAGCCCGCTGACCGCGGGCTCGGAGTCGTCGTACCGCTTTTCGATGTCGCGGAACTCGATCATGTGCTTCCCTTCGTCGGTGCGCCGTGGAACAGCGAGATCGCCTGGTCCACCCGCGTGGTGCGCTCGAGCCGTGCCACGTCCTCCAGCGCGAACCACGCGGCCTCCGACGTGGTGCCGTCGACCTCGTGCGCGAGCTCCCCGCCGACGATCTCGGCGGCATAGGTCACGGCGACGGTCTGCAGAGGCCGGGCGGGTTCGCTGAGCCGCAGCTCGGGCGGGATGTGCCCGGAGTCGACGCCGAGCAGGCGCGTCAGCCGGACCTCGAAGCCGGTTTCCTCCGCCACCTCGCGCACCGCGCCGTCCTCGATGGACTCGCCGAGGTCCACGCCGCCGCCGGGCAGCGTCCACCGCGGGGCGAACTCGGGGGCCGCCCGGCGCATGTCCCACAGGGCCAGGAGGATCCGTCCATCGCGCACGACGACGCAGTACGCGGCCAACCGCGTGTCGAAGTCGGCGCCCGGGACGCGGTGGGTGTCGGTCATGGCTCCAGCGTACTGTCCGGTCCCGGCCGTGTGGATCCGCCGCGGTGTTTCCTATGGTGGAATATCCCCATGCCCGCCTCTCTCCCCGCCGCCCCCGTCCCGCTCGACGCCGTGGACCGCAGCATCATCGCCGAACTGCTCGCCGACGCGCGGATCAGCAATGCCGCGCTGGCCCAGCGCGCCGGGATCGCGCCGTCGACGGCCCTCCTGCGCACGCGCCAGCTGGTCGAGCGCGGGGTGATCGAGGGCTACCACGCGGAGCTTTCGCTCCCGGCGATCGGGCGCAGCGTGCAGGCACTGATCGCGGTCAAGCTCCGCGTCCACGACCGGGACGAGATCGACCGCTTCACGGGCAAGGTGCCGCGGCTGCCGGAGGTCCTGTCGATGTTCCACGTCTCCGGCGGGACCGACTACCTGCTGCACGTCGCCGTGGCGTCCACCGAGGCGCTGCGGGACTGGGTCCTGGACCATCTGGCCACCGACGAGGCCGTCGGGCACACGGAGACCACGCTGGTCTTCAGCCACGTCAAGGGCCAGTCCGGACCGCTGGAGGGCTAGGCGGCGTACCCGCGGCCCCACCGGGCACCGCGCCGGCCACCGCGCCGGCCGCGGCGCGCCACGACGGCGACCGCGACGGCCAGGCAGCCGGCGGCGCAGGCCGCGGCGAACCAGGTGACCGCGGCGGGTAGGCCGACGCCGGACGCGAGCAGACCCAGCCCCAGCACCGGCACGGCGCTCCCCAGATAGGTGACCACGTAGACCGTGCTCACGACCTGCGCGTGCTGCGCGGCTGGGACGCTCGCGGCGACGTCGTTGAAGGCGCTCCGGAAGGCCGCGCCCTGGGCGAGCCCCGCGAGGATGCTCGCGCCGACCAGCAGCGGGAGGCTGCGCAGCTCCCCGGCGACGGCGATCAGCGCCACGCCGGCGGCCATGAGGGCCAGGGCGGCCGGCAGGAGGCGCCGGTGCGCGCGGCCGAACAGCTGGCTCAGCGCGGACGCGGCGAGCGTGAGGGCCGCCAGGGCCCCGGTCAGCACCCGGGATTCGACGCCGAACAGCTGGGCGAAATACGTGGGGGCCAGCGACAGCCCGAAGCCGAACAGCGAGAAGCTGAGGAAGCCGACGACGGCGGCCGTCCAGAACTGGGGCCGCGCCTCGGCCGAGAGCGCCAGCCGGCGCGGGCGCAGCGCGCGCTGCGCCTGCCGTCCCGGGGCAGGGAACAGCGCGGGGCGTGCCCGCAGCAGCCAGAGCGGGATCAGCGCGGCGGCGAGCAGCACGGCGTGGACGAGGAACGGCGTCGTGGTGGGCGAGGGCAGGGAACTGAGCAGGCCGCCCGCCACCGGGCCGGCCGCGACCCCGCCGGCGGAGGCGAGCAGCGTGAAGCGGCCGGCCCACTCGGGGTGCATCGGCAGCAGTTCGCGCAGTGCCGCGCTGCTGGCGCCCGTGGCCAGCGCCACCGCCGCCCCCTGCAGCGCCCGCCCAGCGATCAGGACCGGCAGCGACGGCGCGAACGCGAAGACGAGTCCGCCCGCCAGGCCCACGCACACGGCCAGCACCAGCGCGGCCCGGCGCCCGATGTGGTCGGACCAGTGGCCGTAGAGCACCAGCCCGGCGATCAGCGCGAGCACGTAGGACGAGAAGGCCAGGGTGACGGCGAACGGGCCGAGCTGCAGCCGCTCCTGGAGCAGCGGGTAGAGGGGTGTGGCGAGGTTCGCGCCCACCAGGAGCAGGGCCATGACCGTGCCCGTGAGCACCAGCCGGGTCCGCACGGAGGCGTCCCATCCCGAGCGCCCGGCCGGATCGGCGGCGGCGCGCATCCGCAGCTCGTTAATGACGGTCATGGTGCCTTCCGGGTCCGGTGGTTTGCCCGTGCGCGGGGTCGTGGCGCACGCGAACTCCTCCATGGTGCGGCCGCATTGACGACCATGAGCCAGGAATTGCGGCAGAATTGATCGCGGTGATCAAAATGACCCGTGAATGTGACGCGTAGGGAGTCGAAATGGCCACGGTGGACGACCTGGAGATCCGGCTGCTGCTCGAGCTGCTGGCGCACCCCCGCGCGCAGATCGGCGATCTGGCCGAAGCGCTGGGGGTGGCCCGCAACACCGTCCAATCCCGGCTGCGGCGACTGGACCGTGCCGGGGTGCTGCGCGACGGCGGCCGCGACGTCGACCTGGCCGCGCTGGGCTTCGACGTGCTCGCCTTCATCACCATCGAGGTCGCGCACCGCGAACTCGACGCCGTCATCGCGGCTCTCCGCCGCCAGGAACAGGTCCTGGAGGTGCACGAGATTTCCGGCCGGGGCGACATCTGGTGCCGGGTGGCCGCGCGCGACACGCACAACCTGCAGCTCGTCCTGCGCGCGATCCTGCGGATGCGTGGCGTCATCCGCACCGAGACCTCGCTGGCGCTCAGCGAGCACATCCCCTACCGCGCCCAGCCGCTCCTGCGACAGCTAGTTGACGGGGGCAGGCAGTAGGCTGGAGGACAAGCTCACCGGTCCCCGGCGACCAACAAGGAGGCGCCCGTATTGTCTGCCCTCGCCGAGCGTTTGCGCGGCATCCTGGCCGAACCCCAGCCCAACCCCCTGGCTTCCCCCGCCGACGCGCGGGGATGGCTCGAGCTCGCCTACGAGCGCGCCTACGGGGAGGACCACGACGGCGCGGTGCGCGCGGCCGAGTCGGGGCTGGCGCTGCTGGGCGGCGGCGGGCCCACCACCGCGGCGCCCGCCGCCGGGGAACCCGCCGCCGAGGTGGCGGGCTCCGAAGTTCCCGCCGGAGCCGCGGCCGACGCTGACACGGCCCTGTCCCTGTGGGGCGTCGTCGCCTCGGTGCGGCACCTGTCCGGCGAGGAGGACGCCGCCGCGGAGGCGGCGCGGCGCCGCGTCCTGCTGCTGCGCGCACTGGGCCGCGCCCACCAGGCCGACCTCGAGGAGCACCTGGGACCGTTGTTGTTCCGGGAGCCGCGCCCGGAGGAGGCCGCGATCCTCGAGGCCGCCCTCGCCACCCACGCGGCCTCGGGCGCCCCCGAGGAGGTGCTGGCCGACGTGCGCCTGCCGCTGGCCGTGTGCCGGTACGAGGCCGGCGAGGAGTCCGCGCTGGAGGATCTCGAGTCCTGCGCCGCGGCCTACCGCGACGGCGGGCGGAGCGAGAGCCAGGCCGGCGCGCTGTTGTATCTGGCGCACGGCTACGCGAAGGCCGGACAGCCGCAGGACGCCCTGCGCAAGGCCGACGAGCTCCTCGCGCTGCCCGTGAACCGCGCCATGCAGGCCGCGGTCTGGATGGTCAAGGCCGCCTCGCACTCGGCGCTCGACCACCCCCTCGAGGCCGAGGGGTGTGCCGTGCGCGCCCTCGAGCTCTACTCGGGCGCCGGCGTGCGGCGCGGCGCCGTCTCCGCCGCGGCACTGGTCGCGAACCTCGCCTCCCAGTCGCTGGACCAGGAATCCGCCGTCGCGGCGTGGCGGATCGCGGTCGAACAGGCCGAACGCGGCGAGTTCGGCGAGACCTGGGCGGTCCTGCTCGCCCTGGGCAACCAGCTGCTGGAGGCCGAGGAGTTCCTGCTCGCCGAGGAGGTGCTCGAGGGCCTCGCCTCCTCGCTCGAGCTGGCCGGCCAGGAGGCCGACCAGGCCCGGACACTGATGTCGCTGGGCCACTGCCTGCGCCACCAGGAGCGCGAGAACGAGGCGCTGGCGGCCTGGGACCGCGCGGCCGGCCTGTTCGAGCGCGAGGGGCTGCCCGGGGACGCCGCGCGCGCCCTGCTGTCCGCCGGGACGCTGCTGACCCGCGAGGAGGGGTCCACCGACGCGCTCCCCTACTTCGAACGGGCCGCGACCCTGGCCCGCCGGGGCGCGGAGGCGGATCCGGCCGCCCTCCCCCAGGCCCTGCACGCCTTGGGCCACGCCCTCTGCGAGTCCGGCGACGCCGACGGGCTCGTCCACCTCGACGAGGCCATCAGACTCGCCGACGACCACGGCGCCGAGTGGCACTCCGCGGACTTCCGCGACACCCGCGCCCGGAGCCTGTGGGCCCTGGGGCACGGGCCCGAGGCCGTCGCCGCCGCGCTGGAGGCCGCGGACCTGTTCCGCGAGGCCGAGGACGACGACGGCAGCGCGAACGCCGAGCTGTTCGCCGCCCACGTGCTCGCCGAGACGGGCCGCGGCGGCGAGGCCGTCCCCATGTACCGGCTGATCGCCGAGGAGCACCGGACCAGCGTCGCGCACTACTACGCCGCGCAGCTGGGTCTCTCCGCGGTGCTCGACGGCCTCGGCCTCCCCGCGCAGGCACGGGAGGCCCGGCAGCTCGCCGACCAGGCGCTGCTCGACGCGGAGGAGGACGACCCGGGCTCGCCGGGCGCCGGCCCCGCGGATCCGGAGGCCGGCGGAGGGGCGGCACCGGACGACGGCGGCGCGGCCGGGGACACCGGCAGCGGCCCGGCCCGGCACCCCGGCGACGACACCGGGAGCTGAGCATGGCGGCGGCCGCGGCGGCATTCTCATGCTCGTCTCATCTGGCGGCCGTTTAATGGGCGGCATGCTTCCTCGTCGGGTCCAGCCACTGCTCACCGCGGCCGTCGCGGCGACCCTGCTGGCGGTTGCCGCGATGTTGGGTGCCGCCCTGTCCGATCCCCGGCCGGTGGACCTCGGTCCCGGCCTGGGCACGCAGGCCCCCTCCGACAACGACCCCGTGCCCGGCACGCCCGAACCGTCGCCGTCCGGACCGGCGGCCTCCGAGTCGCCGTCGCCCACCCCGTCGCCTTCGGGCGAGGGTTCGGGCTCCGCGGCACCCACCTCGTCCCCCGCGCCGCCCACCACCACCAAGCCGGCTCCCCCGACCCGCTCCGCCGGTCCCGTCCGGCCCGCGCCCCCCGTCGAAGGGGACCGGGACGACGACGATGACGACGACGATGACGACGACGACGAATCGGACGGCGACGACTGATGTCCCTCGGCGAGCAGTCCCGTCCCGTATCCGTGCCGCCGCGCCCCGCGTCGCCGCCGCGCACCACCGGCGTCGGCCCCCCGCCCGACGCCCCTTCCGGGCCTCGTTCCCCGCGGACCGGCGCCGCCTCGTCCGTCCCGCCGCGGGGGCGGTGGTTCCGGCGCCGCGGATCGGTCGCCGCGCGCATCCTGGTCTCCATGGTCATGCTGGCGTTGATGACACTGCTGGTCGCCGGGATCACGTCCTACGGCGTGCAGCGCGGCCAGGCCAACGAACGCATGGACGAATCGCTGCGCCGGTCCGTCGACGTGTTCCGGGTCCTCGCGACGGACGGCGTCGTGCCCGAAACCGGCGAACCCTTCACCCGGGCCTCCGACCTCGTCTACGTGGCGATACAACGCACGGTCCCGGCGCCCCACGAGGGACTGATGGCGCTGGAAGGCCGCGGCGTGCGCTGGCAGGCGCCGGAGTCGGTTGAGCTGCGGCTCGAGGCGGATCGTGAACTCGTGGACCAGCTGGTCGCCCAGGGCCCGCCCGAACGGGTGGTCCTGCAGAATGCCTCGACCGCGACCACCGACTACCGGCTCGTCGTCGTTCCGGTCCAGCTCTCCGGCGACGAACGGCCGATGCTCTACGTCCTCGCCTTCGACAGCCGCGCGGCCCTGCAGGAGCTGAACCGGACGTACGCGGTCTTCTTCGCCGCCGGGCTCGGATCGCTCATCCTCGCCGGCGCGCTCGGCGGCGTGCTCGTCTCGCGCCTGCTGCAGCCGCTGCGCGACCTGCGGCGGACGGCGGAGAGCATCACGGAGCACGACCTCGACGAGCGCCTCGCGGTCTCGGGCACCGACGACCTGGCCGACCTCTCGCGGACGTTCAACCACATGCTCGACCGCTTGCAGCTGGCCCTGCGCTCACAGCGCCAACTGCTCGACGACGTCGGGCACGAGCTGCGCACGCCGATCACGATCATCCAGGGGAACCTCGAGCTGCAGGATGGCTCCGACCCCACCGACGTGGCGCAGACGCGTGCCATAGCGCTGGACGAACTGGACCGGATGACCCTCCTGGTGGACGACCTCGTGACCCTCGCGAAGTCCGACCGGTCGGACTTCGTGGTGCCGCGGCCGATCGAACTGGACCACCTGCTCGACGACGTCGTCGAGAAGGCCCGCGCCCTCGGCGACCGCCGGTGGATCGTCGAGGGGCGCGGCCACGGGACCGTTGAGCTCGACTTCCGCCGCGTGACGCAGGCCATGCTCCAGCTGTGCCAAAACGCCGTCAAGTTCTCGGCGGACGGATCGACGGTCGCGGTCGGCTCCTCGCTCGCGGGCGATGCCGTGCTGCTCTGGGTCCGCGACGAGGGCGTCGGCATCCTGCCCGACGACCGGCAGAAGATCTTCGACCGGTTCGCCCGGGGCAGCAACGGCAGCCGGGCCGAGGGGTCGGGCCTTGGCCTGACCATCGTGCGGGCCATCGCCGCCGCCCACGGCGGCGACGTTCGCGTGGAGTCTGCGCCGGGTCGGGGATCGACCTTCTACCTGCACCTCCCGCTGCGGGGCTTCGCACCCCCGCCCGAAGACAAGGACGGACATGAGCCGGATCCTGATCATTGAGGACGAGGACCGCATCAGCGGATTCGTCGCAAAGGGCCTGCGCGCGGCGGGCTTCCAGCCCGCGATCGCCGAAACGGGAGCCGAGGGACTGCACCTGGCGCGCACGGGCGACTTCGAGCTGGTGGTGCTGGACCTCGGCCTGCCGGACGTGGACGGGTTCGAGGTCCTGCGCCAACTACGCGCCGCCCGCAACGACGTTCCGGTCATCATCCTGACGGCGCGGTCGAGCGTGGACGACACCGTCGCCGGCCTCGACAGCGGGGCGGACGACTACATGTCCAAGCCCTTCCGCTTCGAGGAGCTGCTGGCCCGCGTGCGGCGGCGCCTGAAGCCGGATGCCAACGGGGCCGATCTGAACGGCTTGGAGCACAACGGACTGGCCCTTGACCTCCGGGGGCGCCGGGCGACCGTCGAGGGCCGGGCAGTCGACCTCTCGGCGCGCGAGTTCGCGCTGGCCGAGGCCTTCCTGCGCAACCCGGGCCAGGTGCTCAGCCGCGAGCAGCTGCTCTCCCGCGTGTGGGGCTACGACTTCGATCCGTCGTCCAACGTGGTGGACGTGTATGTGCGGTACCTGCGCAACAAGCTCGGGGCGGACCGTTTCGAGACGGTCCGCGGTATCGGCTACCGGTTGGCCGTTTCCCGCTAGCCGCGCGCGGGCGCCACGGCTGAGGGCCCCGCGAAGGCCGGGCCCGGGGACGGCCGGGCCCGGGGACGGAACGCGGGAAGGCGGGCCCCGGGGGACCCGCCTTCGTGCCGTGCCGGGCGCTACCCCGCCCTACGCCTCTCGTCCCGGAGACTAGTCGGCGGATGGGGCGCTGGGCGCGCTGCTCGGGGACGCCGGACTCGTGGGCGACGCCGCCGACACCGGGCTCGCGGCCGACGCGGAAGACGCCGCCGACACCGGGCTCGCGGCCGAGGCCGCCGAGGCGCCGCGCTGCGTGAAGTCCTCGGTCCTGACGATAGACGGTCCTACACCCGGGCCGCGGTCCGGCGCCGTCGTGGTGGCGGGAGCTCCGTCCACACCCGGCTGCGTGGCGGGCACCGACGTCGTGGTGGCGGCGTCGTCGCTCGGCGCGGGCGGCGTGTCCGCAACGGCCACGCCGGCGCCGATCGCCACCACTCCCAGGGTGCCGGTCACGGTCCAGAATGCGCGGTTCTTCATGGTGTTCTCCTTCTCCAGTGCCCCGCCGGTGGGGGCCATCCGTTCGCTTCCCCTCCAGTGTGGGGTCCGCGGATGAGAGCGGAAGGAGACGGGGATGAGAAGGCTCTCATCCGCGTGGTCAGCCGGCGCGCTCGGCCAGCGCCTCCGCCGCGGCCAGCCGGCCCTCGGCGTCGCGCCCCCACGACGTGGAGCCGGGTGTGCGCGCCCCGGCGACGAGCGACACCGCGACGCCGGCGGCCCGCGCCCACAGCGCGCGGGGATCGCAGATTTCCTCGAAGGCGCTCCCGAAGTGGTCGAGGGCCTCCGGGATCCGACGGTAGCGGCGGTCGACGGCGGGCAGCACGGCAAGGTGTCCCAGGAAGCAGCCGAGGTCGTCCACGCGGTGCCCGGGACCCACGGCGTCGACGTCCAACAGCCCGGAGACGTCCTGTCCCAGCATCAGCAGGTTCGCCTCGTAGAAGTCGCCGTGGGTCGGCACCACGGGTCCCCGGTCCGATGACTCCACCGCGGACCAGATCCGCCCCCGGAGCGCGCGGATCCGGTCCGCGTGCAGCGGCACCGCGATGGCGGCCGCCGAGGCGTACCGGTCGATCCGGTCCGTCCACGCGGGCCGGCGCGGCAACGACAGGGCCTTCGCCGGGATCCGCTCCAGCAGGTCGACGAGGGAGGCGGGGTCCACCCCGACGGCGCCGTCCCGCAGCACCAGGCGGGACAGCGGCAGTCCCGGCACCTCGGCCAGGGCGACGATGTCCTCCACCGGATCTCCGAGCGGAGTCGGCACGGGCAGGCCCGCCGCCGAGAGCATGCGGTGCCGCTCGTGCAGGTCCGCGGCGAGTCCGGCGCGCATGACCTTCAGGTAGATCCGCCGCTTCGCCACGACGGGCGCGGGAGTCGCGAACTCCGCGCGGATCACGGCGCGCCGGAGCGGGCGGTAGGTGATGGTCTCCAGACCGGTGAGCCGGTCGGCGTCGCCCCACTGGCGCTGGACCCGGTCGGCCATGGTCGCCAGGCGCAGTCCGGGTAGCCGGGGATCCTGCGGGTGGCGCCAGACGCTGACGGTGAGCGCCCCGGCGTCGGGCTCGGCGAGTTCCTGGTCGGCGGGGATCTCGATCCGGACGACGCCCTCGGTCTCCGGCAACGTCTCCGTGGTGAGCCCGATGAAGCCGCCGCCGGCGATCGCCGGGAGCCGGTAGAGCGCGCTGACGCCCGCACCGGGCCGGTGCTGCAGCTGGACCTGGCGGAGGTCCTCGGAGTTGCCGCCGAGGTCGTGACCCGTGGCCGCGCCCACCAGTTCCGCGGCCTGCGCCACCAGGGTCTCCAGTTGGAGGTCTTCGGGCCAACGCGACCGCTGGGACACCGGCGGAGTCAGGCGCGTCGGCGCTGCAGGACGGCGTCGAGGTCGATCCGGCCCTCGTGCTCCTGGCCCTGCGCGGGTGCTTCGGCCGTGGCCGCACCCAAAATGGCGTTCAGGGGAAGAGCGGCCATGCCCGTGTCCGTGGCTGCCGGGGCGTTCTGGATACGGGTGTCCTGCAGGATGCTCGTCACGGTGTGGGGACGTTTGGGCTCCTCGGCCGGGAACGGTGCGGGGGCGGAACGCTCCGCCTTCGCGGCGTCGACATACAGGGGGCGGGGAACGTCAACGGGCTCCCACGTCGGGACCTCGACCGGGCGGGGCACGGCGTCGGCGGCCGCGCGGCGTGCCTCCGCCCGCGCTTCCTGCGCCGTGAGCGCCGCGGACGGATCCACGGCCGTCGCGGTCTGGGCATCGAAGAGCTCGCTGGCCCTGCGCGGCTGCGCGGAGGCGGGCGGTCCGCTCATCGCCTCGGCGAACGCGGCCTCCATGCGCGCCAGCGAGCGGCGTCGGCGTTCACGCACGGCGAGGCTCCGCAGGCCGATGAAGCTGGCGGCGAGCGCGGCCAGGGCGAAGCCCGGGACGGAGCCGGCAACGACGCCGAAGGGCGCCAGCACTCCGCCGACGACGACGGTCACGGCGGCCAGGGCCCCCACCGCGGCGATGGCGAGACGGCCGTAGCGCAGGCGCAGGCGCGCGGTTCGCCCGGCGGCTGCCGGGGGTGCTGCAGTGGCCATCGTGTTCCTCCGTGGGCGGGCGCTGATCGTGGACCGTGGGCGGTGGGTGGCGTCGCGCCCCCAGCGCAACAGTCCGGGAATGACGAAGGCGATCATGACGCAGACCATGGCCACGAGGACCACGGAACTCTCGACATGGACGTCCACACACCAGACGCTACTGGCAGGCGGGGCAACACCCCCGCATTCTCCGCGGTGTGTCCGTTGATCTGCGGCGTTTCGCGGTCCCGGCCGTCATAGCGACCCGCGCCACCGTGCCATGAGGCCCTCCGGGACCTCCTCGGCCGTCAACGCGAAGGTGCGGTGGTCCGCCCAGCGGCCGTCGATGTGGAGGTAGGCGCGGCGCAGTCCCTCGTCCCGGAAGCCGAGCTTCTCCACCACGCGCAGGCTGGCCGCGTTCTCCGGCCGGATGTTGATCTCCATGCGGTGCAGGCCCAGCGCGCCGAAGCAGTGGTCGGTAGCCAGCGCGACGGCGGTGGGGGCCAGGCCCCGGCCGGCCTGTTCGCGGTCCACCCAATACCCCAGGGAGGCCGTCAGGGCCGAGCCCCAGAGGATCCCGGAAACCGTCAGCTGGCCCGCCATCACGGGCCGCGCCGCCCGTGGTTCGCGGATGGCGATGACCCACGGCATCGATTGGCCGGCCCGGGCCTGCGCGTTGAGCGAGGACACCATCGAGCGGTAGCTGGGCAGCGGACCCGAAGGATCGGGCTGGGTGGCCTCCCACGCCTTCAGCCAGTCGGCGTTCCGGCGACGGAGCGCCATCCACTCCGCCTTGTCCCGCTGGCGCAACGGACGCAGCACCAGGTCACCGCTCTCCAGGGTGACCGGCCACATCCGCGCGCCGTAAGCCATGGTGAAAGCTTAGCCGGGCGCATGACGCCCGGGCCGCGCCCCCGCCTAGGATGGAACCGTGGACACGCTATCCAAGGACGAGGCCCGTGCCCGCCAGCGGGCGTTGCGGCGAGCGATGGAGCCGAGCGCACGCCAGGACCAGGTCGACGCGGCGGAACGGCACCTGCTGCCGTGGCTCGCGGACAACGCGCCGCGGCGCACCGTGGCCTCCGTGTTGTCCTTCGGCGCCGAGCCCCCGACGGGGCATCTGCTCGGCCTCCTGCACGCCACCGGATACCGCGTGCTGGTTCCGATCTGCGAGCCCGGGCGACGCCTCAGCTGGTCCGAGTGGTACCCCGGCGTGCCGACCAGCCGGTCCAGGGTGGCACCGGTCCAGGAGCCCGTCGGGGAACGGCACGGGCCCGAGCGCATGCTGGAGGTCGACGTGGTGCTGGTCCCGGCGCTGGCGGTCGACGAACGGGGCGCCCGCCTGGGCCAGGGCGGTGGCTACTACGATCGCTTCATCGCCTCGCTCGACGCGCTGGAGCGGCGGCCGGAGCTGGTGTCCCTGGTGTTCGACCACGAGGTGCTGCCCGCGGACTCCTTCGAGCACGACGCGCTGGACCGCCGGGTCGACGCCGTGGTGACGGCCGCGGGCATCCGGCGTCTCGGGGACGGCCCACCCGCGTGATGTAGAATTGGCACTCAGGGGTCGCGAGTGCCAGCACGGCTGGCCCGCACGGGCGGCGGCCCGTCCCCCGCCACGTAACTTCCGGAAGGAACGCCATGCCCACCTACGTCTATGCCTGCAAGGATTGCACGCACTCGTTCGAGATCGTCCAGTCGTTCACGGACGACTCGCTGACCTCCTGCCCGGAGTGCGCCGGAAGACTGCGCAAGAAGTTCAACAGCGTGGGCGTGGTCTTCAAGGGCTCCGGCTTCTACCGCACCGATTCGCGCGGCGGCGGATCGGCGGCCGCCGCGGCCGCCCCGTCGGGCTCCGCATCGACGTCGGGCTCCGAGTCGGCCTCCCCCGCAAGCGCCGGCGCCTCCGCCGGCGGCGCCCCGCAGGGCGCGGCGTCCCCGGCGGCGCAGAAGTCCCCGGCGCCGGCGACCTCCGGAGCCGGCTCCTAGGGACCTTCCCTCCACAGGCGGCGCTTTCGCCGCCACGGAACGGGGCCGTCCACAATCCACGGGTTGCGGGCGGCTTCGCCGTCTCCCTCTGGCTCACTGGTGCCATGGGGATACGCAACGGTCGGTCTGGGCGGGACGGCCCGGGACGCGTCGATGCCCGCGGCGCCGCGGGCTACCGGGAGACGCGGCACCGCAGGTCCTGGCGCGAACTGCAGGCACGGTACCGCAGGCCGCTGGCCGCGTGCTTCGCGGCGCTCTCGGTGGCCGCGGGGCTGGCAGTGGTCGCCCCGGACCACGTCCCGACGCGCCCCGTGGTGGTCGCCGCCCGCGACCTGCCCGCGGGGTCCGTGCTCGACGCCGGATCGCTCGCCGTCCGGGAGCTGGCCACGGCGGCGATTCCGCCCGACGTCCACGCGCGCGCCGACGACGTTGCCGGGTCCCAGCTCGCCGTGCCGCTGGCGGCGGGATCGCCCGTGCCTTCCGCGTCGCTCGTCGGGCCCGGGCTGCTGACCGGGACCGCTCCGGGAACGGTGGCGGTGCCGCTGCATCCGAGCGACCCGGAAACCGTCGGGCTGCTCTCCCCCGGCCAACTCGTCGACGTCGTGCTCAGCGAGGGCAACGGATTCGAGCGGCCTGTCGCCTCGTCGGTCCTGGCCCGGGCGGTGCCGGTCCTCTGGGTGCCCGCGGGCGCCGACGCGACGGCCTGGCCGTCAGCGGAACGGCCGGCCGGCATGGTCGTCGTCGCCGCCACGCGCCGTCAGGCGGCGCTGCTGGCCGGAGCCGCCAGCCGGGGACAGATCTTCCTGCTCCTGGTCGCGGACCGCGATGGCTGACCGCAATGGCTGACCGCGATGGGCGGCCGGTGCCGGGGCGTATGCTGCCGCTGCGCCTAGTCCCAGTGCGGCGGGCGCTGCTCGCGGAGCCAGGAGTCGCGGTCCTCCGCGGCGTCGCCCCAGGCGCGGGGGTCATCCTCCGCCGCCGTGGTCGGGATCACGCCGTCCGCGGACGCGCCGTCCTCCGGCGCCTTCGCCGGAGCTTCCGGCTTCCTGCCGCCGGTTCCCGCCGTTCCGTTCATCGTCCGCTCCTTCGCGTCGGGTTCCGCCGGATCCGCCGGATCCAGGCCGAGGTGGCCGGCCAGTTCCGCGGCGATGGACGCCGGATCGCTGAACACGTCGATGGTCCACAGCGGGACGTAGCGCCAGCCCATGGACTCCAGCAGCTGCGGGCGGAGGCGGCTGCGCGCGCGCACCGTCATCCCGCGGTAGGCCTCCGTGCCGTCGGAGACGACGGCCAGGGGCGGCTGTCCGCTGGCGCCTGCCCCGGCGGCCTGTGCGGCCAGGTCCAGGACCCCGCGGTAGCGGGGCTCGACGACGGCCCCGCGCTCCACGAGCCGGTCCATCAGGTCCGCGACGAGCGGGTCGGCAAGCGGCCCGCCCTCGTCGTCGACACCGGACTCCCCCGCCAGGACGCGGCCGACGAGTTCGATGAACTGCTTCGCCCCGCCGGTGAGCCGCGTCTCGTCCAGGTCTTCCGGACGCACGGCGGTCACCAGGTGCAGCAGGTCCCGCGACCGGGTCACACCGGTGACGAACAGCTCGTCGCCGCGCTCCCCGGACAGGGCGCCGAAGTCGTGCACGGCCTTGCCGTGCGGGGTGCGGCCGTAGCCGAGCGAGAAGATCACGGCGTCGCGGACCAGGCCGTGCGCCCGGTCGACCGAGGACACCTGGAACTTCTCGTCGGTGCGCTTGAAGAACTCGGCCGCCCACGGGTAGTTCGGCAGCTGCAGCGCGATCGCCTCGGCGACGCGGGCGGCGTGCCGCTGGTTGGCCGTGATCACGGCCAGGGAGCGGTGGGGCCGGCGCCGGACGTGGCCGAAGACCAGATCCACGACGCGGTGGACCTCGGCGACGGTGGTCTCGACGGCCTCGCCGCCGGGGCCCGGCATTCCCGTGCCGTCGCTGACGTAGTCCACGGACAGGGACGGGATGCCCCCGGACATGGCCCGGGCGGCCGGCAGGCGGTGGAGCTGGCCGCCGTAGTAGGCGCGACCCAGCGACTCGGTCAGTCCCTCGTCGACGCCGCGGTAGACGGTGTCGAGCCGGCGGAGCGGCAGCACGGTCGACAGCGCCGCGAAGGTGCTCACCGGCTGGGCGGGCTCGCGCGTGGACGCGGTCGGATCCACGGACACGTCGAAGCTGCGGGGCGTGCCGAGCATCGCGTCGCCGAAGGCGACCACCTGCCGCGACCTGCTGATCGACCCGATGGCCCCGCGGAGGGAGAGCGAGTCGGCGTCGAGGAGGATCACGGCGTCGAACTCCATGTCCGCGGGCACGGCCGCAGGGATCAGCAGCGGCGAGCCGATCCACAGCGGCACCAGGGAGTTGACCAGCGGGGTCCCCAGGCTGGCCAGCATCTCCAGCGTCGGCTCGCCGTCCTTGAGCATGCCGCGCAGTTCGCGGGACGCCGCGCGGTGGTCCGCGAGCGCGGCCTTCCAACGCTGGGCCAGGAGCCAGCGCAGCCGCGAGGAGCCCGAGGCGATGTGGGTGTTGTCCGCGAGGCGGTACTCCGCCTCCAGGCGGCGCAGCTTGGCGCCGTCTGCCATCGCGAGGTAGTCGTCTCCGCTGATCATCGCCTCGAGGACCGACTGCCACCAGGCCAGATCCAGCTCGGACGCGACCTCGTCCGGTCCGACCTCGCGCTCGGCGAGGTCCCGCAGCAGGTCGGCCAGTCCCTGCTCGCGCAGCTGCTCCTGGAGCAGGGTGCGTTCCGGCAGCACCTCCAGCGAGGCGCGGTCCTCGACCAGGGCGTCGAGCCGGGCGATGAGATCGTCGACCGGAAGCCGCTGCAGCGAGTCGTCCGCGTCAGTGCTCGCGAGCGCATCGGCCAGCTTGGCCAGGCGCACGTCGGCGTCGCGGTAGGCGCTGTTGAGCTCGAGCAGGCCGGTCGGCACCAGGGGGTGCCGCTGGCTGGTCGCGTAGCGGGTCCACATGCTGCGCTGCCGCTGGACGTCCTTCAGGGACTCGTGCAGGTCGGCGATGTGGACGCCGGGCCGCACGTACTCCTTGGCGACGCGGCGCAGCCGCGAGCGGGTGATGGAGCTCATTTCGATCCCGCGCTCGCGCCGCCACCCGGAGGGCGCGGTCGCGCCGATGAGGTCGTCGACCGCCCGGTCGAAGATATCGGGCTCGAACTTGTCCAGGCTGCCGCGCACGTCGACGAGCAGCTCGAGCTGCTCGCCCCACTCCACGAACGTCGAGCCCAGCTTGATCTCGGAATGCTCCGCGACCCTGAGCATGCCCTCGCGGAGCGTCGGGAGATCCTCGGCGAGGCCGGTGACGAGCTCCAGCGCGTTCTCGGTTTCCTTGCGGTTGCGCAGGCGCGCCCCGTACCAGGGGCTGCGCGTGATCGCGGAGCTGAAGCTGCCGACCTCGGCCGCGCGGCGCAGCTTCGCGGCCGTCTCCCGCCGGCTCGTGATGTTGTCCAGCACGCTGCGCTTCAGACGCACCGTGGTCGCCGGGGCCGGATCCAGCGCGGTGAGCCGCGCGAGTTCCTGCATGGCCTCGTACGGCGAGCAGCCCCAGCGGCTGCGCACGTTGTGCAGGGACCGGACGTGGTCCAGCAGCGCGTGGCGGCGATCGGTCAGCGTCTGGTGGAGCTTCTCCAGCTGCGGCTCGGTGGCCCGTTCGTTGCGCAGGATGGCGCGCGTGAGCTGGTCGCGCAGCTCCTCGGCGCCGGTCTCCGGCGACATGCGCAGAGCCAGGCTGCCCAGGTCGAGCTCGTCGAGGCGCTCGACGAGGCCCCGCGCCGTCGCGCTGCGCTCGGCCACCACGAGGACGCGCTTGCCCTGCCCGGCGAGGACCGCCGCCGCGTTGATGGCCGTCTGCGTCTGCCCCGTGCCCGGCGGGCTGGAGACCACCACGGACTCCCCCGCCTCGACCAGGTCGAGGACCTCCTGCTGGCTGGCGTCGGCGTCGAGCACCAGGATCTCGTCCGCCGGGTCGCGCTCGTCGCTGCTGAGGACCGTGATCTCCGGGTCCTCGGCGCTGACGGTCTCTCCGGCGTCCACGGCCAACAGGCGGGCGATGACCGGGTGCCGGGGGTCCAGGCGCGCCGGGTCGGCGGGGTCGGCGAGGTCGGCGAACGTCGAGACCAGCAGCCGGTGTTCGATCACGGTGCCCGGGATCTCCGCGACCTGCTCGCGCAGGGTGTCCATGGCCTGGCGCGGGTCGAAGCGGGCGGTCATGTAGGCCGCGCCGCCGAGCGCCTCCTCGTCGATGTCGAGGCCGTGCGTCTCCGCGAAGTAGCGCACCAGTGCGGGATTGACCTGGGCGCGCCCGGTGAGCTGGACCTCGTGGTCGTCTTGGCCCTCGCGCAGGGTCAGGGAGACGCGGCCCAGCATGATGGGGGCGCTGAACTGCTCGCTGCGCCCGTCCTGGGTGGCGCGCCACGTCGCGATCCCGGAGGCCAGGTACCCGACGTCGATGCCGCGGTCCTCGGAGAGCTCCTGTATCTTGGCGCGCAGCCCGCGCGCGGTCCGGCGTCCGGCGTTGTACGTCTCGGTGTCGCGCAGCAGCATCGAGAGCCGCGTGCGCCGGCCGGCGAGGAACTGGGCCAGGCCGGAGGGGTGGGCGTGCGTGAGGTCGATGCTGTTGGTCGCCGATCCGGCGAAGCGCAACAGCGTGTCGGTCCCTGCGCCGGGGCCCAGCTTCTCCAGCCAGGCGGCCAGCGCCGCCTCGCTCTCCTGAGTCCCTACCACCGGAACACCCGCCTTCCTTGCTGTTGCGCCGCCCGTGCGCCGGCTTCCATGCGCCCGTGCCTCGACTGCGCGCACGAAACGTGAATCCCCGCGCACGGTCCGGCGCGCAGGGCACCATCTAAGGTACTGGACGGAGGGGACCGGTGAGCTGACCGAAACACGTCCGGACCCATCCCGTCCGCGGTGACGCGATGCGGGCAGGGAGGGGCCGCGGCCCCTCCCTTTCCGCTACCGGTGGGACGGCGCCCCGCACGCGCGCGCTATTCCCATTCGATGGTTCCCGGCGGCTTGCTGGTCACGTCCAGAACCACGCGGTTGACGCCATCGACCTCGTTGGTGATGCGGTTGGAGATGCGGGCCAACAGTTCGTAGGGCAGGCGCGACCAGTCGGCGGTCATGGCGTCCTCCGAGGAGACCGGCCGCAGCACGATCGGGTGGCCGTAGGTGCGGCCGTCGCCCTGGACGCCGACGGAGCGGACGTCCGCCAGCAGCACGACCGGCATCTGCCAGACCTCGCGGTCCAGCCCGGCAGCGGTCAGCTCGGCACGCGCGATGGCGTCGGCCTTGCGGAGCAGCTCGAGGCGCTCCTCGGTGACCTCGCCGATGATGCGGATGCCGAGGCCGGGCCCCGGGAACGGCTGGCGCTGGACGATCTCGGCGGGCAGGCCCAGCTGGGCGCCCACGGAGCGGACCTCGTCCTTGAAGAGGGCCCGCAGCGGCTCGACGAGCTCGAACTGCAGGTCCTCGGGCAGGCCGCCCACGTTGTGGTGGCTCTTGATGTTCGCCGCGCCCTCCCCGCCGCCGGACTCGACGACGTCCGGGTAGAGCGTCCCCTGGACGAGGAACTTCACCTTGTCGCCCTCGGCCGCCGCGTCCGCCATGATCGCGGCTTCGGAGGCCTCGAAGGCGCGGATGAACTCGCGGCCGATGATCTTGCGCTTCGTCTCCGGATCCGTGACGCCCGCCAGGGCGTTCATGAAGCGCTCGCGCTCGTCGGCGATGTGGAGCTTCGCGCCGGTCGCCGCGACGAAATCGCGTTCGACCTGCTCGGCCTCCCCCTCGCGCAGGAGCCCGTGGTTCACGAACACGCAGGTCAGCTGGTCCCCGATGGCCCGTTGCACCAGGGCCGCGGCGACCGCGGAGTCGACGCCGCCGGAGAGCCCGCAGATGGCCCGACCGGTGCCGACCTGCTCGCGGATCCGCTCGACCTGTTCCTCGACGATGTTGCCGGTGGTCCAGTCCGGCTCCAGCCCCGCGCCGTCGAACAGGAAGTTCTCGAGCACCCGCTGGCCGTACACCGAGTGCTTGACCTCGGGGTGCCACTGGACGCCGTAGAGGCGCTTGGCGTCGTTCGCGAACGCGGCGACGGGGGCCCCGCCGGTCGTCGCCAGGACCTCGAAGCCCTCGGGCGCCTCCTGGACGGAGTCGCCGTGGCTCATCCACACGTTCTGGACGCCCGGCAGACCCTTGAGGATGGAACCGGACTTCTCCAGCACCGCGGTGGCGTCGGTCGCGCCGTACTCGCGCAGGCCGGTCTGGGCGACCTTGCCGCCGAGGGCCTTGGCCATCGCCTGGAACCCGTAGCAGATGCCGAGGACCGGCACGCCGGCCTCGAAGAGCTCGGGCCCGACGAACGGGGCGCCCTCCGCGTAGACGCTGGCCGGCCCCCCGGAAAGGATGATGGCCGCGGGGTCCTTGGCCAGGATCTGCTCGGTGGTGAGGGTGTGCGGGACGATCTCCGAATACACGTTGGCCTCGCGGACGCGGCGTGCGATGAGCTGCGCGTACTGGGCTCCGTAGTCGACGACCAGAACCGGCTTGTGCTCTGGGGTGGGGACAGGATTGGTCACGGGTTCCAGCTTAGCCGCCGCGCGCCGGGGGACGCACCCCGGTGACGCGTGACCCCCGGCACGGGCGGCGCCGGGGGTGCGTGTCCGCGGATGCCGTCAGCGATGCAGGGCGACCACGGGAGCGGTCAGTAGCGCTTGGCGGCCTCGGGGTGGGTGGCCAGCTCGCGCTCGACCTCGCTGTGGACCTTGCGTTCCATGAAGAAGGACAGCAGGGGCACGACGCCGCCGAGCGCGATGGTGATGAAGCGGCTGAACGGCCACCGCATGAGCGACCACAGGCGGAAGTCCGCAATCAGGTAGGCCACGTACATCCACCCGTGCACGATGAGCACGACCGTGGAGAGGTTGATCCCGCCCTCGAACGATCCTTCGGGCAGGAAGCCGAACGTGTTGGAGCTGCCGTCGGCCAGCGTGCCCCCGACGACGATCTCCGTGCCGTAGCCGTACTTGGCGACCATCTCGACGACGACCAGCAGCAGCATGACGCCCGTGGCGTAGGCGAGCACCTTGTAGAACGCCGCGGCGCTGCGGATCTGGGCGGGCGTGCCGGCGAAGCGGCGCTTCTTCTGGCGGGCGGGCGCGGGCTGCTGGCTCACTTCGGGTCCTTGCTGTCGGTCGCGGGGCGGTGGCGGGCGGGGTCTGTCGGGGCCGGGTCCTGCTGCGCGGGGCCCGTGGGGGTCGGGTCCTGCTGCGCAGGGCCCGTGGGGGCCGGATCCTGCTGTCCGGGATCCAGTTGCGCGGCGTGGGCGGCCTCGTCCTCGAGGTCCTCCTGCTGGCGGCGGTAGTCGTCGGCCACGAGCCGCCACCAGAGGAACACGGCGAAGCCCGCGAAGACCACCCACTCGATCCCGTAGAAGACGTTCAGCCAGTTGATCGGCTGCTCCTGCGGCTGGGGGCCGACGGCGACCTGCTCCAGACCGGACTCCGCGGCGCCGGCGGGGGCGCCGTCATCGTCCTGGACGTCGAAGGCGACGACGAAGCCGCTGTACGCGTCCACGTCCCAGAGGTTGATGAGCTGGGCCACGGAGAGCGACGCCAATGCGGCGTCGGGCTGCCGGCCGTCGATGGGCGACTCCGTCGGCAGGAGCCGGCCGGTGACCGTCAGCCCACCGGTGGGCGCCGGGGCCGGCACGGCGTCGTCGGGCTGCCAGCCGCGGACCACGGGGATGGCGGCGTCGTTCTCCGCGCCGTCGACCTGGAAGGCCGCCACGACCCAGTAGCCGGTCTGCCCCTCGTGCACGCGGTTGCGGACCAGCACCTGCCGGTCCGGCAGGAAGGCGCCCTCGGCGGAGACGACCTGGTCGGCATCGGTGGCCATCATCGGCTCGCCGGGGCGGAAGTGCTCGGTGAGCGGCACGGGGCGCTCGGTGGTGCTGGGCGGCGGCGGGGCGGCGTCCTTCGAGCGGTCGAACTGCCATTGGCTCAGGAGCACGAAGCCCGACGCGACCAGCAGGGCCCCGAGGAGCGCGAGGATCCACTGGGGCTTCAGGGCGGTTTTAAGCACGGCTTAACCCTACTTCGATTGGCTGTAGAACAACGAATGGACGTCCGCCGGACGCTGGCCCCGCCGGTCCGGCCCGGGCGCCGCCGCCCCGCCCCGCGGCGGGACGTCAGACGTCCTCGAAGTCGACGGAGGAGTTGATCAGCTCGGCGATGACCTCCGGGTCGTAGGCGCGGCGGAGCGACTCGCGGAACGCCTGCTTCGACAGGCTCCGCGCCAGCGTCGCGAGGATCCCGAGGTGCAGCGAGAAGCTGTCGGCGGGCGTCGCGAGCAGCAGGACCACCGTGGCCGGCCCGTCGGCCGCCCCGAAGTCCAGGGCGTGCCCGTAGGCGGTGATGCCGACGGCGATGCTCACGCGGTCCGTGAACGCCGTGCGGGCGTGCGGCATGCCGATCCCGCCCGGCAGCCCGGTGGCGAGCTGGTGCTCCCGGGCGCGGACCTGTCCCATGAAGCCCTCGAGGTCGGTGATCCGCCCGGCGTCGAACAGGCGGCGCGCGAGCACCTCGACGGCGGCGTCGCGGTCCGGCACGGCCAGGTCGAGCTGGACGAGTTCCGGGGACGTGAGCCCGTCGAGCCCGCTAATCTCGGACCGGGACAATGTCTTCAACGTTCATGCGGGTCCTGTCGGCGGTGACGTCGTCGGGCTGTTCCTGACTGGCGCGCTCGGCCTCGACGCGGGCCAGGTAGTGGCGCACCTCCCGCTCGGCCTGCGCGTCGCTCCAGCCCAGCAGCGGCGCCATGAGGCGCGCGACCTCGGGCGCCGCGGCCACGCCGCGGTCCCAGGACTCGATGGAGATGCGCGTGCGGCGGGTCAGCACGTCGTGGATGTGGCGGGCGCCCTCGTGCGTCGTCGCGTAGACCACTTCGGCGGCCAGGTAGTCGTCGGCCCCCGGCAGCGGGCGGCCGAGGTCGGGGTCCGCGGCGATGAGCTCGAGCACGTGCCCGGTCAGCGACCCGAAGCGGTGCAGGAGGTGCTCCACCCGGGCCACGTGCACGCCCGCGGCGCGCGCCATCCGGTGTCGGCTGTTCCACGCGGCCTGGTAGCCCTCGGCCCCGAGCAGCGGGATGGTGTCGGTGCACGACGCCGGGGCGCCCTCGTCCATCGAGCGCACCGCCTCGTCGACGGCGTCGCGGGCCATCACGCGGTAGGTGGTGTACTTTCCGCCGGCGACGACCACCAGCCCGGGCACCGGGTGGGCCACGACGTGCTCGCGCGAGAGCTTGGCGGTCGAGTCGTTCTCCCCCGCCAGGAGCGGGCGCAGCCCGGCGTAGACACCCTCGACGTCCTCGCGCGTCAGCGGGCGCTTGAGCACCCGGTTGACGCGCTCGAGCACGTAGTCGATGTCCCGGCTCGACGCCGCGGGGTGCGCCTTGTCCAGCGTCCACTCGGTGTCGGTCGTGCCGATGATCCAGTGCCGGCCCCACGGGATGACGAACAGGACGGACGTCTCGGTGCGCAGGATAATCCCCACGGTGGACTGGAAGCGGTCGCGCGGAACCACCAGGTGGATGCCCTTGGACGCGCGGACCTTCAGCTGTCCGCGGTCCGTGACGAGGTCCTGCGTCTCGTCGGTCCAGACGCCGGTCGCGTTGACGACCTGCTTGGCGCGGACGTCGAAGCGCTCGCCGCTCTCCTGGTCCTGCAGGCGCGCGCCGACGACGCGCTCGCCCTCGCGCAGGAAGTCCACCACCTTCACGCGGTTGGCGGCCAGCGCACCGTACTTGGCCGCGGTGCGGACGACGTCGACCACCAGCCGGGCGTCGTCGACCTGCGCGTCGTAGTAGCGGATGGAGCCGACGAACGCGTCGTCCTTCAGGCTGGGGGCGCTGCGCAGCGTGCCGCGACGGCTGAGGTGCTTGTGGAAGGGCACGCCGCGGCTGTGCCCGGAGGCGAGGGACATGCCGTCGTACAGGGCGATGCCGGCCCCGACGTACGGCCGCTCGACGAAGCGCTTGGTCAGGGGGTACAGGAACGGGACCGGACGCACCAGGTGCGGCGCGATCCGGTCGATCAGCAACCCACGCTCCTGCAGCGCCTCGCGCACCAGGCCGAAGTCGAGCATCTCGAGGTAGCGCAGCCCGCCGTGGATGAGCTTGGACGAGCGCGAGGAGGTGCCGGACGCCCAGTCGCGCGCCTCGACGATCCCCACGCGCAGGCCGCGGGTCGCGGCGTCGAGGGCGGCGCCGGCTCCGACGATCCCGCCGCCGACGATCAGCAGGTCCAGCTCCGGGCCGCCGTCCGCGCCCGCGTGGCGCATCGCGTCCAGCGAGGCCGCGCGGAACTCCGGGCTCAGCGTTCCGGGGGCCGCGTCGGTCGCGCGTCCCCCGGCGCCCGGGGGGTCGTTGGGCGTCACCATGGCGCTAGCCCGCCTGGTAGGGGGAGATCACGACGTCGACGCGCTGGAACTCCTTGAGGTCCGAGTAGCCGGTGGTCGCCATCGAGCGGCGCAGCGCCCCGATCAGGTTCGAGGTGCCGTTCGTGTGGTGCGAGGGCCCGAAAAGCACCTGCTCCAACGGGCCGACCGTCCCCACGCGCACGCGGTCCCCGCGGGGGTCGGTGTCGTGGTGCGCCTCCATGCCCCAGTGCCAGCCCTGCCCGGGCGACTCCTCGGCCCGGGCCAGCGCGCTGCCGAGCATCACGGCGTCCGCGCCCATGGCGATGGCCTTCACGACGTCGCCACTGGTGCCCAGCCCGCCGTCGGCGATGACGTGCACGTAGCGGCCGCCGGACTCGTCGAGGTAGTCGCGGCGGGCCGCGGCCACGTCGGAGATGGCGGTGGCCAGTGGGGCGTGGATGCCCAGCGCGCGGCGGGTGGTCCCGGTCGCGCCGCCGCCGAAGCCCACGAGGACGCCCGCGGCGCCGGTGCGCATAAGGTGCAGCGCCGGGGTGTAGCCCGCGGCCCCGCCGACGATCACGGGGACGTCGAGCTCGTAGATGAACTGCTTGAGGTTCAGGGGTTCCTGCGACTTGGACACGTGCTCGGCGGAGACCGTGGTCCCGCGGATGACGAAGATGTCAACGCCGGCGGCGAGGACCGTCCGGTAGTGCTCCTGCGTGCGCTGCGGCGTCAGGGAGCCGGCGACGGTGACGCCCGCCTCGCGGATCTCGGCCAGGCGGGACGTGATGAGCTCCGGCTGGATCGGCGCGCTGTACAGCTCCTGCAGGCGGCGGGTGACGGCCGGGTTGAAGTGCTTGCCCGAGGTGGTGTCCCCCTCGAGCGCCGCGATCTCGGCCAGGACCGGCGCGGGATCCTCGTACCGGGTCCACAGGCCCTCGAGGTTCAGCACGCCGAGCCCGCCGAGCCGACCCAGCGCGATCGCGGTCTGCGGGCTCATCACGGAGTCCATCGGCGCGCCGATGATCGGCGTCGCGAACTGGTACGCGTCGATCTGCCAGGTCACCGAAACGTCCTGGGGGTCGCGGGTCCGCCGGTTGGGGGCGATGGCCACATCGTCCAGCGAATAGGCCCGTACACCGCGCTTGCCGCGCCCGATTTCAATCTCGTAAGTCACCCAGCCAGCCTATCAGCGCGGTCCCGGGGGTCCCCCACCACGACGGCGGCAGGCCGGGCCCGCGTGGCCGCCTCAGGAGGCCGTGGCCGCCTCGAGCGCCTCGCGCAGCCCGCGGGCCGCGGACTCCTCGGCGTCCGCGATCCGCTCGACCACGTCAGCCATCCGGGCGAACAGCGCCGACCGCTCCCCCGCCTCGACGTCGGGGTCCACGACCTCGGCCAGTTCCTCCCACAGCGGGGCGAGTTCCCGGTACGGCGCGGCGGCCGCGGCCAGACCCGCGAGGCCCGGCAGGGCGGCGGCCTCCTCGAGGAAATCGGCGTAGAGCCCGCGCAGCCCGCCGGCGCCGCAGAACCGGTCGGAGTCGAGGAAGCCGGCGAGCTGTCCGACGCCCCCGCGCAGGCGCTCCTCGTCGGCGAACAGCGCGGTCCAGCCGCGCCGGGTGGTCGTGTCGCGCAGGCGCTCGGCCCAGTTCCGCATCCCGGCGACGCCGAAGTTCTTCGCGAAGTGCGCGGGGATGCCCTGCAGCGGGGCGGTGCCGAGCAGCCGGCCCGTGGTCTGGTCGATCGCCTCGACGACGCCGCGGCGCAGCACCTTCACGCGCGGCGCGACGGGCTCCGGGATCCACGCCTGCCAGTGCCGGTCCTTCTTCCGCCGCGAGCGCGCCGCGGCGAGTTCGGCCGCGGCGACGACGCGCAGGGCGCCGGACCCGTCGTCGACCAGGTAGTCGCCGTCGTCCTCCCCCACGACCGCCACGTCCACCGACTCGCTCTCCTCGAGCTCGTCGGAGTCGATCCACGGCAGCGCGCCCTCGGTCACCCGCACGACGACGGCGCGGCCCTCGTCGAGCCCGTCGTCGAGGTTGGCCTGCGCCTGCTTGACGCTGCTCGTGTGCGTCTCGCGCACCGGCACGCCGAGGCGCGCCAGCAGGCTCGCCGTGTAGGGCTCGGGGTGCGAGCGGGTGACGACGGTCGCCGTCGTCACGGACTCGTACTCGAATGTGAAGACCATGAACCCGATGCCGCCGGCGATGCCGGCCAGCAGCGCCTCGCTCGGCGCGGCGCCGGTGATCGGGTTCGTCACGCCGGCCTGGGTGAGGACGCGGTGCCACAGCCCGGCGTCGTACTGCGTGACGTTGTCGGGCGCCGGGTACTCCGGCAGCTCCTGCTCCTCGGCGGCCCCGTCCCCGGGCCGGGAGTCGGGAGCGGCACCGGGGCCCCCGCCGCGCGCCGCGTTCACGGGGTTGGCCGGCTTGCCCGCGAGGATCGCCTTGCGCGCGGTGGTGTAGCTCTCGCCGGTCGCGTCCATGCGCTCCCGGGTGAGCTTCTTGAGTTGCTTGGGTTGGGACATCGTCGTCTCCTCGCCGCCGGGCCGTCCTACCGCGAGCGGTAGTTCGGAGCCTCGACGGTCATCATGATGTCGTGGGGATGGGACTCCTTCAGCCCGGCCGCGGTGATGCGGACGAACTTGCCCTTCTCCTTCAGCTCCACGATGGTGTGGCCGCCGACGTAGAACATGGTCTGGCGCAGGCCGCCGACGAGCTGGTGGGCGACCGCGGAGAGCGGGCCGCGGTACGGGACCTGCCCCTCGATGCCCTCGGGGATCAGCTTCTCGTCGGTCGGGACGTCCGCCTGGAAGTAGCGGTCCTTGGAGTAGGACGTGTTCTTGCCGCGCGTCTGCATGGCGCCGAGCGAGCCCATGCCGCGGTAGGCCTTGAACTGCTTGCCGTTCATGAACACCAGGTCGCCCGGGGACTCGGCGGTGCCGGCCAGCAGCGAGCCGAGCATCACCGAATCGGCGCCGGCGACGAGCGCCTTGCCGATGTCGCCGGAGTGCTGCAGCCCGCCGTCCGCGATCAGCGGGACGCCCGCCGGGATCGCGGCCTTGGCCGATTCGTAGATGGCGGTGACCTGCGGGACGCCGACGCCGGCGACGATGCGCGTGGTGCAGATCGAGCCCGGTCCGACGCCGACCTTGATGGCGTCGGCGCCGGCGTCGATGAGCGCCTGCGCGCCCTCGCGGGTCGCGGCCTGGCCGCCGATGACGTCCACGTGCGCGGCGGCAGGATCCTTCTTCAGGCGGGCGATCATGTCCAGCACGCCCTGGCTGTGGCCGTTGGCGGTGTCCACGACCAGCACGTCCACGCCCGCCTCCACGAGGGTCATGGCGCGGTCGTAGCCCTCGCCGAAGAAACCGACGGCCGCCCCGACCCGGAGCCGCCCCTCGTCGTCCTTGGTGGCCAGCGGGTACTGCTCGGCCTTGTCGAAGTCCTTGACGGTGATCAGGCCCTGCAGCACGCCGTCGTCGTTGACCAGCGGCAGCTTCTCGATCCGGTGCTTGCCCAGCAGCTCGATCACCTCGGCCCGGCCCACGCCGACGCGCGCGGTGACCAGGGGCATCGGGGTCATGACCTCGTACACCTTGGTGGTGAGGAACTGTTCCTGCGGGATGAAGCGGGTGTCTCGGTTGGTGATGATGCCGAGGAGCTTCTTGCCGGCGTCGACCACGGGCAGCCCCGAGACGCGGTAGTGCGCGCACAGGTCGTCCAGCTCGCGCAGGGTCGCCTCGGGGCCGACGGTGACGGGGTTCGTGATCATCCCGGATTCGCTGCGCTTGACCTGGTCCACCTGGTCCGCCTGCGTCTCGATCGAGAGGTTGCGGTGGATGATGCCGATGCCACCCTGACGGGCCAGCGCGATCGCCATCGACGCCTCGGTGACGGTGTCCATCGCCGCGGAGACCAGCGGGATGTTCAGCGAGATCCGCTTCGTGAGCCGCGTGGCGGTATCGGCCTCGGACGGGATGACGTCCGTCGGGCCGGGCAGCAGGAGGACGTCGTCGTAGGTGAGGCCTTCGAGGGCGAACGGGTTGAACTCAGTCACGGGGGGCCTTTCGCGAACCGGCAGGGGGGTTCCCACCATCCTAGATCGCCCGTCCAGCGAGCGACATTCTGCGCGTCCGATGTGCCCAAACCCACAGGCGCTGGACCGGGCGCGGGGCGCGCCGCGGGACGGTCACCAGCCCGCGGCCGCCCGGAACCGCTGCTCGAACACGGGCGCGGTGGTCTCGACGTACGTCTTGGTCAGGTGCGACTCGTCCATGTAGGCCAGCACGTTGCCGATGACGGGGCGGCAGGTCCCGTCGGGGCACAGCTGGTCCGTCATGTCGAAGAAGCCCAGGTTCCGCGGCAGCTCGCCGCGCTCGATCCGCGTCTGGAGCTCCCGGAGGGGGGAGACCGGGGCCATCACCTCGTCGACGGGCCGCGTGCACTCGGCGTCCTCCGGTCCCCGCAGGTCGACGCACTCGACGATGTTGCGGTCGAAGCGCGGGGTGTCGCGCATCCCGACGACCTGCAGCCCGGCGTCCAGGAACGGCCGGATGCCGGCGAGGTAGCCGGGCACCACGCGCTCGTGGTCCGCCGGCGCGGTGCCGTCCGGGCCGCCGTGGTGGGCCGTCAGGGAGGCGACGGTCAGCACGGCGTCCGGCTTGGCGTCCAGCACGTACCGGGTGGCCGCCTCGTTGAAGTCGTTGCATTCGGCCTCGCGCTCCGCGGATTCGGCCCCGAAGCGGCAGGCCGGCCGGTTCACCAGGACCCAGGCCCAGCCGTTGCGTTCGGCGGCCACGGCCAGCGCCGGGGTCCAGTGCTGCCCGTGGGAGTCGCCCAGCACGACGACGGTCTTCGTCGCCGTCGCGGGGTCCCCGCCCATCTGGCAGAACTCCATGCGCGGGTCCGTCAGCGCGTAGTCGCCGGTGCAGTCCCCGCCGTAGTTCGCCCACTCGTCGGAGACGCGGCTGGTCAGCGGGCGCACGACGGCGGCCGGGTCGCCGTCGAACTCGAAGCCGGGCCGCAGGGCGTGCGCCCCGGGGTTGTCGCCCGGCGCCTGCGCCTGCGCGGCCTCCTCGTAGGCGGCGACGCGTGCCTGCCAACCGGACAGCGGGGCGGCGACCAGCCCGACCATGACGGCCACCACCAGTCCGAGCCGGCGGCGGCGCTGCGCGGGCCAGTGCCACGCGTGGAACGGCGTCTCGATCGCCTTCGTGGTGGCCCAGGCCAGCGCCAGGGACAGCGCGATGACGGCGGTCCCGCCGATCAGGCCGGCCTCGGACTCCCCCTTGACCGCCAGGTAGATCACGAGGATCGGCCAGTGCCACAGGTACAGCGCGTAGGAGATGCCGCCGAGGCGGACCAGCGGCGGGGCGGCCAGCAGGCGGTCCACGCCGCGGCGGCCCCCCGTGTCGCCGGCCGCGATGATGGCGCCGGCGGCGAGGGTGGGCCACAGGGCGATGTAGCCGGGGAATTGGGCTTGCACCTGCAGCACGACGCCGCAGGCGAGCATGGCGGCGAGTCCGGTCCAGCCCAGGGCGACCCGGGCGGCCGCGGGGAGGCGCGCGGCCAAGGGCACGGCGAGGGCCAGCAAGGACCCCAGGGCGAATTCCCAGAGGCGTGCGCGGGTGTCGAAGTAGGCGAACGCCTGGTTCGTGGCGGTCGCGTGCACGGAGTAGGCCAGAGACGCGGCGAACACGGCGCCGAACGCGACGGCGAGCACCGTCCGGTAGGACAACCCCGGGCGCAGGCGGCGGAGGCCGCGCCAGGCGAAGGCGCACGCCGCGAAGACCAGCGGCCACAGGATGAAGACCTGTCCCTGGATGGACAGCGACCAGAAGTGCTGGAGTGGGCTGGCCGTGGAGTGGTCGGCCGCGTAGTAGTCCACGGACTCCGCCGCCAGCGTCCAGTTCTGCGTGTAGAACAGGCTGGACCACGTCTGGGTGAAGATGTCCGGCCAGCGCGAGCGCGGGAGCAGGGAGGCGGTCGCGGCCAGGACCGCGAGCAGCACCACCACGGCGGCGGGGAGCAGCCCCTTGAAGCGGTGCAGCCAGTACGAGCCCAGCCGCAGCGGCCCGCCCGCCTCGACCTTGCGGGTGAACGACGCGGTCAGGAGGAACGCGGAGACGAGCAGGAAGACGTCGACGCCGCCGGAGACGCGGCCGAGCCAGACGTGGTACACGACGACCATGAGGACGGCGAACGCGCGCAGACCCTGCACTTCCGGGCGGTAGGGGGCTTTCGCGGACGTGTCCCGCGGGCCGTTTCCGCCGGTTCCGGGCAGCGGCGAGGGCGCCCGGCGTCCGGGACTCCTCGTGCTGTCGAGGGCGTGGGCCATGGCGGACGTCGTCCTCTCGGCTGGCTGATCCGGTTGCCCGGTGGCGGCTCGGTCCGCCCAAGCCATCCATTCTAGCAGTCGTCGTTACCGAAAAGTGATCTTGGAGGTCCAACGTCACACCGCCGCCGGGCGGAACGCGGGACGGCGCGGGACTTCCCCTGGGGAGGTCCCGCGCCGTCCGTGCGTACGCGGCTACGGTGTCCGGGGCGCGCCCCGGGTCACCGCGCTGCTAGTGCTGCCGCTTGTGGCGCCGCGCGGCAGACGAGGCGACAAGCATCGCTCCCGCGCCGACGAGACCGAGCGCGAGCACCGTGAGCCCGGCCGAGGCCAGGCCAGTCTCGGCCAGCGCGCCCGCGGGCATCGCCCTAAACGTCGGGGGCGTGGTCGCCGGCGGAATGACGACGGCCGTGGCCGGAGCCGAGTTCGTCACCGCGACGCTGGACTCCGAGGGCTCGTGCGTCTCCGTCGGCTCCTCGGTGGGTTCGTGCGTGTACGTCGGCTCCTCGGAAGGCTCGTGCGTGTACGTCGGCTCCTCGGACGGCTCGTGCGTGTACGTCGGCTCCTCGGACGGCTCGGGTGAGTAGTCGTCGCAGTCGTCGTCCTTGTGGCCGCCCTTCCAATCATCCTTGTCGCCGCCCTTGTGGCCGTCCTTCCAGTCATCCTTGTCGCCGCCCTTGTGGCCGTCCTTCCAACCGCCCTTCTCGCCGTCCTTCTTGCCATCCCAGCCGTGGCCGTGGCCGTAGCCGTCGTCCTCGCAGCGGTCGGACTCGTCGTCGTCCTTGCCGTCGTCGTCGCAGTCGTCGCCGCCCTGGTGGCCGCCCTTCTTACCGTCGTCCTTGTGGCCGGCCCGGTCGTAGCCCTTGCCGTCGTCGTCGCAGCGATCGGACTCGTCGTCGTCCTTGCCGTCGTCGTCGCAGTCGTCGCCGCCCTGGTGGCCGCCCTTCTTACCGTCGTCCTTGTGGCCGGCCCGGTCGTAGCCCTTGCCGTCGTCGTCGCAGCGGTCGGACTTGTCGTCGTCCTTCTTGCCGCCGTCGGACTTGTCGTCGTCCTTCTTCCCGCCATCGGACTTGTCGTCGTCCTTCTTCCCGCCGTCGGACTTGTCGTCGTCCTTCTTGCCGCCGTCGGACTTGTCGTCGTCCTTCTTGCCGCCGTCGGACTTGTCGTCGTCCTTCTTCTGCTCGGAGGTCGCGCCGGCACCGGCCGGGGCTTCCTGGCTCGGCCGTTCAACGGCTTCGGGTGCGGGTGCGGCCACGATTTCGGCGGCGGGCGCCTCCGCGGCGGGCACTTCGGCGACGGCCGGTGCTTCGGCGGCAGGTTCTTCGGCCGCCGGCTGAGACCAGCTCGATGCCGACCCGGAGGATTCGGCGTCCTGGGCGGCGGCCGGACGCGCACCGCCCGACATGGACAACATCCACATCAGAAGCATCGCCAGCATCACCCCCACGGCGATGACGGCGCGGACAGAGCGTATTGCGAGTGATGACCCCATGAAAATTACTCCCCAAGTTCTGGGATGCGCAGCCCCACCGCACATCCCCGCACCGCTGGTTGCGGTGTCCCCTGCTCGGATCCTATGCCGCGAACAACCCGTCGTAAACCCTTAACCGCGGGCGGTGGAAAGACCACGCACCACGCCGACCCCTAGATCGTGGCCAGTCAACGGTCGTTTCCGGGGACGACCACCGCGACGCGACAGCCACGGCGCGGCGTCGGGCACGGCGAAGGTTCCGGACACGACGACGGCGCCGGACCCCCGTGGGGATCCGGCGCCGTCGCTGGCCGCCGGGGCGGCCGCCGGAGTCCGGCGTCGGGCTGAGGCCTAGTGGCTGTGGCCCGCGTGCTCGTCTTCCTCGTCCTGCTTCTCGGCGACCAGCGTCTCCGTGGTCAGGACCAGGGCCGCGATCGACGCCGCGTTCCGCAGCGCGGAGCGGGTGACCTTGACCGGGTCGATGATGCCTGCGGCGAGCAGGTCCTCGTAGACGCCGGTCTTGGCGTTGAAGCCGTGGTTGACCGGCGACTCGGCGACCTTGGAGGCCACCACGTAGCCGTCGTGGCCGGCGTTCTGGGCGATCCAGCGCAGCGGCTGGACCAGCGCGCGGCGGACGATGCCGACGGCCGCGGCCGCGTCGCCCTCGAGCGCCAGGACGGCCGGGTCGGTGTCCAGCACGGAGAGCGCGTCGACGAGGGCGGCGCCGCCGCCGGCGACGATGCCCTCCTCCATCGCGGCGCGCGTCGCGGAGACGGCGTCCTCGATGCGGTGCTTGCGCTCCTTGAGCTCGACCTCGGTGGCCGCGCCGACCTTGATGACGCCGATGCCGCCGGCCAGCTTGGCCAGGCGCTCCTGCAGCTTCTCGCGGTCCCAGTCGGAATCCGTGCGGCCGAGCTCTGCCTTGAGCTGCGACACGCGGTCGGAGACGTCCTCGGCCGTGCCGCCGCCGTCGACGATCGTGGTCATGTCCTTCGTGATGGTGATCCGGCGGGCCGAACCCAGGACCTCCATGCCGACCTGGTCCAGCTTCAGGCCGAGGTCGGGGGCCACGACCTGCGCGCCGGTGAGGGTCGCGATGTCCTGCATCATGGCCTTGCGGCGGTCGCCGAAGCCCGGTGCCTTGACGGCCACGACGCTCAGCGTGCCGCGCAGCTTGTTGACGACGAGCGTGGACAGCGCCTCTCCGTCCACGTCCTCGGCGATGACGAACAGCGGCTTGCCGGCCTGCAGCGCCTTCTCCAGCAGCGGCAGGAACTCGGCCACGGTGGAGATCTTGCCGGAATTGATGAGGATCAGCGCGTCCTCGAGGACGGCCTCCTGGCGCTCCGGGTCGGTGACGAAGTGCGGGGACAGGAAGCCCTTGTCGAACTGCATGCCCTCGGTGAGGACCAGCTCGGTCTGCGTCGTGTTGGATTCCTCGATGGTGATGACGCCCTCGGCGCCGACCTTGCCGAACGCCTCGGCGAGCAGGTCGCCGATCTCGTCGTTCTGCGCCGAGATGGCGGCGACGTTGGCGACGTCCTGGCCCTCGACGGGGCGGGCGATCTGGGCGAGGCGCTCGGCGACGGCCTCGACGGCCGCCTCGATGCCGCGCTTGATCTCGCCCGGGGCGGCGCCGGCGGCAACGTTGCGCAGGCCCTCCTTGACGAGGGCCTGGGCCAGCACGGTCGCGGTGGTGGTTCCGTCGCCGGCGACGTCGTTGGTCTTGGTGGCGACCTCCTTGGCCAGCTGGGCGCCGAGGTTCTCGTACGGGTCGTCCAGTTCGATCTCGCGGGCGATCGTCACGCCATCGTTGGTGATGGTGGGCGCTCCCCACTTCTTGTCGAGGACCACGTTGCGGCCGCGGGGGCCGAGGGTCACCTTGACGGTGTTGGCGAGCTTGTCGATCCCGGCCTCGAGGGCCTTGCGCGCGTCGTCGTTGAAAATGAGTTGCTTTGCCATGTTGCTACTCCTTGGTAACTGCGTGAAGCCCCGGCCAGGGGCCGGGGCTTCATGCGGGAAAACTACTTGACGACGATGGCCAGGACGTCGCGGGCCGAGAGCACCAGGTACTCCTGGCCGCCGACCTTGACCTCGGTGCCGCCGTACTTGGAGTAGAGGACGATGTCGCCCTCGGCGACGTCGACCGGCACGCGGTTGCCATTGTCATCGACGCGGCCGGGGCCGACTGCCACGACCTTGCCCTCTTGGGGCTTTTCCTTGGCGGTATCGGGGATGACCAGGCCGGAAGCCGTGGTCTGCTCTGCCTCGAGGGGCTGAACAACAATGCGATCCTCGAGAGGCTTGATGGAGACCGACATGCGGATCTCTCCTTTGCGTGAGTACCAATGGTTAAGGGGCCGTTGGGGTGTACCAGCCGTCGTCGCGGTGCCAGCTGGCAAGTACCTCAGGCTTTAGCACCCGGAGGGCCCGAGTGCTAAGAACGACTCTATGAGGTGGCTGGCACTCGGTCAAGGCGAGTGCCAAGAGCTACGCCCTGCGGCGCGTCCTCAGCACCCCGTAGGCCCCCACGCAGATCGCCGCCAGCGAGACCAAAAGCGCCGCGACGAAGCCGTCGATCGGCAGGCCCAGCAGCTCGCGGGCCATCCGGCCCTCGGGCCCCGCGCCGAAGTAGTCGCCGCCGGAGCGGATGTAGCTCCCGGCCAGCAGGCCCTGCAGCACGACGGCGGAGACCAGCGCCAGCGCGGCGAACGAGCCCACCACCATGCCCGCGCCGAGGAGCACGCGGAACGCGGTGCCCGCGGCCCCCGGGCGCTCCGGGGGCGCCCCGTCCATGTCCCGCAAGGCGTCGACAGCCTCCGGGAAGCGGCCCAGCACACCGGCGTCGTCCTCGGTCTGCCCGTCCCCGGTGCGCCCGTCTCCGGCGTCGCGGATGCCCGTGTCGTCGGCGGGTTCGTCGGCGCCGGTCCCCTCGTTAGTCCCCACGGATCCACCGTACTCCGCGGCGGGGGGCGCGTGGGATGCCGGTCACCGCAGCTGCAGGGCGGCGCCGGTCTCCTGCGACATCGTCCGCCAGACGTGCGCCGACGGCGTCGGCTGCATCATCATGGCGCCGTCGTCGGTGGTTCCCGTAGCGTAGTGCCCCGCGTCCCCGGCGTTCAGCCAGGCCCGTTGCATGCCGTGCTCCGGCAGGGTGAAGCGCCACGCGAACCACGGCTGCTCCCACATCCGCGCGGTCGCAGCGTCGGCGCCGTCGGGGAGCTCGGCGCCGGCGGCCAGCCGCTCCCGGAACAGCGGCAGCGGCACCCGGTCGATGTTCCCGAGTGCGGTCCAGGCCGGCCCGAGACCCGCCCAGGCGGCAATCGTGCCGGGGATCGAGGCCTCGCGGACGGCCTCCACGCGGGCCGCTCCCGGCGGGACGGCGCCCTCCTCGCGGCCCACCACCAGCTGGGCGTGTGAGGGGCGGGCCGCGACCATGGCGCCCCCGCCGCCAACCCAGAGGTCCAGCTGGGTCGCGCGCGTCCCGTACGCACCTTCGACGCGGATATGCAGGCGGCGCTGGCGGAAGGGCAGGGTGAGGAGCCCGAACGCCTCGGTGAACGCGCCGTCCGGCTCCATCAGGCCGGCGGCGACGAGCTCGGCGGCGAGGCCGGGTTGGGCCAGCAGCTGCAGCCGGCCCAGCCGCGGGCGCCCGGCCTGGTCCATGACCAGCTGGAGCGCGGCGTCGGACAGGACGGGGCCCGCGGCGCGGTAGGGCTGGAGGACGGAGACCTTCGCGACCGACTCCGCGTTCCGCTCCGGCGCCCGGGAGACGAACGCGTCAAGCCGCGGCTCGGCCAGCGGCTCCGGCATCGCGGACCCGCCGGCGGGCTCGGCGTCCTCGACCGAGCACTGGGCGAGCATCGTCGGCAGCAGACCGGCCATGTCCTCCTGCTGCTCGACCGTGTACTGCGCGCTGACCTCCACGGCGTCGGTCCCGGCGAAGAACAGCCAGCGGTCCACGAGGACGGAGTGCTCCGCCGCGTGGTACACGAACAGCTGGCCGCGGGCCGGCCGCCCGGCGACCTCGCCGCGGTCGTTGGAGAGACAGTGCGCGCCGTCGATCCCACCGAGGACGCCCGCGATGCCCTGCGCCGCAAGCGCGGCGAGGGACCCCGACGTCGTCTTGCGGCGGACGACGACGTTGGGGCGGAACGTTCCCGGGGAGACCGCGGGGTAGGCCAGGACCATGGTGTCCTCGTCGCCGGCGAGCCGGGTCCACCGCGGGTGGCGGGCGATCTCCACCGTCCCGTGCCGCTCGCGCGGCCAGTCGGCCGGGTCGACGTCCGGACCGGAGTTCTCAGGCACGGTTCTCTCCCTCCGGACGGCCGCCGCCCCCGGCGGGGGGCGGGACCGGGGTCCGCGGATCGTCGGACAGCCGGCCGTGCAGGGCGCCCCCCGGACGCATGTCGCGGGAGTAGCGGTCCTCGCCGCGTCGCTGGCGTGCGCGGGAGTCCTTGACCCACCCCGGCAGCAGGAAGCCCGGGAGCCAGAAGACGGCCAGGAGGCCCACGACCATCGACAGGAAGAAGACAGCGGCGAAGACCAGCACCAGGAGCGGCGGCGCGGAGTCGAGGACGGGCCCGATGAACGGGACCATCATCAGCGCCAGGCCTAGGTACAGCCCCGACAGCCCGATCCAGCCCGGCAGGAACGCCCCCTTGAGCACCAGCCAGGCGCGGTAGGTTCCGCGGTAGGCGAGCACCCCGCCGACGAAAAGGAACAGCCCGAACAGGCCGGCCGCGACGAGGGTCCACTGGTCGGACATGGGTTGAGGCTCCTTGGGTGTGGGGGGAACGGCCAGATTAGCCGAAGACCGAGTTCCATGCGTCGGAGATCGCGTCGCCCGCATCGCCCGCCGCGTCCGAGGCGCCGTCCCAGAGGTCCTGGGCGCCGTCCTTCACCGCGTCGCCCAGCCCGGACTCCTTGATGACCCAGCTGGCCAGGATGCCCACGCCGAACCCGACCACGGTGCCGACGGGCCCGCCGATCATCGTGCCGACCATCGCGCCGGCGGCTCCGGCGCCGACGTCCATGGCCGCCTGGGTGGTCCCCTTGACGGCCGACTCCTCGCGCGCCCGGTCCTCGAGCTGATCCTGCGACCACCCGGGGTTCTCGGTCGCGAGCTCCTCCAGCGCGTCGTCGTACTCGGACTTGTAGGTGAGCCCGAGCGTCGCCAGGGAGGCGACCGGTCCCGCGACGCGCAGCACCCGGCCGGCGGAGGACCCGTTGGCCATGCCGTTCTCGAAGTCGTCCAGGCGACCCCGCAGGTCCCAGAAGCGCGGAACGTCCATGTTGTAGGAGCCGGGGTTGCGGATGACGTGGTTCCGGTACCGATCGATGTGTTCGTAGGCCCAGGGGTTCACCGGGGTCTTGAGGCCGACCCAATCCCGCCGCGTCCCGTGGTGCGCCACGTCCTGGATCTCGAAGCGGGAGCCGACCTGCTCGCGGCTCGAGACGAAGGGGGCGCGCGTGACGTTGCCGTCCGGGTCCACGACCCAGTCGGCGCTCGGCGCGGTGACGGAGTAGTCCCAGACGGGGATCTCGACGTTCGTCCGCACGGTGTAGGTGTAGTCCAGGGACGTGAACTCGGCCCACGCCAGGGCGGTGGTCCCGTCGGAGGGGCTGAGCTCGGGCAGCCAGCCGATGTCGGCGATGGCGTCCGCGTCGATCCCCTCGAGCTTGCCCGCGCACTCCTCCGCCGCCTGCACCAGGTGCGCGGAGACGCCGTTGACGAACTCCTGCACGGCCGCGGTGCTGTAGGTGCCCGCCTCGGCCGGCTCCCCGGCGTCGGCCAGTCGGGTGTGCTCGGCGATGCGCAGGAACGCCGCATCGCGCAGGGCCTGCGCCGCCCGGACGTCCGCGGCGAAGCTGTCGAGCGCGGATTCGACCAGCGACGCGGCGCCCTCGACCGCCGAGCCGTGCGCCTTGACCGTGTCGAAAAGCGTCTCGAGCTTGTTCTGCGCGCCGCCGTCGCCGATGGAGAACGACGGGTACAGCCGCCGCCACTGGGCCTCGCACTCCTCGACGCCGCCGCTGAGCTTCCGGCCGCTCTCCGCGACCGCGGCGGCCGCCGTTTCGATGGTGTCGGGATCCGGCCATCCGGAGAGCCCGGTCGTGTCGAACGCCACCGCTACGGCCCCACCGTGATGGCATCGTCGACGGCCAGGGCGGGGCTGCGGCCCATGGTCGTGCGGGCCGCGTCCATCATCGCCGCGTCGCCGGCCTCGTAGGCCCGCAGCGCGGCCTCCATCCCGTTCACGGCGTTGTCGACCCGGGTCTCCGCGGCCTCGGCCTGAACGGCCAGGACGTCGTTCCACACGGAGGACAGGGCCGTCACGACGGCCCGCATCTTGGCGGCGGCCATCAGGTCCTCGACGTCGTTGCGCAGGGTGGTCCGCAGGGTCGCCAGGTCCTCCCGCTCCGCGCGGACGTTCGCCAGCACGCCGCGCACGGCCGCCGGCTGGACCTGGTAGTTGCCGATGCCCACGATGCCCCCCTGAGTTGTCCGTCCCGTGCCGGCCGTCCGCGTGATCCCGCGGGGCCGGCGATGCCTGCGGGCCGCGCTTTTCCCGCTTGACGAGGGAGGTAGCGCGCCCGAAGAGAAATCTACCGTGCCGGCCGGACCCCACGCGATGGGGAGAACTCCCCATGCGCCCGGGCGGGCCCCGCTAGGGTTGGTCCATGCCCTCCCCCGCCGCCGAAAACCTCGCCCCCGTGCTCTCGCCCGAGGGCTTCGCCCTGCTCAATTCCGTCCCGGAGGGCGGCGCCGCCACCGACGCCGCGGCGCTGGAGCTGAACCTGCGGCTGCGCCGGGAGGGCCACTCCCCCGAACTCGTCACCGCCGTCGTGCACCAGGCCCGGCTGCGGGCCCGGGCCGCGGAGAAGCTCGGGCCGTTCGCCGCGCACATGCTGCTCACCCGCGCCGGGCTGGAGCAGGCCACCCGGCTGAACGTCGCGGCGCTGCACGCCCGCCGCTTCGTCGACGCCGGGTTCCGCGGGATCGCCGACCTGGGCTGCGGGCTCGGGTCGGACGCCATGGCGATGGCCGCGCTGGAGCTGGACGTCACCGCCGTGGAGCTGGACGAGACCACCGCGGCCGCCGCGACGGTGAACCTGATGCCCTGGCGCAACGCCCGTGTCGTGAACGCCGACGCGACCTCGTTCGACCTGTCCGGGTTCGACGCCGTTTGGCTGGATCCCGCGCGCCGCACGACGTCGAGCTCGGGCACCAGCAGGTTGTTCGACCCCGAGGCGTTCAGCCCGCCCCTGTCCTTCGTGGAGTCGCTGGCCGACGCCGGCAAGGCCGTGGGCGTGAAGCTGGGGCCGGGGATCCCGCACGAGGCGCTGCCGGCGGGCTGCGAGGCCCAGTGGGTCTCCGTCGGCGGCGACGTCACCGAGGCCGCCCTCTGGTTCGGGCCGCTGGCGCGCCCCGGGGTCCGCCGCGCGGCCCTGGTCATCGGCGCCCACGGGAGCGCCGAGCTGACCAGCCCCGACGACTACGACGCCGGGGCCTCCATCCGCGGCGACGTGCCCGTCGGCGACGCGTCCGGCTTCCTGTACGAGCCCGACGGCGCGGTCATCCGCGCGGGCCTGGTCGCGGAGGCGCTGGATCTCGTGGGCGGGCACCTGATCGACCCGCACATCGCGTACTTCTGCGCCCCCGAACTGGTGGCGACGCCGTTCGCCCGCGCCTACCGCGTGTTGAACGTCCGGCCCTACAACGTCAAGGCGCTGCGGGCGTGGGCGAAGGCCGAGAAGATCGGGGTCCTGGACATCAAGAAGCGCGGCCTGGACGTCACGCCGGAGGAGCTGAGGAAGGTTCTCCTCGCGGGGTCCGGCAAATCGGCGAGGAAGAAGGCCACCCTGGTCCTCACCCGGATCGGCGACGCCCGGGTGGCCATCGAGGTGGCCCCGTCTCTGGTCGCCGGCGACACCCCGGAGGATACTGGGAGCAGTTAAAGGGGATGGGTGCTGAGCGAGAGAGGTGCGTCGTGGATGTCCGGATCGTGGAGTCGCTGGCCATGCTCAAGATCGGGGATGGTGTGATGACCGCACTGTTCCCGGTGGAGCATTGCGCACGGTGGGAATTCGGGCCCTGGGCTCCGGCCGTGGGCTGGTTCAGGGAGCGACCGGGCCTGACCCGGGCTGTCGGGGTGGCGAAGGTCGTCGTGGCCCTGCTGGTGGTGGCGGGCCTCTCGAAGTCCCCCGGGCCCGCCTGGAAGAAGTAGTCCCCAACACCCGGCGGCGCGGCCCGCGCCCTCGCGGGTCACCCGCCGCCGCTCTCCGTCCGGTCGGAGGGCCCCGCGTAGGTCCCGAACGCGGGCTGTCCGGCCGCCTCGTAGGTGCTCACGGCGAGGCCGCCGGGCGTCGACTCCGTGCCGATGAGCCGGAACCCGGCCGTGGCACCGCCCTCCGGGAACAGGCGCCGCCCCGTGCCCACAACCACCGGGGCGACGACCAGCCGCACCAGGTCGATCAGCCCGGCGGCGAGCAGCGACTGGGCCAGCGTGGCGCTGCCGTGGATCTGCAGTTCCCGCCCGTGCCGCTCCTTCAGGGCGGACACCTGGGCCGCGACGTCCCCGTCCAGGAGCGTGGACGGCTCCCAGCCGGCCGTCTCCAGTCCGTGCGAGGCCACGTATTTGGGGAGGCCGTTCATCCTCGCGGCGAACGGATCGTCCGGATCGTCCATCTGCGGCCAGTCCCGGGCGAAGTTCTGGTACGTGCGGCGCCCGAAGAGCAGCCCGTCGGCCTCCGCGAGCCACCCGGCGGCGAGCTGGATGAACCGCTCGTCCAGGAACGGCACAAACCAGCCGCCGCGCGTGAAGCCGCCGCTGGTGTCCTCGTCCGGGGCGCCCGGCCCCTGGGACACCCCGTCCAGCGTCACGAACTGGGTCAGCGTCAACCTCACGGCGTTTCCTCTCCTCCGCCGCCGGCCTACCCGGCGCGCATGAACTCCTCGGCCGCGGCGACCTGCTCCGCGGTGGGCGTGATGCCTGTGTAGAGGACAAACTGCTCGAGTGCCTGCAGCGTCATGACCTCGGCGCCCGTGATGACCTTCTTGCCCAGGAGGCGCGCCGTCTGGATCAGCGGGGTCTCGGCGGGGACGGCGACGACGTCGAACACCGTGTCCGCCGCCTCGATCTGCTCCTCGGTGAAGGACAGCTGCGTCTCCTCGTCCCCTCCCGCCATGCCGATCGGGGTGACGTTGATCAGGAGGTCCGCGGCGTCGTCGTAGTGGGCGGCCCAGTCGAATCCGTACAGGCCGGCGAGCGCACGGCCCGCGTCCTCGTTGCGGGCGACGACGGTGACGCGCGTGAATCCCGCGTCGCGCAGGGCGGCCGCGGTCGCCTTGGCCATGCCGCCGGCGCCGCGCAGGGCGACGGTCGACGCCGGGTCGACGCCCTTGTCCGCCAGGAGGGCCGCGACGGCCGCGTAGTCGGTGTTGTGGGCCGTGAGCACCCCGCCGTCGTTCACGATGGTGTTGACGGAGTCGATGGCGGCGGCCGACGGCGCCATCTCGTCGACCAGCGCGATGACCTCCTCCTTGTACGGCATGGAGATCGCGCACCCGCGGATGCCGAGGCCGCGCACGCCCGCGATGGCCAGGGCCAGGTCCGTGGGCGCGAAGGCCTTGTAGATCCAGTTCAGTCCGAGCTGGTCGTACAGGTGGTTGTGGAAGCGGGTGCCGTTGTTGCTCGGGCGCGCGGACAGCGAGATGCAGAGGGTCATGTCCTTATTCAAGATCGGCATGGCTCCAGACTAGTCCGGAGGCGTGGCCGCCGTGAGGGAAGGCACCGCGGAAATTCCCGTGCGCGCGGGCTGGCGCGGACTGGCGCGGGCTAGGAGAACCCGCAGCCCGTGCCGGCCGGGAAGTCCCCCACGTCCGCCGGGAGCGTTCCGGGTGCGGGCTCGTCCCCGAGCAGCACGTCCACGAGGGCCTCGAAGGACTCCGGCGCGCGCCCGTACAGCGCGATCCGCGTCTGCGCGGAGGACGCAGCGAGCCCCCACGGCGCGTCCAGGGCGACGACGACGTCGCCCGATCCCGGCGTGTGCGAGCCGCCCAGGAGGGTCACGAGCGTGCCGGAGCCGACGCCGAGGCCGGCGTCGCGGGCCGCGGCGCCGAGCCGGTCGCGGTCCGCGGCCGTGCCGCCGACGATGCGGATCCCGTCCCCGACCAGGGGGCCGGAGCACTCGCCGGACACCACGGTCACCGACGCGCGGGCCGCCGCCAGCGCGGTGTCCGCTCCGTCCCCGGGCAGCGCGTCGCCGGCGTCTTCGGCCATCCGGCCCTGCCACATCATCATCGCCACGACCCGGGCGGCGGCCTGGTCCAGCCGGGATTCGGGCACCTCGCCGGACTCGACGGCGGCGACGACGGCCGCGTGCGCCTCCGCGACGCCCGTCGGCATCAGCAGCAGGTCGGCCCCGGCGGCGAGCGCCTCGACGGCCGCCCCGCCGCCGGGCGCGGACTGCTCGACGGCCCCCATGTTCAGGGCGTCCGTCACGGCGACCCCCTCGAAGCCGAGCCCCCGCAGTGCCTTGTACGACGCCGCCGAGAGCGACGACGGGACGCCGGGCTCCAGCGCGTCCACCGCGATGTGGCCGAGCATGACCATCGGCGCCCCCGCCTCGATCGAACGCTCGAAGGGGACCCAGTCCCGGCCGCGCAGCTCCTCGACGCCGGCGTCCTGCACCGGCAGCCCGACGTGCGAGTCGGTGGTCACCGAACCGTGCCCGGGGAAGTGCTTGACGGCCGGCAGCACGCCCGCGGCCAGCGCGCCCCGCACGGCGGCCACCGTGTGGTCGGCGGCGGACTCCGGGTCGGAGGAGAAGGAGCGGGCGCCGATCACGGGGTCCGCGGGCCCGATCGTCACGTCCGCGTCCGGGGAGAAATTGACGGTGAACCCCAGCCCGGCCAGCTCGGCGTCCATCGCCCGCTGGGCCCGTTCGGTCAGCTCGGCGTCCCCGGCGGCGCCGAACGCCATCGGGGTGGGCCACTCGGTCAGCGGCGACTTCAGCCGCGCCACCGTGCCGCCCTCCTGGTCCACGGAGACGATGCCGGGCCAGTCGCGGCCGGCCGAGAGCTCCTTCTGGAAGCGCGCGGTGACGCGGGCCAGCGCCTTCGTGTCGACGCCGCTCGCCCCGCCCGCCGCGCCCGCTCCGGCGGCCCCGCCGTCCGCGTCGCCGCCGCGCGCCAGCGGGACGTTGTCGCCCATGACGATCACCCCGCCCAGGTGCAGGCGCCGCGCCGTGGCGAGCTCGGCGGCCGGGTCAGTGCCGGTGTAGTAGTCGACGAACACCTGTCCGGTCTTCTCCGGCAGGCTCATCTCGGCGACGGCGGCGCGGGCGGCGCGCACGTCGCCGACCAGCGGGCCCCAGCTGGTGCGCTCCGGCTCGGACGCGGCGGTGGGACCGGGCGCGGACGACGCCGGCGCGCCGCCCGGCGTCGCGTCCCCGCCACCCGCCGGGGATCCGGGGGTGCAGGCGGACAGCGCGAGGGCGGCGGTGAGGAACGCCACAGTAGGAATCGTCTTGCGTAGGGCCACGATTTCAAGGCTACCCCGGCCGGTAGAATGGGCTCGCCTACCCCCTTTTTCGCCTGTCAGGAGACTGGATGCAGATCGACTTCGCCCCTTCGCGGCAGTCCACCCTCGGCGTGGAGTGGGAGGTCGCGCTGGTGGATTCCGAGACCGGCGACCTGCGCTCCGTCGCCAACGAGGTGCTCGCCGGGGTCCACGCGCTGCACGGGGGCCTGGACGCGGACGACGAGCACCCGCACGTGAAGCAGGAGCTCCTGCTGAACACCGTGGAGATCGTCACGGACGTGTGCACCACCGTGGCGCAGGCGAAGGCCGAGCTGCACCGCAACCTGGTGGAGCTGCGCAAGGTCACGGATCCGATGGGCGTGGACCTGTACTGCGCCGGGTCCCACCCCTTCGCGCCGCCGAAGCTGCAGCCCGTGACGGACAAGGAGCGCTACGCGCGCCTCATCGACCGCACGCAGTGGTGGGGGCAGCAGATGGTCATCTACGGGGTCCACGTGCACGTGGGCCTGGACCGCCGGGAGAAGGCGCTGCCGATCGTCGACGGCCTGATCAACTTCCAGCCGCACTTCCAGGCGCTGTCCGCCTCCAGCCCCTTCTGGGGCGGCGAGGACACCGGCTACGCCTCGCAGCGCGCGCTGATGTTCCAGCAGCTGCCGACCGCCGGGCTGCCCTACCAGTTCGAGACCTGGGCCGGCTTCGAGGGTTACGTGGCGGACATGGTGCACACCGGCGTCATCGACGACATCACCGAGATCCGCTGGGACGTCCGCCCGGTGCCGCGGTTCGGCACCGTGGAGATGCGCATCGCGGACGGCCTCTCCAGCCTGCAGGACATCGGCGCGATCGCCGCCCTGACGCAGTGTCTCGTGGACGACATGTCCACCACCCTCGACAACGGCGGGACCATCCCGGTCATGCCGCCGTGGTACCGCGTCGAGAACAAGTGGCGGGCGGCCCGCTACGGCATGGAGGCCATCATCATCCTCAACGCCGCGGGCGACGAGATGCTCGTCACCGAGCACCTGGAGCGGGAGCTGGAGCGGCTCGAGCCGGTCGCCAGGAAGCTGGGCTGCGTGGCGGAACTGGCGGACGTCGAGCGGATCATCCGCGGCGGCGCGGGCTACCAGTGGCAGCGCGACATCGCCCGGGACAACGGGGGCGACCTGCTCTCCGTCGTGAAGGACAACGTCGCGCGCATGCGCCTGGCCTAGCGGGCGGCCGCGCTCCCGGCGGCCCGCGGCGGACGTCGCGGCCAGAGCGTCGCGGCTAGAGCGTGATCGCCGAGACGGGCTGCCCGGAGTCGGTGCCGAACGCGATGCCGGACGGGCGCCCTCCGGCCATGACCACCTGCGCCGCGAGCGCCGCGACCATGGCCCCGTTGTCGGTGCAGAGCCCGGGCCGGGGGATCCGCAGCGCGATGCCCGCCGAGGCGCAGCGCGCCGCCAGCAGCTCGCGCAGCCGCGAGTTCGCCGCCACTCCCCCGCCCAGCAGCAGGTTCTCCAGCCCCTGCTCCCGGCACGCCAGCACCGCCTTCGAGGTGACCACGTCGACGACGGCCTCCTGGAAGGACGCGGCGATGTCCGCGACGGGGATCTCCTCGCCGCGGGCCTCGTACTGCTCGACGCAGCGGGCGACGGCGGTCTTCAGCCCCGAGAACGAGAAGTCGTACCGGTGCCGGCCGGGGCTGTCCGCGGTCCCCATGAACTTCGGCAGCGTCAGCCCCCGCGGGAAGCGGATCGCCTTCGGGTTGCCCCCGCGGGCGATCCGGTCGATCGCCGGCCCTCCCGGGTAGCCCAGTCCGAGCAGGCGGGCGACCTTGTCGTAGGCCTCGCCGGCGGCGTCGTCGATGGTCGCCCCGAGCAGCGTGACGTCCGAGGCCAGCGCGTCGACCCGCAGGATCTCCGTGTGGCCGCCGGAGACCAGCAGGGCGCCGAGGCTGCGGGGCAACGCCCCGCCGTCGAGCACCCCCACGCCCACGTGCGCCACGAGGTGGTTGATCGCGTACAGCGGCTTGCCGGTCGCCAGCGCCAGCGCCTTCGCGGCGGCGACGCCGACCATGAGCGCCCCCGAGAGGCCAGGACCGGAGGTGACGGCGAGCGCGTCGACGTCGTCGAGGGAGACGCCCGCGGTGTCCAGCGCGGACCGCAGGGTCGGGATGAGCGCGTCCAGGTGGGCGCGGGAGGCGATCTCCGGGATGACCCCGCCGAAGCGCACGTGCTCGTCCATGGACGAGCTGACCGCGTTGGCCAGCAGCTCGGTGCCGCGCACGATGCCCACGCCCGTCTCGTCGCAGGACGATTCGATGCCGAGGACCAGGGGTTCCGCTGATGTCATGCCCTCCAGTTTAGGTGTCGCCGGCCCCCGGATGGTTCGCGTCGGCTACGCTGACGACGTCGTTGGACGTCGGGGTGCGCAGGGGGATCCGTCACGGATTGCGCGCCGCGGTTTGGGGCCACGTTGCCGCCCCACGCCCCCCGAAAGGTCCCCCATGCGACGCCTCCTCCTCAGTGCTGCCGCCGCTCTGCTCGTCGGAGCCCTCGTGCCGCTTCCCGCCACGGCCGCCCCCACAACGGCCGCGCCCGCCGCCTCGTCTCCCACTGCCCTGCACCTCCCGGCGGCGCTGCCCCTCCCGGCGGCCGCGCCGGCCCGCCCCCCGGCCCTCCACCGGGTCGTCCGGCCGTTCGGCCTGCGCGCGACGGCGTCCGCGGCGGGCGCCCGGCTGGTCACCGTGGGGACCGGCGCGTACCTGGTGGCGCAGGACTCGGGCAACGGCTGGATCAAGGTCGGCCACGCCGGCCGGACCGGGTGGTTCCCCGCCGGCTACGCCAGGAAGCTGGACCAGATCCAGTACCAGGCCACCCGGGCGGTGGCCGTGACGACGCGGCCCGGCGCGGGCTCCGCCGTCGTCTCCCTGGCCGCCGGGCGCAGCGCGGTCTCCACGGGCCGCGTCTCCGGCGGGCACGTGCAGGTCTACTCGGCCGGCAAGACCGGCTGGGCGCCCGCGGCCGCCCTGCGCCGCGCGGTCGTCGCTAAATACCAGACGAACGTGGCCGCGTACCTCTACGCGACGGCGCACTCCCCCACCCGGGTCGCCACCCTGCCCGCCGACTACACGCACGCCACCCGCACCAACCGCGCGCTCAACGGGCGGATCCACGTGGAGTACGGCGGCACGTCCGGCTGGATCGGCGCCGCGAAGGTCACGCGGGTCGCCCTCGGCACCGCGGTCGGGAAGCTCGCGTGGCGGCAGTCGGCCGCGAAGAACGTCGCGCGCTGGTGCCGGGGCGTGCCCATCACCGCCGGGCGGGGTCTGGGCAACTTCGCGTCCATGAGCGGATCGCCGGGCCGGTGGAAGGAGTCCATCACGCTGGACACGGCCGGCCTCCGCGGCGGGACGCTGGATCCGAACCACCCCCAGGCGGTCGCGATCCAGTACCACGAGTGCGCGCACATCCTGCAGTACCGGGCCTACGACTACCGGCCCGGCACCCTCGCTTCCCGCATGGACACGGTCTACGGCCGGTCCAACGGCACCGAGTTCATGGCCGACTGCATGGCGCTCGCGATGGGGACCAAGCTGTCCGGGACGTCGTCCGACGGCTGGACGTGGCGGGCCGGCTACGGGGGAAAGTGCACGTCCGCGCACCTCGCGGCCGCGAAGAAGGTCATCGCCGGCCAGGCCGTCTGACGCAACAGGCCAAAACTTTGCGGGACAGATGCCGGCTGAGCGCCTAGAGTGACCGGCAGGGGCTGCGCATCATTCGGGCGCAGAGATCGATGGGGGAACAAGGATGTCCAAGGGGAAAAGGATTTCCGTGCTGGGGACGCGCGGATATCCGAGCTATTACGGGGGATTCGAAACGGCCGTGCGGAAGCTCGCGCCCGCGTTCGCGGATGCTGGCTGGGACGTGACCGTCTACAGCCGGCCGGGCGCGCTGCGCGCGGACGATCCGGGACGGGATCCACGGATCCGGTCCATCGAGACGCACGGGCTCGAGACCAAGCAGCTCAGCACACTCACCTACGGCCTGACGTCCGCGCTGCACGCGGCGCTGCTGCGGCGTCCCGACGTCGCGCTGGTGATGAACGTGGCCAACGGCTTCTGGCTGCCGCTGCTCAAGCTCGCGCGGATCCCGACCGTCGTCAACGTCGACGGCATCGAGTGGGAGCGCGAGAAGTGGGGACGGCTGGCCAAGCTCATGTTCCTCGCGGGGGCCCACTGCACCGCGCGGTTCGCGGACTACCTCGTCGCCGACTCCCGCGAGATCCAACGGCGCTGGCAGGTGGACTTCGGCCGGGACAGCACCTTCATCGCGTATGGCGGCGACATCCCGGACCCCGGGACGACGGCGGGGCCGGTGGCGGCCGCCGGGACATCCACCGAGCCGTTGCCCGGCGGGGCCCGGCCGCACGCCTACGCGCTGTTCGTGGCGCGCATGGTCCCCGAGAACTCGGTGGACGCGTTCATGGAGGCCGCCCGAGTGATCGGGCGCTCCTTCCCGGTCATCCTCATCGGGGGCGCCGGATACCAGGACCCGGTGGAGGACCGCCTGCGCAGCCTCGCCGCGGAGGAGCCGGCCGTGACGTGGCTCGGCCACCTGTCCGACGACGTGCGGCTGCACGCGCTCTGGAGCCAGGCGGGCGTCTACTTCCACGGGCACAGCGTGGGAGGCACCAACCCCGCCCTGGTCCAGGCCATGGCCTGCGCCGCGCCGATCGTCGCGCGCGACACCGTCTACAACCGTGAGGTCCTCGGCGACGCGGCGCTCTTCGTCGCGCCCGATCCGCAGGCCGTGGCCGAAGCCTGCCTGCGCGTCCTGTGGTCGGCCGACCTCCGGTCGCGGCTGGGCTCGCTGGCCCTCGCCCGCTCGCGCCGGCACTACCAGTGGAGCGACATCGCCGCGGCCTACGTCGAGTTGGCCTCCACGGCACGACGCCGGCGCGCGCCCCGGAGCGCGGCACGGGACCGGAGCGCGGCGCGGGACCGGAGCGCCGCACGGGACCGGATCGCGGCGCGGGAGCGGAGCGCGGCACGGGACCAGGCCGGCGTCCCTGACCAGGGCCCGGCCGCGATCCCGGCCCCGCGCGGCGGATGGGGCGCGGAGGCCGACGCGCGGTGAGCGTGGCGGGCGGCGCCGCGGAGACGCCCGGTGAGGAGGCAGCGGGCACGGTCGCGGTCTGGCGGTCCACGCTGCTGCCGCCCAGCGAGACCTTCATCAGGCACCAGATGGACGCGATGAGCCGCTGGCTCCCGGTCGCCGTCGGGCTGGAGCGCCGGCCGTCCCCGGTCGCGTCGGACGCCGATGAGGTGGTCTTCCCGGCCACGTCCGCGGGCAGGATCCGCCGCGGCCTCTTCCGACGGACCCGCTGGAGCCCGGCGGTGGAGCGGCGGCTCCGCTCCGTGGACGCCCGCCTGATCCACGCGCACTTCCTGCCCGAGGCCCTGCTCATCTCCCCCACCGCGCGCCGGCTCGGACTCCCACTCATCGCCACGGCGCACGGGTACGACGTCAACCACCTGCCGCTGGTGTCGAGCCCGCGCTACCGGCGCAGGCTGCGGCGGCTCTTCGCCCAGGCCGAGGCCGTCGTCGCGGTGTCCGGCTTCGTGGCCGGGCGGCTCGCGGAACTGGGCTGTCCCCCGGGGAAGATCCTGAGGATCCCGATCGGCATCCCGCTCCGGCCCCCGGCCGACCGCGACGCGGCCGCAGACGCGGCCGCGGGCCGCACCTGGGACATCGTCTTCGCCGGCCGGCTCATCGAGTTCAAGGGCGTCGACCACCTCCTGCGCTCGCTGGCGGACCTGCGCGGCCAGGGCCGCCCCGCGACGCTGGCCATCGTCGGCGACGGCCCGCTCCGCCCCGCGCTGGAACGGGAGGCCCGCGAGCTGGGGCTGGAGATCGGCGTCGACGTCGACTTCCTCGGGTGGCGGCCCCCGGCCGGCGTGGACTCCGTCCTGCGCCGCGGCCGGATCTTCTGCGCACCCTCGCTGCGCGCCACGGACGGCTCCCGCGAGGGATTCGGCATGGTGTTCCTGGAGGCGGCCGCGGCCGGGCTGCCGGTCGTGTCCTACCGCTCGGGCGGGGTCCCGGAGGCCGTGGCCGACGGCGTGACCGGGCTGCTGGCCCCCGAGGGGGACAACGCCGGACTCACCGCGCACCTGCGCACCCTGCTCGACGACGCCGGGCTCGCCGCCCGCATGGGCAGCGCCGGACGGCGGCGCGTCCTGGCCGAATTCGACGTCGGGGTCCGGACGGCCGCACTCGAGGACGCCTACGACCGGACGGCCCGCCGGACGCCAGGTCCGGACCCGGCTCGACCCACGGGCCCCGCGCGGCCGTCCGGGTTCCCCGCCGTGGCGCACGCGCTCCCCGCGGCCGTCGACTCCACCCCGTCCGCGGATCCGGCCTAGCGTGTCGCGCCTGCTCCGGGGCATCGTCTCGACCACCGCCGGCGGCGGCGTCGCGCTGGCGGCCGGGCTGGCGGCCGCGCCGCTCCTCGCCCAGGCGCTCGGCCCCGGCGGGCGCGGCGAGCTGGCCGCGGCGACGGCCCCCCTGATGCTGGCCACCGGCGCACTGACCCTCGGTCTGCCCGAGGCCGTCACGCACTTCACGGCCCGGCGGTCCGGCATCGGCCGGCGCACGGCGCTCGCGATCTTCTGGATCCTGCTGGCGGCCGGGCTCGCGGGCACGGCCGCGATCCTCGTCCTCGCCCCGGCGCTGTCGGCCGGCGACCCCGGGCTGGCCCTCCTCGTCTCGCTCGCGGGCGCCGCCATCGCGCCGTCGCTGTCCGTGGGCCTGCTCCGCGGCGTGGCGGCCGGGCGGCACCGCTGGCGGCTGGTGGGCCTGGAAAAGGCATCCGGGGCCCTGCTGCGGCTGGGGGCGATCGCCGCCCTGGCCGCCGCCGGAGAGCTCACGCCGCTGTCCGCGACGGTCGTCTTCGCGGCGAGCCCGCTGGCCGGCGGACTCGTCTACCTGGGTCTCCTCGGCCGCTCCCCGGCACGCAACGCTCCCCCCGGCCCCGCCGCGCCGGCCGACCTGGCGCGCTACGCGTCGGCGCTGTGGCCCGGCCTCGTGGTCGGCATCGCGCTGTCCCGCGCGGACCAGCTGCTCATCGTGCCGCTCTCGGACACGGAGCAGCTGGGCATCTACGCCGTCGCGGTGACCATCGCCGACGCCGCGCTCGTCTTCAACGCGGCGGTCCGGGACGTGGTCTTCGCCGCCGAGTCCGCCCGGAACGACGACGCCCGCCTCCAGCGCGCCGCCCGCCTGTCCACCGCGGTGACGCTCCTCGGCGCCGTGGCGCTCCTGGCGGCCTCGGCGTGGGCGGTGCCGTTCCTCTTCGGGCCCGGGTTCGCGCCCGCCGTTCCCGTGATCGCGCTGCTGCTGCTCGGCGTCGTGCTGGGCAACCCCGGGTCGGTGGCCGGCGCCGGCCTCAACGCACGCGGACGGCCCGGGCTACGCAGCCTCTCCCTGGTGCTGGCGCTCGCGGCCAACCTGGTCCTGCTGCTACTGCTCGTTCCGGCTCTGGGGGCCGTCGGGGCCGCGCTCGCGAAGGTCGCCGGCAACATCGTGGCCGGCAACACCAACCTGCTCTGGCTCCGGCTATTCCACGGGCAGCGCATCCGGGACTACGTCGGGCTGCGCCGCGGGGACCTTCGGACCGGCGTGGCGGCCACGGCGCCGCGTGCGGGCGTTGGCACGGGCGGCGCGTAGCCCGACCAGCGGACGCAGCGGGTACGCGAACACGGCGTCGTCGGGCGGGGACGCGCGCCGCGGGGCCGGCCCGGGCTTGGCCCTCGCGGGACCCGCGGCGCCGTGCGGCACCGGGAAGTCCCGCTCCGGGAACCGGCGGCGCGGGAAGACGCCCGCCACCCGCATGCCCTCGGTGTCCGCCCACTGGTCCTCCCCGGCCGGGGCGGGGTACCACGCCGCGAAGATCCCGCGAGGAAAGACGCCGGGGCGACGCATCCCCTGCGTGTCGAAGCATGGGTCCTCCGCCGGCCGAACGGGGAACCTGCCGTCGGGGAGGCGCCGGCGCGGGAACACGCCGGGCCGGCGCAGTCCTGCGCGCGCTGCCACCCGGTCCGCCGCGGCGCGGCGGCGGAGCGCCGCGGCGGACCGGGCGCGGGCCTGGGCATCGACACGCGCCAGCCCGTCGGCCCGTTCGGCACATGGTGCCCCGCGGCCTCCCGGACGCGGGGCGGCCGAGGAGATGGAGAGGAGCACCACCAGGGCGGCCCCCGTCGTGGCCCACAGCAGCACGTCGAAGCTGGCGAACATCATCAGCGCCCCACCCAGCAGCGGCAGCATCCGCCGTTCGGCGTGCACCAGGATCCATGCCAGCCCGCCGACGAAGAGGAGCAGGCCGACCGTGCCGGCCGACATCAGGACGGACGCGAACTGGTTGTCGACCGCGAAGAAGTTGTCGTTGATGAGGTAGTCGTTGCCGTAGTTGAACCTCTCGGAGCCCCAGCCGGTGCCGAGCAGCGCCTGTCCGGGCGGCCGCAGCTCGACCAGCCGCGGCATCCCCACGAGCGAGTTGAGCCGGTGCGCGGCGTTGGTGCCGCTGACGTCGGCGCTGACCGGTTCGAACAGGCGCTGGTTGAAGTAGATCCACACGCCCGTCCCCACCGCCAGCCCCATCCAGACCGTGACCCACCGGCGGTGGACCGCCGTGACCAGCCACAGCCCGCCGACCACCACCGCCGCCGCGTAGACGGACGTGCTGCCGCAGGCCAGGATGCCGACGGCGAGGAGGGCCAGCAGCGGCGCCTTGACGAACCAGCGGTTCCTCGCCGTGAGCACCACGCCGAAGGCGACGAGCATCGCGAACCCGGCGACCAGCGGGTGGCCGAACGTCGCCTCCCCCCGGACGGTGCCCTCGAGGAGGGGATGGATGCGCGGATCCTCCCCCTCCTCGGGCGGGAACAGCGTCCGGCGCAGGACGAACGTCTCCAGGCTGCACGCGACCGCGGCGACGACGCCGACGAACCCGAGCGTCGCGAGGATCCAACGCCGCTCCGCGGCGTTCGCCTTCCCCGCGCCGAGGGTCAGCAGGACGAGGAAGCCGGAGACGGCGAGCGCCAGCCGGGAGACCGTGACCTCCCACCACAGGACCCCCGCGAGCATGCCCAACAGCAGCAGCGCCACCAGGGTCCACGCCCCGGTGCGCCACGGGGGCAGGAACGGTCTGCGGAAGGCGAAGGCCAGCAGCCAGGCGGAGCCCGCGGCGGGGCCCAGCCAGCCCGGCAAGGCGGTGTGCAGCGGGGGCAGGAACGACACCACGAGGAGCGCCCCGCACACTCCGACACCCACGGAACGCTCGGGTCCGGCCACCCAGCCGCGCCACGCGACGAACCCGACGGCCAGGACGGCGGCGGTCGGCCCCGGGTACGGGAGCAGCACCGCCAGGACGGCCGCGGCCGCCGCGAGGAAGCCGCCCAGCCACAGCGCGTCGCTGTCCCTGGCCCGTGCCCTGAACCTCCGCCATGGCCGCGGCCGCGCCGCCGCGGAGGCGTGCGCCGGGCGGACCGGCCGTGCGGCGGCGTGCGCCGGGCGGACGGGCGTCGCCTCGTCGGCCCGCGCGAGGGCCACGGCGGTCGGGGCGCTCACGACAGGTCCCCGAAACCGGCCCACGACGCCTCGGCGTCGAGGTGGTACGCGCGTCCGGCGGCCACGATCTCGCCGCGTCCGGCGCGCAGGGCGTGGCGGACGGCGTCGTCCCAGGTCCAGCCGTCGCCGACCAGCAGGGGCGACCCGGCGCCGAGGAGGTCCTCCAGGTGCGAGCCGCCGGGACCCACGAACGGCGTCCCCAGCTCGAGGCACCGGACCGCGATCCCGCTCTGGAAGAACCGCTCGTACGGGATCACCACGGTGTCGGCGCCGCGGATCAGTGCGTCCAGCTCGGCCTCGTCGACGAAGCGCTCGTCCACGCGCCACCCGGCCACGCGGGGCCAGCCCCGTCCGGTCACCCGGAGCTCGGCCTCGGCGCCCAGCGACTCGGCGAGGAGGCCCATGGCCGTGGTGTCGCGCCCGGCCTTGTACTGCCCGAGCACGCGCACCACGGGCCGGCGTGTGCGGGCGGTCGTCGACGTCCCGGCCGACGTGCCGGCCGGGGAGCCAGCTGGCGCGGCGGGCGGGACGGCACCAGAACCGCCGGCCACCCGGGCAGGGAGCTTGGGAGCCGCGCCGCGCGGGCCCCCGGTTGCCGCGGCCACCGCCGGATCCCTGTCGCGCGCCGCTTCCGCGGCGTCCGCGGCGGGGACCAGCATCGGGTGGGGCAGGAGCTGCGGCCGCGCCGAGGGCAGCGCCCGTTCCACCTCGGCGGCCGCCTCCCGGCTGTGCACCACCACGGCCGCCAGGCGCGGGACGCGGGAGACGAACGCGGCGGCGATCCTGCCGTACCCCACGGCGCGGACCAAAGGCACGGGGTCGTGGAGCACGACGGCGGCCCGCGGCCCCGCGAGGGCCCGGGCGAGCAGCAGGTCCCAGTAGCCCAGGACCGGCCAGAGCGTCAGGATCCGGGCGTCGGGGGCCGCCACGCGCCGCGCCCGCCAAAGGAGCACCAGGTGGGAGGCCAACCAGACGGCGCGCCCGGTGCCGGAGGCCGAGGGCTCCTGGACCGAGAGCGTGCGCACCCGGACTCCCCCCGAGCCCAGCGTCTCCTCCAGCGCCTCCGCGTAGTGGGCCAGCGCCCGGCCCAGCGGATTGACCAGCACGACGCCGGACGCCCGGTCGGCGGCCCGCGGCCCCGGCCCGGCGCGCCCGAGGAGCCCGTCGGCGAGGCCCGCCGCGATCGGACCCAGGTCGCCGCCCCGCCCGCGGAGCAGCGCGCGCGCTCCCTGCCGCGCCGCCAGGAACAGCCCGGCGGCCACCGCGGCGACCGGCCGGCCGGCCCGGCGGTTCAGGCGCTGGATGTTGCGCACGCCGTAGTAGTCGGGGACGCCGTCGGACTCCTGCCGCGCCACGGCGTCCCCGGCGAGGCGAACCGTCCACCCGGCGGACCGCAGCCTCAGCTGCAGGTCGACCTCCTCCATGTAGAGGAAGAAGCCCTCGTCGAAGCGCTCTGCGCCCAGCGCGGCGCCGCGCACCAGCAGGCAGCAGCCGTCGAGCCACTCGACGTCGCGGGAGTGCACCCGGCCGAGCGCGGCACGCTCCACGAGGTGGTCCCGGTGCCGCGGCAACCCGAGCGGCCCCCGCAGGTACCCGCCGGCGGACCAGACGGTCGCGCCTCCATCGCCCGTCGCCAGCAGCGGCCCGACGACGGCGCAGCGCGGGTGGGTCCGGGCCTCGCCGAGCATGGCCGCGAGCGCGCCGGGCTCGAGCCGCGTCTCGTGCGTGGCGAGCAGCACGAACTCCGGCGTGGGGTCCCCGGCCAGCCAGCGGTCCAGCCCGGCGTTCGCCGCCGCACCGTAGCCGCGGTTCGGCACGGTCAGCACGGGATGGCCCGCGGCGCGCAGGCGTGCCAGCACGCCGTCGGCATCCGGGGCGGTGGAGTTGTCGACCACGAGCACGTGCTCCGGCGCGATGCCCTGCGCGGCGATCCCCCGGGCCGTCGCGGCGATGTCCCCGAAGCGGTTGTGGTGCACCACGACGGCGCGCACCGCCCCGCGCGCGCTCACGGGGCGTCCCCCACGGCGTGGAGCCACCGGTCCGCCGCGGCGCGCGCGTCCGCGCCGGGCAGGCTGCCGAGCACCCGGTCGCGCGGGAGCGGTTCACGCAGCGCGCGGACGACCGCGTCGGCGAGCGCCCCGGGGTCCGCGGGACCGCCCGGCGGGTCGGACGGCAGCACCCCGTGGCCGGCGGCGCGCAGCCAGTCGGCCAGGCCGGTCTCGTCGGTGGTGACCACGGTCAGGCCCAGCGCGAGTGCCTCGGTGATCGGCAGCCCGATCTGCTCGCGCCAACGGCCGTGTCGGCGCGACGGCGCGACCAGGACGGTGGACTCCCCCAGGACGCGCAGCGCCTCGTCGTGGGGCAGGAGCCCGCGGAACCGCCGGCTGCGCGGCGCGGCGGCGGCCCACGCGGCGACGTCCGCGGCCAGGGCGCCGCCGCCGACCACGTCGAGGCGGGCCCCCAGGAGCAGGGGCTCCACGCGCTCCCACGCCGCGAGCAGCTCCGGCACGCCCTTGCGCGCGGACAGGTCGCCCACGAACACCGCGCGCGGCGCCGCGCCGGCGCCGCACGGGGCGCTCCGGGGGGCGGCGGAGGCACTCGGGGCGGCGGCGGCGCGCGGAGCAACGGCGGCGCGCGGTGCGGGCAGCTCCGGCAGTGTCCGGGCGGGGACGCGGTCCGCCCCGGGCAGTGCCGCGTAGGCGGCGCGCGCCCCGGCGCTGCCGTAGGCGATCCGGTCGATGTTCCGGGCGGTCCACCACCCGATCAGCCACGCGAGCGCGCCGGCCGCCGCGCGGCCGGGGATGCCTGTGCGCAGGAGCAGCCGCGGGTCGTTGTTCTCGATCGCGTAGGTCACGACGTGCCGGCCGCCGCGACGTCCGCCGCGGGTCCCGCCGAGGGCCCCGCCGCGGACCTCGGCGAGCGCGCCGCCGAGCCGCCACGCGGCGACGAGGACCGCGGTGCGCGGAAGGAACCGCAGCCACAGCGGCTCGGGAACCTCCAGGACCGAGGCGTCGGACCGGAGCAGGAGCCATGCGGCGGGCGCCAGCCGGACGCGTTCGAAGGTGGCGGGGGGTTCGCCGGCGAGGTCGTACATCCGGCCGAAATACAGGGTCCGGGCGGGCGTGAGTGATGGGTTCCGCTCCACGTGCGCGGCACGCAGCTCGGGAATGATGCGGATCTGCATGGTCCCCCCGGACACCCCCCTGCGCTTCCGGTCCGACGCCCCCCGCGCCGTGCCTTGGGGGCCACGGTAGCAGTCCGTGCGCCCGGGCGGCACCGCGGCCAGCAGATCGGTCCGGAAACGGCGGAACCGGGCGGCCTGGTAGGCGTGGTCGGCGGTGCCGACGCCGGCGGCGCCGCGGGCGCGGTAGGCGAGCTCCCGGGCCAGGAACCCGCCCGCCGTCGCGCCCTTCCAGAGGCCGCGGCGCAGCGGCCCGGCGCCGGTGCGCAGCACGTACAGCTCGTAGAGGTGGACGACCCAGGCGGACGCGGCCCGGCCGTCGACGCCGCGCGAGCTGCCGCCGACCGCGTGGTGCGCGCGGATGTCCGGGAAGAACAGCACGCGCCACCCCGCGTCGCGCGCCCGCAGGCAGAAGTCGACGTCCTCGGCGTACATGAACCAGCGCGTGGTCAGGCCCCCGAGCCGGGCCCACACGTCGGAGCGCACCAGCAGGCACCCGCCGGTCACCCAACCGACCGGGACCCCCGTGGGTTCGGGTGGCCCCGACCCCGGGCGCGCGGGCGGGCCGTCCGCCGTGCCGCCCGGCTCGGTGCCCGGAGGGTTCGCCGCCGCGGTGCCCGGCCCCGCCATCAGGTAGTGCCCGGCGAGCGCGGGCAGGATCCGGGCCAGCCGCGACGCGCCGCTGGCGTGCGCGGCCATGCGCCGGATCGTCGGGGGGTGGCCGGCGTTCAGGGTGCGCAGGCCCGGGGTCTCGAGCAGGGGTGCGGCGATGGCTGCCCCGGGGTCGGCCTCGAGCCGGGCGACGAGTTCGCGCAGCGCCCCGGCCCCGAGCCGCGCGTCCGGGTTGAGGAGCAGGAAGAAGTCGCCCGGGGCGGGGCTGGTGCTCGCCGCCGCGAGGTTCGCGGCGGCGGCGAAGCCGTCGTTCGCCGCGTTGTCGATGACCCGCACCGCGGGGAACGCGGTGCGCAGCCATCCGGCGGTGCCGTCGTCGGACGCGTTGTCCACCACCGTCAGTTCGACGCCGTCCGCGCCGGCGAGGGGTTCGATGGCCCGGGCGATCACGGCCCGGCTATTGTGGGCGACGAGCAGGACGTGGACCGTCACGGCGTCCCCGCTTCCCGCGCGCCGGCGGCCAACGGCGCGGGCCGGGCGGCGCCGTCGTCCCCCAGGCCGCGCACCATGGCGGCGCGGATCCGCCGCGCCGTGTCCTCCCACGCGTAGGACCGCAGCGCGTGCTCCCGGCCGGCGGTGCCCGCGGCGCGCAGGTGCTCGGGTCCCGCGGCGCGCAGGGCCGCGGCCGCGGCCGCCTCGTCCCCGAGCGGCAGGACGACGGCGGCGTGGCCGCCGGTGACCTCGCGCAGCACGGGGATGTCGGAGGCGACGACGGGGCAACCGAAGGCCATCGCCTCCACCGGCGGCATCCCGAAGCCCTCGTCGCGGGACGTGTAGATCAGGGACAGCGCGCCGCGGTAGAGCCACGCGAGCTCGCCCGGATCCACGCGCCCGAGGAAGACCACGGCGCCCCGGTCGCGCAGCTCCCGCAGCCGGGCGAGCCCGTCCGCCGGGTGGCGGTGGTCCGCCGGGCCGGCCCCGTTTACCGGGCCGCGGCCGTCCGCCCGGCCGGTCCCGTCCGCCGGGCCACCCGCCTCGACCGGGCAGGCGTCTTCGGCCAGGCCGCTGCGGCTGCCCACCACGGCCAGCGGCCGGTCGGGGGTGATCCATCCAGCGGCGTCGGCCACCCGGATCGCGAAGCCCAGGTTCTTGCGGGCATTGAGCCGCCCCACGGCCAGGTGGAAGCCCCCGGGCCGCAGGCCGCTCGCGGGTCCCCCGGACAACTGGACCCCGGGCAGGGGCCCGCCGGCGGGGGGCCGGGGTTCCGCTCCGGTCAGGTCCGACGGCGCGGCCAGGCCCACCGGCGTCACGTCGAGCCCGGGATGCAGGCGCCGGATGCGCGCCGCCTCCGTGCCCGAGGAGGTCACGACGGAGCGCGCGCGGCCGATGGTGAGCGAGATGACGCGGAGGTAGGCGCGCTCGGCGCGCGTGAACCACTCCGGGTTGGACTCGAAGATCAGGTCGTGGAGGAACACCGTGGGCCGCGGCCCCACCAGCGTCGGGAAGTTGTGCGTCAGCACGGCGTCGGTCCGGAGCCTGCGGGCGAGCCACCCCACGCCGAGCAGGCACCCCAGCCCGTGCTGCGAGAACCGCGTGCCGTGGACGGTCACCGCCGGCGGGGCCTCGGCGCGCACGCGCTCCGCCTGCCGCCGCGGCACCACCAGGTGGGCCTCGTCGTCCGGGAAGGCCTCCGCCCAGGCGCGCACGATGTCCCGCAGCACCTGCCGGTTCGAATCGGGCCCGTCGAACCACCACAGTCCCTCGAACAGGACGCGCAGCGGCCTCGGCCCCCGGTCCCCCGTGAGCGGGGCGCGCACCCCGGCCCGCCTCACCGGGCCACCAGCCTGGTCCAGGCGAGGCGCAGGTCCTCGGGGCGGGGAACGTACGGCCGCCAGCCGCCGCCCAGCGACCTGAGGAGCAGCGCGCCCGCGACGGCGGACGACGCCCCCGCGGCCGCGGCGGCCCCCGCGGCGCCCCACAGCGGACCGGCCAGCAGCAGGAACACGACGCCGGAGACCGCGCCGGCGGCCTGCGCCCAGGTCATCGCGCGCCCCCGGTTGCCCACGAGCAGCGCCGTGGAGGCCACGTAGTTCAGCACCGCGAGCACCGCTCCGCCGAGCAGGATCCACGTGGCCGGGACCGCCGGGGCGAACTCCGGGCCGAAGAGGATGGCCAGGCCGGCCGGTGTGGCGACGGCCAGGAGGACGCACAGGGCCGCGCCGATCGCGACGGCGCGCCGGACGGCCGCCTGCTGCGCGGCCAGCAGCAGCTCCGGCGGGGTCTCGGCGAGCCGCCGCAGTTCGCTGGCGCCGAGCGCGTGGGCCAGCCCCACGGGGATCGAGGCGATCGTGACCGCGACCGAGTAGTAGCCCGCCTGCGCGGCGCCGATGAGCGGCAGGGCGATCAGCTGGTCCGCCCGGTTCGACGCGGCCTCCGCCGCGGAGCCGCCCGCGAACGAGGCCCCGCCGCGGACGAGGCGGCGCAGCGGGTACACCGGGCCCCGGAGCCGGACGCGCACCAACGCCCAGCCGACGCACGCCGTGAGGACCGTTCCGGCGCCGTAGGAGAGCATGACCCAGGAGACGCTCATGAGCTGCAGCAGCGCCCCCGCGACGAGCAGGGCGGTGTTCGCCAGCGGCAGGGTGAGCTGCATGAGCGCCACGCCGGCGTAGGACTGGCGGGCCAGCAGGACGCTCTCGTCGCACATCCACACCACCATCAGCGGCGCCAGCGCGATGCCGGCCACGGCCGCCGCGGCCTCGCCGGGGCTCAACCCGACCAGCAGGTAGCGCGCGCAGAGCAGCCCGACGGCGAAGGCCGGGACCACCAGCGCCGCCGCGGCCCAGCGCGCGGACCGGACGACGGCGGCGTAGTCGCCGCCCGCGGCCAGCCGGCGCACCTCCAGCGGCAGGCCCATCGACAGCAGGATCGGGACGAGGTAGAAGGCGGCCAGCGCCGCGGCCGTCTCCCCGCGGCCCTCCGGCCCGAGCGCGCGCGCCACCAGCGGCGCGTTGACCAGGCCGAGCGCGCTCGCCGCAATGCGGCCGACGAGGATGGACGAGGGCCGGTCCGGGATCAGGAGGGGGCGGCGGATCGCTGCGGCCGGCACCTAGTACGCACCGTCCCTGGTCAGGACCACGCGCACGGTCCGCAGCAGGATGGAGACGTCCTGCAGAAGCGACCAGTTCTCCACGTAGTAGAGGTCGAGCCTGACGCTCTCCTCCCAGGACAGCCGGGAGCGCCCGCTGACCTGCCACAGGCCGGTGATCCCCGGCTTGACCAGGTGCCGCCGGTGGACGTGGCCGCCGTACCGGCCGGTCTCGGCGACCAGGTGCGGCCGCGGCCCCACCAGGCTCATGTCGCCGACGAACACGTTCCACAGCTGCGGCAGCTCGTCGATGCTGTAGCGGCGGATCCACGCGCCGACGCGGGTGACCCGCGGGTCGCGGCGCATCTTGAACAGGACGCCGTTGCCGTCGTCGAACATCAGCAGGTGCGGCAGCAGGCCCTCGGCGTCCGCCACCATGGAGCGCAGCTTCAGCATGGTGAACGGCTCCCCCGCGCGGCCCACCCGCTGCTGCCGGAACACCGCGCCGCCCTGGTTCTCAAGCCGCACCAGCACCGCGGCCAGCAGCATCAGCGGCGCGAAGACCACCAGGCCGACGCCGGAGGCGACGACGTCGAACACCCGCTTGGCCAACGCCTGACCGCCCTCCAGCCGGGGCGCGCCCACGTGGATCAGGGGAAGCCCGGCCAGCGGCTCCACGTGGATGCGCGGCCCGGCGACGTCGACCAGTGCGGGCGCCATGATCAGGTCGATGTGGCGTTCGGCCAGCCTCCACCCCAGTTCGCGCAGCGCGCCCGGGTCCAGCCCGCTGCCGCCGGTGACGGCGACCGCGTCCGCCCGCCGCTCCGCGGCGAGGCCCAGGACGTCCTCGATGCCGCCGCCGGTCCGGAACAGGGGCAGCCCCGGCGGCGCGGCGCCCGGGGTTGGCGCGGCGGCGTGCGAACCGGTCGCGTGCGATCCGGCGGCGTGCTCGCCGGCCGTCGGCGGGGTGAGCGACCCGGCACCGAACGGCAGCATCCCGGCGACCGGCAGGTAGCCGGAGTGCGGCGGCGAGGACAGGCAGTGCCGCAGGTGGGCGACCTCGGCGGACCCGCCCAGCAGGACGACCCGGCACACGGCCGACCCCGCGGCCCGGAGCGCGGCCAACCGCCGGCGCTGGGCGAGCCGCGTCGCGCAGAGGAGGGCGAACCCCAGGGGCCAGACGGCGAGGACGTAGGCGTGGGCCACGTCCCATCCCCAGGCGTAGGAGGCGACCGACACGGCGCCCAGCAGGTAGGTGGAAGCGAGGACGATCCGCTTGCCCTCGCGCCGGCCCGCCCCCACCTTGCGGGCGTCGCGGGCGCCCCAGAGCCCCAACATGAACCACCAGGCGACCGGGAAGGCGCAGACCACGGCCCAGTACGCGGCGGCGGGAACGGCCACCTCCATGCGGGCCGACGTCTGGCCGGCGGCGTCGGGAGCCCCGACCAGGAGGTGTGCGCCGAGGGCCGCCGCGGCGAGCGCGGCGGCGTCGGACGCCCTCAGGCGCCGCGTCGTCGCTTCCCGCCAATCCCTCCGGCGGTCGCGGACCCGCGTCTGAAGCATCGCCGGCAGGGCAACCTCGCCCGCGGCCAGATCATGCGCCATGGCCGGTTCACCTCCCCCCAACCCGCGTCCCCACGCGGTCCCCCTGCGAGCGTGCTGCCCGCTTGACCAGTATGTGACCTGAAGTTCTTGTTGACCAGAAAAATCCCAAAGAGTCTTCGGAAGGGGACGTCTGCGGCAACGACAAATGCCCCCACCGAAATCCGGTGGGGGCATCTGTGTCGTCCTGGGTGCGCGGCGTGGGCGGCTGGCGCCGCCGCTCCGCGCCCGCGGGTTACGGCAGGGCCAGGCGGAAGATCTTGCCCCAGGTGGAGCCGACCTGCTTGAGCAACGGACCCGTGTTGTAGGGCAGGCCGTAGCGCTTGCAGATGTCGCGGACCTTGGGCGCCACCTCGGCGTACCGGTTGGACGGCAGGTCCGGGAACAGGTGGTGCTCGACCTGGTGCGAGAGGTTGCCCGTCATGAAGTGCATGAACTTGGAGCCGGAGATGTTGGCGGAGCCGATCATCTGGCGCACGTACCAGTCGCCGCGCGTCTCGCCCTCGACCATCTCCTCCGAGAACGTCTCGGCGCCCTCGGGGAAGTGGCCGCAGAAGATGACGGCGTGCGCCCAGACGTTGCGGACGGCGTTGGCGGTGATCGTGCCGATCAGCGCCTGCTTGCCGGAGCCCGTGAGCATGGCCACGGCCGGGGTGGCCGCGTAGTCCTTGGTGAACTGGTGCAGGGCGCTGCGGCCCAGGGCCTTGAGGTCCTTGCGCAGCTCCTCCTTGGACTTCTCGCCGGACTTCACGCGGTCCAGCTCCAGGTCGTAGAGCGCGATCCCCCACTCGAACACCGGGGCCAGACCGGCGTTGATGAACGGGTTGAGCAGGTTCGCGGGCTTCCACGGCTGGTCCTTGTCCACGCGCAGGACGTTGTATCCCACGTCGCGGTCCTTGCCGATGACGTTGGTCCACCGGTGGTGCAGGTCGTTGTGCGTGTGCTGCCAGGCGCGGGCCGGCGTCACGAAGTCCCACTCCCAGGTGGTGGAGTGGATGTCCGGGTCGCGCATCCAGTCCCACTGGCCGTGCAGGACGTTGTGTCCGATCTCCATGTTCTCGATGATCTTCGAGAAGCTGAGCATCGTGGTGCCGGCGACCCAGGCGACCCGGTTGCGGGAGCCGAGCAGGGCCACGCGGCCGCCGATCTCCAGCGCGCGCTGCAGCTTGATGACGCGGCGGATGTAGGCCGCGTCGGCGGCGCCGCGCTTGGCCAGCACCTCGTCGCGGACGGCGTCGAGCTCGCGGCCGAGCTCGGCCACCTGCTCGTCCGTGAGGTGCGCGGCCGACGGCGGGCGCACGCTCGGCGAGCCGGTCTCGGCGAGGGCGCCGGGGCGGGGCTTCGCCGTCGTCGGGCGGGCCGGGGCCTCGGCGTGCGGGGCGGGGCGGTTTGCTGTGGTTGTCATGCGGTGTGCTCTCCTCAGAGGTCGAGGTTGACGGGTCCGGCGGCAGCCGAGACGCACGTCTGGATCAGTTCGCCGGGTTCGCCGTGGACCTCCCCGGTGCGGAGGTCACGGACCTTCCCGGCGCGAAGCGGGGTGAGACAACTGTGGCAGATGCCCATGCGGCATCCGCTAGGCATCAGGATATTGGCATCCTCGCCGACATCGAGCAACGTCGCGTCGCCGGGCGCCTCGATCTCGCGGTCGGACGCCTCGAAGGTGACGAGTCCGCCCTCCTGGCCCTCGCCGCCGGCGAGGTCGGTGCTGAAGCGCTCGATGATCAGGTCCGTGGAGCCCGAGGTGCCGGTGGCGGACTCCCACAGGCGCTCGGTGGCGTCCAGGAAGCTCTCGGGGCCGCAGGCGTAGGCGGCCCGCCCGCTCCAGTCCGGGCAGAGCTCGTCGAGCTCCGCGCTGGTCTCGAGGTCCAGCCGGCCGGACTCGGCCGTGAACCGCTCGACGAACCGGAAGCTCGGGAACTGGTCGGCCAGCTCGCGCAGCTCCTCCAGGAACAGGCTGTCCTCGGGGCTCCGGGCGGAGTGGACCAGCACCACGTCGGCGTCGGGCCGGCGCGGGACGAGCGTGCGGATCATCGACATCACGGGGGTGATGCCGCTGCCCGCGGTGAGCATCAGGAGGGGGCGCGGGTGCTCGGGAAGCGTGAAGTCGCCCTGCGGCGGCGCCAGGAACAGGATGTCGCCCGGCTTCGTCTCGCGGACCAGCGTGCCGGAGACGGAACCGGCGTCGGTCACGGTGATCGCCGGGTCCTGGCCCGCGGCGGCGCTGAGGGAGTACGAGCGCCAGTGGCGGACGCCGTCGAGCTCGACGCCGATGCGCGCCCACTGCCCCGCCTCATGGGCCTTCCACCCGCGGCCGGGCCGGAAGTAGATGGTCGACGAGTTGGGGGTCTCGCGCACGACGAGCGTGACGACTCCGCGGAGTTGTCGATGGGAAAACACCGGGTCAAACAGCGAAAGAACATCCTCCGCGGTGAGCGGGTGTGTGAGGACGGATGCGGCTTGAGCCAGCGAACGTAGCCGGATCATGTATCAATCATATGACGGCACGCGTCATATTTCTCCTTGCCGAGCATACGATTGGACCGCGGAAACTATTCAACCGAGACAAAGAAAGGGTTCTGTGATGGCGGACGGAACCACCCCCGAACCGTACTTCAGCACCGTGGACCCGCCCTGGCTGGCCCTCCCGCGCGAGGTCAGCGACGTGTTGCGCCCGTTCCTGCCCGCCGTCGTCGAATCGATCATCAACGCTGTCCCGCAGCTCGTCCCCGCCTACGCGCGCCCCATCGAGGGCCGCTTCGGCCGCGGGCTCCGCCGCGGGGTCGCGGGGGCGCTGGACCGCTTCCTGGACCTGCCCGGCACCTCGATGCCCGCGCTCTCGCCCGAGACACGGCTGCTGGTGGCGGGGCTGGGCAGCGGCGAGTTCCGGCAGGGCCGCAGCATGGACGCCCTGCTGGGGGCCTACCGCTCCGGGGCGCGCGTGACGTTCCGAGAACTCTCGAAGATCTCCATGGACAACGACCTCGGGTCCAGCGTGGTCGTCAACCTGGGCGAATCGATCCTCGCCTACATCGACGAGCTCTCGGCCGTGAGCGCCGAGGCGTACGCGTTCGAGCAGTCGGAGCGCGCCGGGGAGGTGGAGCGCCGACGCAAGGACCTGCTGGGCCTGCTGCTCACGGGCCAGACGGAGGAGAGCTCGCTGCGCCAGGCCGCCGCGATGGCCGACTGGGTGCTGCCGGCGCGGATGCTGGTGGTGACGGTCCCGGTGGAGAACTCCCCCGGGCTGCGCATGCGCCTGGGCAACGGCGCCCTGGTGGTCGAGCGCGAGACCGACGTCGTCGCCCTCGTGCCGGCGCGCGGCACCCTGACGGCCCGCGCGGAACTGACGTCTGCTCTGCACGGCCGCGGGGCCGTGGTGGGGCCGCCCGCCGACTGGGGCCGCGTGGCGGACTCCCTCCGGCTGGCCGTGCTGGCGGCGTCGGCGGCGTCGGCCGAACAGGTGGCCGACGGGCTGCCGGTCTGGGCGGACGAGCACCTGAGCGAAATCGTCCTGGGGGCGGAGCCGACGGCGATCGCCGAGCTGGCCGCGCAGCGGCTGGAACCGCTCCGCGAACTGCGGGCCACGCAGCGCGAGCGCCTGGAGGAGACGCTCCTGAGCTGGTTGCGGCACTGGGGGCAGCGGGCCCCCGTGGCGGAGGAGCTGGGCATCCACGCGCAGACGGTCGGATACCGGGTGGCGCAGCTGCGCGAGCTGTTCGGCGAGGAGCTCGAGGACCCGCGCACGCGCTTCGAGCTGGAGCTTGCCCTGCGCGCGGCCCGCACGCCCGCCACCCGGGCCGCCGCGGCCGCGGCCGCGCAGCGGGTCCAGCCGGGCGAAACGGCCGTTAAACGCGACTGACCGTGCGGAACAGGCCCCCATGGCAAGTTCCGAACGGTCAACGTCACGGGCTGGGTTGCCGTCCAGCCGTTGCGTCACGGGCCGGGTTGCCGTCCGGCCGTGGCCCCATCCTGCAGGCCGATCCGCAAGATCAAGATCAGCGTCAACGCAATTTTTGCTCAAGATCGCCGCAGCGTGCCCGCGCCCGGTTTGTGGCGAATTTGCGGGGACCTTGCGCGGCCCCCGCATCGGCCCGGCGCACAATCGACACATGGATCCCCGCACCTCCGGCACCCCGCCGCACGGCAACGCTCTGGTGAGCGCCGCCGTCGTCGGCGAGCTGGTGGAGACGGTCGGACCCGAGGCGGCGCTGGCGTTCTTCGAACGGTTCGTCGCCCTGTGGCCCGCCCGCCGGGAGCGCCTGCGCGGTGCGATCGGCCGGCGCGACATCGCCGAGGGACTCGATGCCGCGCTGTCGCTGAAGTCGGGCGCCTGCATGGCGGGCGCGCTCCCGCTGGCGGGCGCGGGCGACCGCCTGCACGCGCTGATCGGCCGCGGCGCGGCGACCACCACGGCGACCGGCTTGGGGCCGGACGCGTCGTGGGCCGCCGCCGAGGCCCTGCTGGCGGAGCTGGACGTTCTTGGGGAACGGACGGTCTCCGCGTTGCGCGGGCTGGCGGGGGACCTGCGGGCGCGGACCGCGGAGGTGCCGGCCCTTGGGGGGCCGGCACCCGCGGTGCCGTCGCTGGCGCCGACCGGCGTCCTGCCGAGGAGCCTCGGCCGGGCGAGCTGACGCCGCCTACCGCAGGTACGCCCCGGACACCCACCCCGTGGCCCAGCCGTACTTGACCTGGTGCCACGAGCCGCTGCTCTTTCCGGTGAGGGCCACCCTCGCGCCGCGCGGGATCACCCGCAGGACGCGCTGCGTCGTGCTGGCGGCGACGCGCAGGTTGAGGTTGGCGGTGGTGGTCGCCGTCGTGCCGCGCGCCACGCCGTAGTGGTGCTCCAGGGTCGGCGTGCCGCGGCTCTTCATGGCGGAGGCGATCGCCGTCCCCACATAGCGGTAGTGCCAGGGCTCGTACGCGTAGCCCGTCACCCCCTCCTGGCCGCGCGGATAGCGCAGGATGAAGCCGTAGCGGTGGCCGTTCCGGGCCAGCCACGCGCCCGCGCCGCCGGCGGTGCTGACGTCCACGGCCAGGCCCGTCTGGTGCTCGGAGGTTCCCGGCGGCGCCACGACGCGGTTCGCGTACGCGGCCCCGTACCACCGCGTGTAGTTGGCCAGGAGGGTCCGCTGGGCCGCGTAGGAGCGGTAGCTCGACGTCGCGCGCAGGGTGACGCCCGCCCTGCGCGACGCCGCCGCCATCTTCGCGTAGGCTCCCGCCCCCGTGGGTTGCAGGTAGACCGACGTGCCGGCGACGCGTTGCAGGCGCGGCACGTAGGTCTTCGGCGACAGGGGATGCTGCCGGTTCACGAGCACGCCGACGCCCGCCGGGTTCCGCGGGGGCGCGGCGGGCACCGCGACCAGCAGCGCTCCGGCCGACCAGTGGGCGGGCGCGAGCCCCGCCGCGGCCGCCGGCACGGCATGCGCGGACGCGGCCGGCACGACGCCGGTTCCCGCCGGGAGCGCGATCCCCACCGTCAGCGCGGTTCCCGCCGACAGCGCGGTCCCCACCGACAGCGCGGTTCCAGCCGGCAGGGCGGGGGCCGCGGGCCACGCGGCCGGGTAGGCGGCCGACGCCGGCGCCGCGGCCCCGAGCGCGAGTCCCGCGCCGAGGCCCAGGCTCAAGGCGGCGCCGAGGAGGGCGGTGGATCGTGAGTATCGGTGTCCGCGATGCAGCATAGGCCGTCGATTCTGTCCCGGGCACCCCCATCAGACGCCTGTGGCGCCCATAGTAGCCCAAGGAAACGAACTCGCATCCGACGGCTACGCGGACACGTGCCCGCCGCCGCTATCCCCGTCCGATGCGCCGGGCAGCGTCTTGCGCATGATCAGCGCGTCCACCCCGCCCGGGTAGTAGCCGCGGCGCACGTGGATCTGCTCGAACCCGAACCGCACGTACAGCGCCTGGGCGCGGGGGTTGTCGGCCCGGACCTCGAGCAGCACGTCCTCGGCGCCGCGGGCTCCGGCCTCGGCGACCAGCCGGTTCAGCAGCGCGGTCCCGATCCCCCGGCCCTCGCGCTCGGGCACGACGGCGATCGTCTGCACGTCCGCCAGCGGCAGCACGCACATCAGGCCGCAGTAGGCCACGATCCCGCCGTCGTCCTCGACGACCCAGTAGGCGCGGGTCCGGGCCTGGGCGAGCTCCTCGCGGAACATCCGCTCCGGCCACGCGTCGGACGGGAAGAGCCGGACCTCCAGGGCGTGCACGGCGGGGATGTCCGCCGCGGTCATGTCGCGCATCGCCCATCCGCCCGTCGCGGCGCCGGCCTCGGAACCGGACTCGGCGCCCGGCTCGGAGCCGGGCTCGGCGCCGCTCACGGAGCCGGTCACGGCGCGAGGCCCCGCGGCTTCATCGCGGCGGGGACCTTCGCGTCCGACTCGCGCAGGTACAGCGGCGTCGTGGGCAGCAGCTCGCGGCCGCGGGCCAGCCGGGCGAGCGCGGAGGCGCCCAGCGACGCGGCGTGCGGCTGGCGCCCGGCGAAGGCCTCGACGGCGGTCGCCCCGACGGCGGCGAGGCGCTCCGCGTAGAGCCCGGCCCCGCGGCCGTAGACGGGGCCGGCGGGCAGGGACTCCGCCGCGGAGACGTGGGGGCCGTCGAGCAGCCCGCCGTCCGGGGCGTAGCGCGCCCAGTAGAGCTCCCGGCGGCGGGCGTCGGTGGCCACGGTGAAGTCGCCGCGCGGCGCGCCCGCGGGATCGGACGCCGCGTCCCAGGCGACGGCGTCGAGGCTGGCCACGCCGTCGACCGGCACGCCCCACGCGAAGCCGAGCGTGCGCGCGGTCGCGATGCCGACGCGCAACCCGGTGAACGGGCCGGGCCCGACGCCGACGACGATCCGGTCGACGTCCGCCCCCGCGACGCCGGCCTGCGCGAGGATGCCCTCGATCGCGGGGGCGAGGACCTCGGCGTGGGTGTTGGTCTCCGCGGAGGAGAAGGATTCGAGGACCTCGGCGCGGCCGTCGTCGCCGTGCGACTTCAGCAGGGCGGCGGAGGCGACGGCGGAGGTGTCGATGGCGAGGACCAGCATGCGCCCAGTCTAGGCGGTGGCGCAGTCGGGCGGTCCCGCCGCGCCCGGTGGCCGCGGGGACTTGCCACATACCCCCTAGGGTATTATCGTTAGATGCAGAGGGATACCCCAGGGGTATTCCGAACCACCATCGCACCGAAGGAGAGAACATGCTTCTGGAACGCATCTACGACGAGGACCTCGCCCAGGCCAGCTACTTCATCGGCTGCCAGCGCAAGGGCGAGGCCGTAGTGGTCGACGCCCGCCGCGACATCGCGGGCTACCAGGCGCTCGCGGAGAAGAACGGCATGAAGATCGTCGCCGTGACCGAGACCCACATCCACGCCGACTACCTCTCCGGCACCCGCGAACTCGCGGCCGCGACCGGCGCGAAGATCTACGTCTCCGGCGAGGGCGGGGAGGACTGGCAGTACGGGTTCGACGGCGAGCGGCTGCACGACGGCGACGCGATCACCATCGGCAACATCTCCGTCCAGGCCGTCCACACCCCCGGGCACACCCCGGAGCACCTGTCCTTCCTGGTCACCGACGGCGCGTTCAGCGACCAGCCCGGCTACCTGCTCTCCGGCGACTTCGTGTTCTCCGGCGACCTCGGCCGCCCGGACCTGCTCGACGAGGCCGCCGGCGGGATCGACACCCGCTTCGAGGGCGCCAAGCAGCTCTTCCGCAGCCTCCGCGACAAGTTCCTCACCCTGCCCGACTACGTCCAGGTCTACCCGGCCCACGGCGCGGGCAGCGCCTGCGGCAAGGCGCTCGGCGCGATCCCGTCCAGCACCGTCGGCTACGAGCGCCTCTACTCCTGGTGGGGCCCGTTCCTCGAGGCCAACGACGAGCAGGGCTTCATCGACGAGCTCCTCGACGGGCAGCCGGACGCCCACGCCTACTTCGGCCGCATGAAGCGCGAGAACCGCGAGGGCCCGGCCGTCATGGGCGAGCGCGCCCCGCTGGCCGAGCTCCCCGCCGGGGAGGTCGCCCGCGACCTCGCCGCGGACACCGTGACCTTCGTGGACACCCGCCAGCACGACGACGTGCACCACGGCACCGTCGCCGGCTCCGTGAACGTCCCCGCCGGCAAGTCGGTCGCCAGCTACGGCGCCTGGGTGATCGACCCCGAGCGCGACTCCCGCCCGCTGGTCCTGCTGGCCCGGGACCAGGAGCACGCGCAGGACATGTGGGACCACCTGGTCCGCGTGGGGATCGACAAGGTCTCCGGCTACGTCACCGACCTCGCCGGCCTGCCAATGGAGACCCCGCGGCTGATCCAGCCGGAGGAGCTCGAGGGCTTCGACGCCGCGATGATCCTGGACGTGCGCAACAAGACCGAGTTCGCGGCCGGGCACATCCCGGGCGCGCACCAGCTCAGCGGCGGCCGCGCCCTGTGGCACCTGGACGAGCTCCCGGCCGAGGGCACCATCGTGACCTACTGCCAGAGCGGCGTGCGCAACTCCGTGACCGCCAGCGCGCTGCGCCGCGCCGGCTACGACGTCGTCGAGCTCGACGGCAGCTACGCCGCCTGGGAGGCCTTCGACGGCGCCCGCCAGACGGCCGACGCCCGCTAAGGCCATGGACACCGCCCCACCCACCGGCGGGGCGGTGTCCGCCCCCGTGCGCCCGATTCGCCTGGGACTGGGCGCCAACGCCGCGCAGTTCGCGCTGCTGGTGGCCGTCAACGCCCTGGTCGGCGGCATGGTCGGCCAGCAGCAGACGGTCCTGCCGCTGCTCGCCCAGTCGGTGTTCGGCCTCACCGGCTACACGTTCATCTTCACGTACGTGGCCGCCTTCGGGATCACCAAGTCCATCGCCAACTACTTCGCCGGGACGTTCTCTGACCGCTACGGGCGCAAGCCCGTCCTGCTGGTCGGCTGGCTGTTCGCCCTCCCCGTGCCGCTGATGCTGATCTTCGCGCCGAGCTGGGGCTGGGTGGTCGCCGCGAACGTGCTGCTGGGCATCAACCAGGGGCTGACCTGGTCCACCACCGTCGTCATGAAGATCGACCTGGTGGGCCCGCGGCAGCGCGGCCTGGCCATGGGACTGAACGAGGCGGCCGGCTACGGGGCGGTGGCCGTGACGTCGCTGCTCGCCGGCTACCTCGCGGCCGACTACGGCCTGCGCCCCGCGCCCTTCCTGCTGGGCCTGTTCTACGCCGCGCTGGCGCTGTTGCTCTCCGGGGTCTTCATCCGCGAGACCCGCGGCCACGCCCGGCTCGAGGCGGCCCTGCATAAGGCGGCCCCGCACGCCGCGCCGGCGGCCAATCCTGGTGTGCTCCCGCGCGCGGACACCGCGAACCCGCCCCTGCGCGCCGACCTGACCGACCGGCAGATCGTGGCGCTCACCAGCCTGCGCGAGCCCGCCCTGTCCTCCGCCAGCCAGGCCGGGCTGGTCAACAACCTCAACTTCGGCCTCTCGTGGGGGCTGTTCCCGCTGCTCTTCGCCACCGCCCACCTGCCGGTGGCCCAGATCGGGCTGCTCTTCGCGCTCTACCCCGGCGTGTGGGGCGTGGGCCAGCTGGTCACCGGCGCGCTGTCCGACCGGATCGGCCGCAAGCACCTGATCACGGCCGGCATGGCCCTCCAGTCCGCCGCGCTTGTGGTCATCGCCCTGGGCGACGGCTTCGGCACCTGGGCCGTCGGCACGGTCCTGCTCGGCGCCGGCACCGCGATGGTCTACCCGACCCTGCTCGCGGTCGTCGGCGACGTCGCCCACCCGGCGTGGCGCGGCCGAGCCGTCGGCGTCTACCGGGTCTGGCGCGACCTCGGCTACGCCGTCGGCGCGGTCCTGGGCGGCATCGTCGCCGACGCGCTGGGCCTGCACGCCGCGGTGTGGGCGGCGGCCGGGGTGAGCGCGGTGTCCGCGACGCTCGTGGCCGTGCGGATGTACGAGACGCACGGGCCCGAGGCCCGCCGGGCGTAGGCCGGCGCGCCGGCGTCGTGCGCGGTCAGTGGCCGCGCCCGGAGATCCTGTCCGCGAACACGGCCAGCGGGGAGGTGGTCGCCCGCCCGGTCCGCTCGCTCCGGTCGGCCCGGTGGTACAGCGCGTACATGGCCTGCACGCCCAGCCAGCGCACCGGCTCGGTCTCCCAGCGGCGGATGCGGCGGTTGACCCACGGCAGCGCGGTCAGCTCGGTGGACTCCCCGCGGACCAGGTCCGTGAGCGTGCGGCCGGCGAGGTTGGTGGCCGTGACGCCGGTGCCCACGTACCCGCCGGCCCAGCCCAGGCCGGTGGCCGGGTCGTAGCCCACGGTGGCCTTCCAGTCCCGCGGGACCCCCAGGACACCGGCCCACGCGTGGTCGATCCGGGTACCGCGCAGCGCGGGGAACATGTCCTGCAGGATCCCGGTCAACAGGGCGACGGTGCGCTCCTGCGTGGCGCCGTCCATGTCCGTCCGGGAGCCGAAGCGGTACGGGACGCCCCGGCCGCCGATCGCGATCCGCCCGTCGGCCGTGCGCTGCAGGTACACGTACGCGTGGGCGAGGTCCTCGAGCGTCTCCAGCCCGTCCCACCGGATCCCGTCCCACGTCGCCGGGGCGAGCGGCTCGGTGACGACCATCGAGGAGTTCATCGGCAGCCACTCGCGGTGCAGCCCCTTGAGGTTCGCGGTGAACCCCTCGGTGGCGCGCAGGATGTGCCGGGCGAACACGCTGCCGCGGCGCGTGCGGGCCTCCCCGGGCAGGATCTCGGTGACCTCGGTGTCCTCGTAGATCGGCACGCCGAGGCGCTCGACAGCGTCGGCCAGCCCGCGGACCAGCTTCGCCGGGTGGATCCGCGCGCAGTGCGGGATGTGCAGGCCGCCGAGCGTTCCGGCGACGTTGACGCGCTCGCGCGCCTCGGCGGCGGAGAGCAGCCGCGCGTCGTCCTCGGGCCAGCGCGCCTCCTCGGCGGCGAGCTCGCCGAGGCGCGCCAGCTGGGCGGGGTTCCGGGCCACCAGCAGCTCGCCGCCCTTGGCGACGTCCGCGTCGATGCCCTCGGCCGCGGCGACGGCGATGACCTCGTCCACCGTCTCTTTGAGCAGGGTCTGGAAACGCCCGACGGCGGCGCGCCCGTGGGTGCGCTCGTACCCGGAGCGCCCACCCGTGATGGTGTTCGCGAGCCAGCCGCCGTTGCGCCCGGACGCGCCGAACCCGGCGAAGCGCGACTCCAGCACGACGACGTTCAGCGACGGCTCCGCGCGCTTGAGGTAGTAGGCGGTCCAGAGCCCGGTGTAGCCGGCGCCCACGATCGCGACGTCCGCGTCCAGGTCCCCGGGCAGCGGCGGACGCGGGGTGGGCACGCCGGTGGCGGCGTACCAGAAGGACACCTGTCCATTAACAGTCATGTGAGACCTCTTCCCGGTGCATAGGTGAACAAACCGCTGGTCGATCCGCTGGTCGAGCCTGTCGAGACCAAGCCCGAGCCCGAGCCCGAGCCCACAAACCCGCTGGTCGAGCCGCTGGTCGAGCTTGTCGAGACCGAGACCGAACCCATGGGTCTACCCCTCCCCCGCCTCGAGGTACCGGCGGAGCTCGTCCAGCTGGTCCGGCGGGTCGAACCCGGCGGCCTTGATCTTCTCCAGGCGCAGGAGGCTCCGGGCGGGCCGCGGCGCCCGGCGGGTTCCCCCGGCGCCCGCGCCATCGCCGGTCGCGCTGTTCGCGCCGGCGCTCGCTCTGTCGGCGGCGGCCGCCACGCCGTCGTCGTACTCCCGCGTGCTGACCCCGCGCACGGCCGACCGCGGGCGACCGCGGGCGGCAAAGACCTCGCGCGCGACGTCCGCCCAGCTCAGCGCGCCGCCGTCGTTCGTGATGTTGTAGGTGCCGTAGGGTGCGCCGGAGTCGAGCAGGTGCGCGATGCCCGCCGCCAGCGTGTCCGCGAAGGTCAGCCGCCCGGTCTGGTCCTCCACGACCCGGGGCTCGGCGCCGCGGTCGGCGAGCGCGGCCATGGTGCGCACGAAGTTCGCCCCGGAGCCCACCACCCAGCTGGTGCGGACGACGTAGTGGCGCGGCAGCACGGACACCACCGCGTCGCCGGCGGCCTTGGTCTGTCCGTAGACGCCCAGAGGCGAGGGCGGTTCGTCCTCCCCGTGGCCGGTGTCGCCGCCGTTCCCGCCGATCCCACCGTTCTCGTCGACCCCGTCGCCGTCGAACACGTAGTCGCTGGAGACGTGCACCAGCGTGATGCCGTGCTCCAGGCACGCCCGGGCCAGCCGGGACACCCCGGCGACGTTGGCCGCCCACGCCGTGCGCCGCCCCTCCGGGGTCTCGGCCGCGTCGACGGCCGTGTGCGCGGCGGCGTTGACGACGGCGGTGTAGGCCGACCAGTCGCGCCGCGCGAAGGCCGCGGGATCGGCCAGGTCGAGGTCGTCCCGGCCGGCGAACTCCACCGCCCCGTTCCCGGCGAACGCGCCACGCAGCGCCGCACCGAGCTGGCCGCCGGCCCCGAGGACCAGGGTGCGGCGCGGGGCCATGGGCACGACGTCGGCGAGCGCCGGGTGCCCGCGGTCGCGGTCCGAGAGCTCGGCCCGCTCCAGCGGGATGGGCCACGGGATGGCGGCGGTCGCGTCGGCCAGGTTGAGGTAGGTGTAGCGCGCCTGGGCGTCGGCAGACCAGTGGTCGTTCACGAGGTACGTGTAGGCGGTGGCGTCCTCGAGCGTCTGGAAGGCGTTGCCCACGCCGCGCGGCACGAACACCGCGCGCGAGGGGTCCAGCTCGGCGGTGAACACGTTGCCGAACGTGGGGCCCTCGCGCAGGTCAACCCACGCCCCGAAGATGCGGCCCGCCGCCACCGAGACGTACTTGTCCCACGGCTCGGCGTGGATCCCGCGCGTGGTGCCGGCCGCCCCGTTGAAGGAGACGTTGTTCTGGACCGGCCCGAAGTCCGGCAGCCCGAGCGCGACCATCTTGGACCGCTGCCAATTCTCCTTAAACCATCCCCGGCCGTCGCCGTGCACGGGCAGGTCCACGACCGCCAGCCCCGGAATCGGCCCGACGGCGGTCACCGCCAGTTCCCGCGAGAATTCCATGCGCCCCCCTGTCGTCCCTGTCCGGCCGCGCCGGACGGGTGCCCCGCCGTCGTGCCCGGGCGTTCGTCCGGGCAGGCGTCCCGCCGCCGCTACCCGGCGCGAGCGCCGTACCGCGCCTCGGTGGCTTCCTTCTGCGGCCGCCACCACGGCTCGTTGTCGCGGTACCAGCGGACGGTGTCCTCCAGCCCGGCGGCGAAGTCCGGGTACTCCGGGGCCCACCCTAGCTCGGTGCGCAGCTTCGTGGGGTCGATCGCGTAGCGCAGGTCGTGGCCCGGCCGGTCCGCGACGAGGTCGTAGGCGTCGGAGGGCTGGCCCATGATCCCCAGGATGCCGCGGACGACGTCGAGGTTGCTGCGCTCCCCGTCCGCGCCGATCAGGTACGTTTCCCCGATCCGGCCGCCGCGCAGGATCGCCCACACGGCCGAGGAGTGGTCGGCGGCGTGGATCCAGTCGCGCACGTTGCGCCCCTCGCCGTAGACGCGGGGCCGGACGCCGTCGAGCACGTTGGTGATCTGGCGCGGGATGAACTTCTCGACGTGCTGGTGCGGGCCGTAGTTGTTGGAGCAGTTGCTGATGGTGGCCAGCAGGCCGAAGGACCGGACCCAGGCGCGGACCAGCAGGTCGGATCCGGCCTTCGTCGCCGAGTACGGGCTGGAGGGCGCGTACGGGGCCTCCTCCGTGAACCGGGCCGGGTCCTCGAGCGCGAGGTCGCCGTAGACCTCGTCCGTGGAGATGTGGTGGTACCGGGTCCCGTGGCGGCGAACGGCCTCGATCAGCGTGAAGGTCCCCAGGATGTTCGTGTCCACGAACGGGCGGGGGTCCTCCAGCGAGTTGTCGTTGTGCGATTCGGCCGCGAAGTGCACGACGGCGTCGGCCCGGGCCACGAGCGTGTCCACCAGTCCGGCGTCGCACACGTCGCCACGCACGAACTCGAGGCGGGCGGGGTCCAGGCCGTCCAGTGACGCGAGGTTCCCCGCGTAGGTGAGCTTGTCCAGCACCGTGACGCGGGCGTCGGTCCGTTCGAGGAGGTGGCGCACGAAGTTGGACCCGATGAAGCCGGCACCCCCCGTGACCAAGATGGTCTGCATGGGTCTGAGGCTAACTAGTTTCTTTTCAGTTGAAAAGCTGTAAAGTCGCGCCATGCGGGGGATCATACTTGCGGGGGGCACTGGGTCGCGGCTTCATCCGATCACGCTCGGGATCAGCAAACAGCTGGTGCCGGTGTACGACAAGCCGATGATCTACTATCCGCTGTCGACGCTCATCCTGGCCGGGATCACGGACATCCTGATCATCACGGCGCCCCAGGACGCCGACCAGTTCAGGCGACTGCTGGGCGACGGCCGGAAGTGGGGCGTCAACCTCACGTACCGGTCCCAGCCCTCCCCCGACGGCCTCGCGCAGGCCTTCCTCATCGGCGAGGAGCACATCGGCGCGGAGAAGGTGGCCCTGGTCCTGGGCGACAACATCTTCTACGGCCCCGGCCTCGGGACACAGCTGCAGAAGCTCACCGACGTCGACGGCGCGTCGATCTTCGGGTACCACGTCGCGGATCCGCGGTCCTACGGCGTCGTGGAGTTCGACGCCGACGGGCGGGCGGTCTCGCTCGAGGAGAAGCCCGCGGCCCCGCGGAGCAACTACGCCGTCCCGGGCCTGTACTTCTACGACAACGACGTCGTCGAGATCGCCAAGGGCCTCGCGCCCTCGCCCCGCGGGGAGCTGGAGATCACCGACGTGAACCGCACCTACCTGGAGGCCGGCGCGCTGAGCGTGTGCGTCCTGCCGCGCGGCACGGCCTGGCTGGACACGGGGACCTTCGAGTCGCTCAACGACGCGTCCAACTTCATCCGCACGCTCTCCACCCGCCAGGGCATGAGCATCGGCTGCCCGGAGGAGGCCGCCTGGCACATGGGCTACATCGGCGCCGAGGACCTCACCACCCTGGCCGAGCCGCTGGTGAAGAGCGGCTACGGCTCCTACCTCTCGGCCCTGACCCGGGCGTAGGCCGTCCGGTAGGTCGAGCTTGTCGAGACCAAGCCAAAAGTAGGTCGAGCCTGTCGAGACCAAGCCAAAAGTAGGTCGAGCCTGTCGAGACCCAGCCAAAAGTAGGTCGAGCCTGTCGAGACCCAGCCAAAAGTAGGTCGAGCCTGTCGAGACCCAGCCAAAAGTAGGTCGAGCCTGTCGAGACCGAGACCGAGCCCACCCGGGGGTCTCGACAAGCTCGACCAGCGGGGGAACAACCCTGTCGACGCCGAGGCCACCCGGGCGCCCCGACAAGCCCGACCAGCGGGAGCGACCGCATGGCCTGTTGCCTTTGCGCAGGATGTATATCACTATGGAACTAAATGGAAACCCATTCCATAAAGATGTCCAGCAGCCCGAAAGGCACCACATGGAACTCCGGCACGCCACCCACCCCACGCAGGTCCCCACGTTCGACACGGCCGCGCTGCGCGAGAACTACCTCGTGGACAACCTCTTCGCCGCGGGCGAGCTCCGGGCCACCTACACGCACGAGGACCGGATCGTCCTGGCGGGCGCCGTCCCGACCGACTCCGCGATCCGGATGACCAGCTTCGACCAGCTGCGTACCGAGATCTTCTTCGAGCGCCGCGAGGCCGGCATCGTGAACGTCGGCGGGTCCGGCTCCGTCACCGTCGACGGCGAGCGCCACCCGATGGAGAAGGGCTCGTGCCTCTACGTCGGCCGCGGCGCGGTCGAGGTGGACTTCGCCAGCGACGCCGCCGGGGACCCGGCCGCGTTCTACGTCTTCTCCGCGCCGGCCCACGCCAGCTACCCCACCACGCTCACCCGCGCCGGCGAGGGCACGCGCCGCCAGCTCGGTTCGTCGGAGACCTCCAATGAGCGCACGATCAACCAGTACATCCACGCCGACGGCGTGAGGAGCTGCCAGGTTGTCATGGGCGTCACGGAGCTGCAGACGGGCAGCATGTGGAACACCATGCCCGCGCACACCCACGACCGCCGCACGGAGTGCTACCTGTACTTCGACGTCGCCCCCGAGCACCGCGTTGTCCACATCATGGGCGAGCCGACCGAGAGCCGCCACCTGATCGTCGCGGACCGCGAGGCCGTCATCTCCCCGAGCTGGTCCCTGCACTGCGGCTTCGGGACGGGCAGCTACTCGTTCGTGTGGGCCATGGCCGGCGAGAACCAGGCGTTCGACGACATGGACCACGTGCAGCCGTCCGAACTGCGCTGACCACGGGACCCACAACCACGGGAATCACGACGGCCCTCTTCCGCGAGGAAGGGGGCCGTCGTCGTTCGGCCCACGGACAAAACGCGTCGATACGACGGCGGGGCCGCGCCGGTCAGCGGACCCGAACGAACGCCTCGTAGCCGACCCGGCTGTAGCCGGGCTTCGAACCGGTGACCCACACGGACAGGGCGCGGCCCCGGTCCGCCGCGCGCACCGTGTAGACGCGGCCGGTGGCGCCGCCGATCTTCGCGCCGTCACGCGTCCATTGGTAGGTCAGCGTGGTTCCCGGGGTCCACGTCCCGGGCGAGACCGTCACGCGGGAGCCGACCTTGGGCGTCCCGGAGAACGTCGGGATGGAGCTCTTCAGGACGCCGTAGCCGACCCACCGCGGCGCGGAGGTGCGGGCGACGGAGGTGTAGCCGGCCTTGCTGCCGACCATGTGGACGCGAACCTTCTTGCCGAGGTCAGCGGCGCCAGGAACATAGGTGCTCCCCGTCGCACCGGGGATGTTCCGGCCATCGCGCTGCCACTGGTACCTGAACGAGGTCCCGTCGGTCCAGCCGGCGGCGACGGCGGTCAGCCGGCCTCCCACCCGGGACGTGCCGTTGACCTTCGGCGCGGTCGACGCCAGGAGGCCGACGCCCACGGTTTTGACGTTCGAGAAACGGCTGACGCTCGTGTAGCCGGGGTTCGTTCCCGTCACGCGGACTCCCAGCCGGGCGCCCCGGTCGGCCGCCGTCGGCGTGTAGGAGCGGTACCGGGCGCCGGCGATGTTCTTGCCGTCGCGCTGCCACTGATAGCTCCGCTGCGTTCCGGTGGTCCACACGCCAGTGGAGACGGTCAGGACCCGGCCGACGCGCCAGACGGAACCGCCAACGGTCGGGTTCGGGGCCGTGAGCGTCCCGTGGCCGACGACGACGGGCGCGGACTCCTGGACCAGCTCGACGTATCCGCGCGGGCGGTGGATTGTCCGCACCGAGATGCGGTGCCCCAGGTCCGCGGCGGTCGGCGCATACGACGCCGCGGAGGCATATTCGATCGGCTTTCCGTCGCGCAGCCAATAGACCAGACGGTCGCCCGGCGCCCACGCCATGTCGGGAACCTCCTGGTGGAACGTCATGGGGCTTCCTACGGCACCCGTGGAGCCGATCTCCGGCGGTGAAATCGCCAGCACCCCCTGGTGAATGGCGCCGCTCCACTTCTCACGGGACCGAACCGTGCCGTCCGGCCAGGTCCCCGTGACAACCAGCAACAAGTCGTCCCACAACATGGGGGCTCCCAGTGGGACCGACGCGACGGAGGCCACATCGCTACCCCGACTCCTCCAGCTGTAGGAGAGCGATACCGCGGGATCCCAGTCCACGGCCACTGCGGACAGGCTCTGGCCGACTTGCCGGTCTCCGTCGATCCTGACCGTCCCGGCCGCGTATTCGGGATCGTCGACGACGATCGAGACACCGGCAGCGCCCTTGAGGGCGTTGGAGAACCTGTCGTAGGCGTGGATCTTCACGGGGTAGCTCGCGTAAGGAGTGTCCTGGCGGGCACGGAAGACGGTCCGGATCGTTGACGTTCCCTCGCCGCGGACGACCTCGCTCTCCACCGTGTCGAGGGGCGTTCTCAGGAACTGGTCACCCCAGAGAGTGAGGCTCCCATAGTGGACCGCGCTGTCGTCCCGCACGACCGCGGTGACGACGACTTCTCCGCCGGGCCGGACCACGTCGGGCTCGACATCGATGGACTCGACCACCGGGGCATCGCCGTCGTACATCGGGTTGTCGACACGGTAGCCCAGCGGATCGAGGATCGCGCGGTCGGTCACCACGCTTCGGTTGTTCAGGGTATCGAGCATCTCGATGCGCGTGACCGTCAGCGTCTGGGGCTGGGGGTTCGCGCGGTCGTCTTCGGGGTAGGACCACACGGGCACCTCGCTCCGCGTCGTGGAGGCAGGCTCGATGCCGCTGGAAAACTCCCACTCGCCGGGCGCCGCGGTGCTGTCCGTGGCAATCCAGACGCCGATCCACCGGACCCCGCTCGGGTCGGTGGCCTGCACGGCGACCCGGGCGTCCGGGGCTTCCGCGGAGATCACGTCGCCGGTGGTCCTCGTGGCCGAGAGCAGTTCGGGCCCGGCCTCGTCCACGGTCCCGGCCGCCTGTGCCGTCGGCGCGAGCGACAGGACGAGTGCCGAAACGGCGGCGAAAACGGCAGCCTTGAGCGCTTTTCCACGCATGTCATTCCCCCGGTTCAGTGGGCGGAGTGATGCGCCCAACGAGGGAATGCTATGCCCTCCGAAACGTGTTGCGCGAATCACATGCCCCTCCGGCACGTTGCGGCGGGGGTGCGGCGCGGCGCGCGGCGCGCCACAGGTCCCCGCGCGCCGCGCCCGTCCGGGGCTACCGGCTTTCGCCGTGCCCGGCGTCCGCCGCCAGGCTGCGCACCTCGGCGAGCGAGGCCATGGATCCGTCGCCCGGCGTCGTCATGGCCAGCGCGCCGTGCGCGGCCCCATACTCGAGCGCCGTTTGCAGGTCCCCGCCGTCGAGCACCGCGTGGGCGAAGCCGGCCACGAACCCGTCGCCGCCGCCCACCCGGTCGAAGATCGCCAGGTCGCGGAACACGCGCGACTCCGCGTACCCGCCCCCGCGCGCGTAGGCCCGCGCGCCCCAGTCGTTGACGGAGGCCGACGTCGCGCGGCGCACCGTCGAGGCGACCACCCGCAGCCGCGGGTAGCGCTCCATGAGCAGCTCGGCGACCGCGGCGAAGCGCTCGGCCTCCGGCGCGGCGGCGTCGGGCGCGTGGACGCCGAGCCGGTCCGCGAAGTCCTGGAACCCGCCGACCAGCACGTCGGCCCCGCCGGCGAGGCCGTGGAACGTGGCGCGGGCGCGCTCCGCCCCGCCGTCGCCCCGGAAGAGGCTGGGCCGGAAGTTCAGGTCCACGGACACGACCGCGCCCGCGGCGCGGGCGCGCTCCATGGCCGCGCCGGCGCAGGCCGACGCCGACGCGGACAGCCCCGCGAAGATCCCGCCGGTGTGCAGCCAGCGGACGCCGCGCACGCCGAACAGCTCCTCGAGGTCGAAGTCGGCCGGCCCCAGCTGCGACGCCGCGCTGTGGCCGCGGTCGGACACGCCGAGCGCCCCGCGGACCCCGAAGCCGCGCTCGGTGAAGTTCAGGGCGTTGCGCGTGGCGGTCCCGGTGCCGTCGAAGTCCCGCCAGCGGATCCAGGACGGGTCCACGCCGCCTGCCATGATGAGCGACTCGAGCAGCCGCCCGACCTCGTTGTCCACCAGCGCCGTGAGCACGGCCGTGCGGTGCCCGAAGGTGCGGGAGAGCGCGCGGGCCACGTTGTACTCCCCGCCGCCCTCCCAGACGTCGAAGCTGCGCGCCGCGCGGATCCGCGTGGCACCCGGGTCCAGCCGCAGCATGACCTCGCCGAGCGCGACGGCGTCGTACCGGCACTGCGCGGCGGGCAGGACCGGCGGCAGGCTCACGCCGACACCCCGGTGCCGGCGCCGGCCCGCAGGGACGCGACTAGCGCGACGGCCTCGGCGCTCAGCCGCGCCACCGCCGCCATGTCGCCGGCGGCGACGAGATCGCGGCGCACCATCCAGCTGCCGCCGAGCGCGAACACGGACGGCTGCGCGAGGTACGCGGCCGCGTTGCCCGGGCCCACCCCGCCGCTGGGCAGGAAGCCCATCTCGGGGAACGGCTCGGAGAGCGACGCGATCATGTCCGGGCCGCCGAGTCGGTTGGCCGGGAACAGCTTGACGCGCTCGATCCCCTCCGCGACGGCGGCCTGCAGGTCGCTGGCGGAGGCGACGCCGGGGAGCACGGGCAGCCCCAGCTCCTGTGCGCGGCGCACCACCGCGGTGCTGAAGCCCGGGCTGACGATGAAGCGCGCCCCGGCCTCGGCGGCGAGGTCCACCTGGTCGGCGGTGAGCACGGTTCCGGCCCCGGCGAGCATGTCCGGGCGGTCGGCGAAGGTCCGCAGCGCGGCCTCGGCGCCCGGCGTGCGGAAGGTGATCTCCGCGATCGGCAGGCCGCCGGCGACGAGCGCGTCGGCGAGGTCGGAGCTGCGGGCGGGGTCGTCGACCACGACGACGGGCACGATCCCGACCCGGGACAGGGTCGCGAACGCCGCCTCGTGCGCGGGGATCACCGGGCCATCCATCCGCCGTCGACCGGCAGGGTGACGCCGGTGACGTAGTCGGAGGCCGCGCTGGCCAGGAACACCGTGGCCCCGGCGAGGTCGGACGCCTGGCCCCAGCGGCCGGCCGGGATGCGCTCCAGGATGGCCCCGGAGCGGTCCGGGTCGTCCTGCAGGGCCTGCGTGTTGTCCGTGGCGATGTAGCCGGGGGCGATCGCGTTGACGGTGACGCCGCGGCCGGCCCACTCGTTGGACAGGGCCTTGGTCAGGCCGGTAATGCCGGACTTGGCGGCCGCGTAGCCGGGCACGTTGATGCCGCCCTGGAAGCTCAGCAGGCTCGCGGTGAAGATGACCTTCCCGTGCCCGCGCTCCAGCATGGACCGGCCGACGGCGCGGCTGAGCACGAACTGCGAGGACAGGTTCACGGCGACGACCTCGTCCCAGAACTCGTCGGAGTGCTCGGCGGCCGGCGCGCGCTTGATGGTGCCGGCGTTGTTGACGAGGATGTCGACGCCGCGGCCGGCCAGCTCCTCGCCCAGGGCGCCGACCTCGTCGCGGCTGGAGAAGTCCACGCGCATCGGCGTGAACGTCCGGCCCAGCGCCTCGACGCGGGACGCGGCCTCGCTGCCGGTGGCGGGCATGGACGCGCTGACGCCGATGATGTCGGCGCCGGCGGCGGCGAGGCCCTCGGCCATGGCCAGGCCGATCCCGCGGCTGGCTCCGGTGACGACGGCGGTCCGGCCGGTGAGGTCGAAGGGGGAAGTGTTCATGGGTGTCTCCTCGGGTGGTGGCGTGGGGCGCGGACTAGTTCTGGCAGTCCACGAGGATCTTCATGGCGCGCCCGGCGGCGAGCGCCCCGAACGCGTCGGGGATGCCGGCCAGCGGCTCGATCCGGGTGATGAGCAGCTCGGCGGGGACGGTGCCGCCAGCGACCATCTCGATCGCGGTCTCGAAGTCGGCCCGCTCGTAGACGCGGGCGCCGATCAGCGTCAGTTCCTTCCAGAACATGGCGTGCAGGTTAACCGGCGTCGGCTGCGGGTGGATGGCGACGACGACGACGCGTCCGCGGACGCGGGCCAGGTCGGTGGCGCCGAGCATGGCGGCCGCCGCCCCGGAGACCTCGAAGACGACGTCGGCGCCGGCGCCGCCCGTCCACTCCCCCACCCAGGCGGCGGGGTCGGTGGCGCGGGGGTCCACGGTGGCGAAGCCGAGCCCCTCGACCGCGGCGCGGCGCCCGGCGTCGAGCTCGAGCACCACGACGTCGGCGCCGAAGTGCCGCGCGGCCACGGCGATGAGGACCCCGATGGGCCCGCCGCCGATGACCACGGCCTTCTCCCCCGGGACCAGCCCGGCCCGGCGGACGTCGTGGACGGCGACCGCGGTCGGCTCGACGAGCGCCGCGTGGTCCAGGCGCAGGTCCGCGGGCAGGCGGACCAGGAAGCGCTCCGGGACGTTCCACAGCTGCTGCAGCGAGCCGGCGGAGTCGATCCCGATGAAGTTCAGTTTCTGGCAGACGTGTTGGTGCCCGCGCAGGCAGGCGGGGCACTCCCCGCACCAGTCCAGCGGCATAACGGTCACGCGGTCCCCCGGGGCCCAGTCCCGGACGCCGTCGCCGACGGACTCGACGGTCCCGGACATCTCGTGGCCGATCACGGCCGGGGTGGTGACGCGGGCGTCCATGTGCCCGTGGAAGACGTGCAGGTCGGTGCCGCAGATCCCGGTGTAGGCGACGGCGATGCGCACCTCGCCGGCGGCGGGAGCGGCGGGCTCGACGTCGGCGATCCGGAAGGACTCGGCGCCGAGGTACTGTGCTGCTTTCATGGGGTGTCCTTTGACTGGTCGTGCGGGTGTCTGGGGTGTCGTGGGGCGGCGGGCTCAGCCGGCCGGCGCGCGGCGGACCTTGGTGAAGGCCTCGTAGCGGTCGGCCCGATAGTGCGCGCAGGAACGCTGGATCGCGGTGCCCTTGGCGTCGTAGAAGACCTGGATGATCTGCAGGACCGGCTCGCCGGCGCGCAGGCCGAGCAGCAGGGCCTGCCGCTCGTCGGCCGCGACGGCGCGGATGCGCCGCACCGCGTTCTCCAGGACGTGCCCGCGGGAGGCCAGCAGCTCGTGCAGGGACCCCTCCAGGCTGTCGGCCTCGAGCACCCCGGTGAAGCGGGCGGCCAGGTGGGCGGTCTCCAGGCACATGGCCTCGCCGTCGGCCAGACGGAGCCGCTCCAGCGCGACGACGCTCTCCTGCGGCCCCAGCAGCAGGTCCTTGCGGACGTCCTCCGCGGGCTCGAGGACCTCGATCCCGATCAGGCGGCTCGAGGGCGTCAGCCCACGCATCCGCATGTCCTCGGAGAAGGACGTCAGCACGTCGCCCTTGGCGACGATCCGGCGCTGCACGAACGTCCCGCGGCCCAGGACCCGGCGGACGATCCCCTCCTCGTCGAGGAGGTCCAGCGCCCGGCGGAGCGTCATGAGGCTGACGCCGAACTCCGTGGCGAGCTCCTTCTCGGAGGGCAGCTGCTGGCCGTCCTCCAGCCGGGCGCAGCGCTGGCGGAGGACCTTGGCGATCCGGCCGTACTTCGTCTCGCGCGCACCGCCGGCCTCCCCGGGGCGGGCGGTCATCTGGTGGTCCGTCATGGCATGAGTCCCGCCACGCCCGGCAGCCAGAGCGAGAGCGCGGGGACGAACGTCACGACCATGAGCGTCGCCACGAGCACCGCGAAATACGGCAGCAGGCTGCGGATCACGGACTCGATCCGCAGGCCGGCGATCCGGGCGCCGACGAACAGCACGGGCCCGACCGGCGGGGTGATGGTGCCGATGCAGAGGTTGAAGACGATCATGATGCCGAAGTGCACGGGATCCATGCCGAACCCGAGCGCGATGGGCAGGAAGATCGGCGTGAAGATCAGCACGGCCGGCGTCGGGTCCATGAACGTGCCCACCAGCAGCAGGACGATGTTCATGAGGATCAGGATCATCACCGTGTTGTCGGTGATGCCCAGCAGCGTGGAGGCGATCAGGTCCGGGATCCCGGCGTAGGACATCACCCAGGACATGATCGAGGAGACGCCGATGAGGATCATGACGGCCGCGGTGATCTTGGTCGACTCGATGAGGATCGACGGCAGCTCGCGGACCTTGATGGTCCGGTAGACGAAGGACAGCAGCAGCGCGTAGACCACCGCGATGGCCGAGCCCTCGGTGGCGGTGAAGACGCCGCCGACGATGCCGCCGATGACGATGACGATCAGCAGCAGGCTGGGCACGGCGTCGAGCAGGACCTTGAGGCCGGCGCGGAGGCTGCCCGGGCTCTGCGCCTTGAGCTTGCGGCGCCACGCGTAGACCGCGACGACCACCATGGTCGCGAGGCCCCAGAGGATGCCGGGCAGGTAGCCGGCCAGGAACAGCGCGGCGATCGAGGTGCCGCTGACCAGCGAGTACACGATCAGCGTGTTGCTCGGCGGGATCAGCAGCCCGGCCGGGGCGGAGGCGATGTTGGTGGCGGCGCTGAACTCGGCGCGGTAGCCCTCCTTGGCCTGCATGGGGCCCATGGTCCCGCCGACGGCGGCCGCGCTGGCGACGCCGGAGCCGCTGATCGAGCCGAACATCATGTTGGCGACGACGTTGGTGTGGGCCAGCGAGCCGGGCAGCCGGCCGCTGAGCACCTTCGCGGCGTCCACGAGCCGGCGGGATATCCCGCCGTTGTTCATGATGACGCCGGCGAGGATGAAGAAGGGTATGGCCAGCAGCGTGAAGGACGTGGTGCCGGTGAACATCCGCTGGGCGGAGGTCTGCATGCCGTTCTCGGGGCCGAGGCCCACCATCATGGCGGCGGCGGAGGCGAGCCCGATGCCGATGGCGATCGGGGCGCCGAGCGCCAGAAGGGTGACGACTCCGAAGAGCAGCACCAGCGCGAGTGTGGTGGCGATGTCCATGTTATTCCGCGACCTCCGGTCGGACGGCGCCCGGGATGTCCTCGAGGGGGCGCCCGAGGCGCACGATCTGGAGGATGCTGTAGACGCTGTAGAAGATGATCAGGGCACCGCTGATCGGCAGGGCCAGGTAGAGGATGCCCAGCGGGATCTGGATGGAGCCGGTGGCCTGGTTCCAGGCCAGCGACGCGGAGCTCAGGCCGCCGCGGACCATCACCATGGCGGCGAAGGCGATCACGCAGAGCTGGATGGCGATCTCGACGGCCATCTTCAGCCGCAGCGGGAACCGGTTCTTGATGAAGTCCATGGCCATGTGGCCGTTCTCGCCGAACACCAGGGCCGTGCCGAACAGGACCAGCCAGACGAAGCAGTAGGTGGCGAGCTCCTCGGAGAACGCGCTCGGGTTGTCCAGCAGGAAGCGGGTGAAGACCTGCCACGTCACCAGCAGCACGAGTGACGCGAACAGCACGGCGCACACGCCGGCCAGGAGGGTGTCGATGATTCTCTTGAGGGTGTTCACGGCAGCCGGCTTCCGGCGGCCGCGCGGGCGCGGCGGGTGCTGTCCATGCGGGAGATCCTGTCGGGAGGGGGTGGATGGGGGGTCCCGCGGGCGGGCGTGGCCCGCCCGCGGGACGCGGGCTACTTGGCGGCCTGCGCGGCGTCGTACAGCTTGCGGGCCTCGTCCGAGCCCTCGAGCTTGGAGTCGACGAGCGGCTGGACGGCCTCCTTGAAGGGGGCGGTGTCGATCTCGTGGAACTCGGCGCCGGCCTCCTCGGCGGCGGCCTTGGCCTCCTCGACCGACGTCTCCCACAGGGCGACCTCGGAGTCGACGGCGGCGGCGAACTCCTCCTCGAACACCGCGCGGTGCTCCTCGGACATGCCCTCGTAGAGGTCGGAGTTCACGATCAGGTAGTCCGGCACCATGAGGTGCTGGGTGTAGGTGTAGTGCGGGGCCACCTCGTCGTGCTTCAGGCCGTTGTAGATGAGCTCGTTGTTCTCGCCGCCGTCGAGCACGCCGGACTGGATCGCCGTGTACACGTCGCCCTGGCCCATCGCCGTGCCGACGCCGCCCATGAGGTTCATCATCTCGACCATGGTGTCGTTCTGGATGACGCGGATCTTCTGGCCGGAGAGGTCGGAGGGCGTCGGGACGGCCTTGTCCTTGGTGTAGACGTTGCGGACGCCGCTGTGGAACGCGCCGGCCACGTGGATGCCCTGCTCCTCCATGGAGGAGTACAGGTCCCCGGTGATCTCCGGGTCGTTGAGGACGGACATCTGCTGCTCGCTGGACTCGAAGACGTACGGCAGGTCGAACGCGACGAAGTCGGGGTTCACGTTCTCCATCAGGCTGCCGACGACGATCGACATGTCGATCGAGCCGGACTGCACGCCGGTGATGGTCTCCTGCTGGGACCCCAGCAGCTCGTTGGGGAAGACCTGGATGTCGTAGGCGCCGCCGGTGCGCTCGTTGAGCTTCTCGCCCAGCTCCTCCATGGCGACGAACTGCGGGTGGCCCTCGGGCTGGTTGAAGGCGACCTTGAGGGTCTTGGTGGCCCCTCCGTCCTCTCCCCCGGCGGCCGAGCCGCAGGCGGCGAGCATCGAAACGGACAGCGTCGCGCACAGGGCCAGACCGGCTCCTTGGACAAGCTTCATGGCAAACCTCTTCCTTGAAATTCTCAAATGGCTTGTGGAGGGAGGCCGGTGGCCCGCGGGCCCGCCTGCTGCGTCACACCCATGTGCCGCGCCTCACAACTAGATCTTCACTGTAGCTTTTGAAAGGGCATTCCGCAATAGGTCGATTCACCCTAGACCGCTCCTGCTGCCGACCCCCGTTGATGTGCCGCCCCGGGCGCCGCCGGGCTAGGCTGGGGGCCATGACCGACGCGCAGAACGACGACGACGCCGCACCCTCCAGCGACGCCCCGGCCCCGGGAGACCCGGCGCGGGAGAAGGCGGCCAAGGGTCCGGACGGGCTCCGGGCCGTGGACCGGACCGTCACCCTGCTGCTCGCGCTCAGCCGGCACCCCGAGGGCGTCAGCCTCGCGGACCTGGCGCGGGAGGCCGGCATCACGCTGACCACCGCGCACCGGATCCTCGCGACCCTGCGCAAGAGCGGCCTGGTCCGGGAGACCCCGTCCGGGCGCCAGGCGCTGGGCGTCACCTCGCTGATCCTCGCCAACGCGTTCCTGGACGGCGTCGACGTGCGCTCCGAGGCGCGGCCGCACCTGACGGCCCTGCGGGACGACACGAACGAGACCTGCCACCTGGGCGTGCTGGCGTCCAGCCAGATCGTCTACATCGACAAGCTCGACAGCCGCCAGCGCGTGCGCATGTTCTCCTCCATCGGCGGCACGGGCCCGGCCCTGACCACGGCGATCGGCCGGGCGATCCTGGCGCACTCCTCCGGCGAGCTCGTCGAGCGGACCGTCCAGGCGGCCGCCCACGAGCACGACGGCTCCCCCGACCTCGCGACGGTCCTCGCCGAGAGCGAGCGCGTGCGCGGCGAGGGGTACAGCACGGACCTGGAGGAGAACGAGCCGGGCATCTGCTGCGTCGGCGCCCCGGTCTTCGACCACGCCGGCCGGGTCATCGCCGGGCTGAGCCTGTCGACGCCGACGTCCCGCTTCGACCGCGCGGGGCTGGCCGACCTGGGCCGCAAGGTCCGGGCGACGGCGGACGCGATCTCAAGAGCCATGGGCTACCCCACCCCCGAGACCCGCTGAGCAGGTCGAGCCCGTCGAGCCCGTCGAGACCCACCCTCAGTAGGTCGAGCTTGTCGAGACCGAGCATGGGTAGGTCGAGCCTGTCGAGACCGAGCGTAGGTTGGTCGAGCCTGTCGAGACCCCAGAGTTGGTCGAGCTTGTCGAGACCGAGCGTAGGTTGGTCGAGCCTGTCGAGACCCCAGAGTAGGTCGAGCCCGTCGAGACCGAGCTACTCGAGCCCACCCTCAGCAGGTCGAGCCTGTCGAGACTGAGCCCGTCGAGACCGACTCAACCCCACCAAATCCTCGAACCGGCCCTCGATCAGGCACTTCCGCTTCGCCCGGCTCCACCCCTGGACCTGCTTCTCCCGGTAGTACGCGTCGTCGATGCGGTCGTACTCCTCGCAGTAGGCGACGCGCACCGGCAGCCGCGACCGCGTGTACCTCGCCCCGTGCCCCGTGTTGTGCTCCCAGAGCCGCTTCTCGAGGTCGCGCGTGCTCCCGACGTAGAAGCTGCCGTCCGAGCATTCGAGGATGTACATGTAGGCCATGCTCGTCGATGGCACGCGGCGAGGACCAGCGGCCGGCCGGTCCCGGGTTTGTGGATAGCTCAGCGGAGCGCTTCCCGGATCCGCTCCGCGATCGCCCGGTGGCCCTCCGGCCCCACGTGCGTCCCGTCCGGCAGCACCAGCGCGGGGGTCAGGACGTTCGGCTCCAGCAGGCTGACGTATTCGGCGCCGGTCTCCGCCGCCGCCTCGCGCACGGCCGCGTCGATGGCGCGGGCCGCGTCGTCCGGCTCCCTGGGCGTGGACGGCCCGACGGCGATGCGCCGCGCCTCGGGCCAGCGCTCCCCGGCGAGCGCGTAGGTCTCGCGGACGCCGGCGAACAGCGCCTCGCGCCGGGCCGGGTCGTAGTAGGCGCCGAAGTCGTTCTGCCCGCCGGCGATCACGACGACGTCGTATCCGTCCGCGTCGAGCGCCCGGACGGTCTCGGGGTAGGCCGGGCAGGAGACCCGGCCGCAGGGCAGGCCAAGGGGGACGTTGACGTAGCCGGTCCCGGCGCGGCCTTCGTTGACTTCGTCCCAGCCCATGTCCGCGGACAGCACGGACGTCCAGCGTTCGTGGGGTTCGGCGCCCCAGCCCTCCGTGTAGGAGTCGCCGATGAACAGCGCCCGCGCTTCGCCGTCGCTGCCCGGGGCTATGCCGGGACCCGTGCCGGACCCGGGTGCCGTCGTGACCGCGCCGGACGCGGAGTCCGGATCCGACGCGGAGCCGGACGCGGTGGTGGTGGCGGTGGTGGTGGTTGTAGCGGCTGGCCCGGCAGCTGGGCCGCAGGACACCAGCGCGAACACGGCCGCCACGGCCAGCAGCAGGATCGATGGCGCCCGCAACCGCAGCGGGCGCTGGGACACAATTCCCCGCGTGAATCGATCCGTCCGCATGCTGGCCACCTCGAGATTCGACGCCGCTTCCGGTCGGATCCTACGCCGCGACGCCGGGTCGACCTCCGCGGCCGGGGTGTCCCAGCACGCCGTCGTCCCATCCATGGTGTCCTACACGTCAGGGGACGATCGTCCCTGCAGGGTTGCCTCGGAGGCGGCGACGAGTGCCAGTAGGGCCCGCTCGCCGTAGGGGACGGCCATGAACTCGAGGCCCACGGGCAGCCCATCATCCGTTTGCCCCGCCGGGATGGTGATCGCGGGGAAGAGGAGCTGGGAGGCGATGACCGTGTTGGTCGGGTACGTCAGGCAGGTCCAGCGGTCGGCGAAGATGTCCACGCGGGTTGGTGCCGGAAGTTTGGCGTCCGGGAAGGCGATGGCGTCGAGGCGGTTCCGAGCCATGATGCCGACGACCTGTCGTTGGAACGCGGTCTGCGCGAGGAGGCGTTGCGCGTACTGGGGATCGTCGGTGGGCTGTTCCGGGCCGGCCACGATCGCTTCGAGCAGGTCCAGCTTCTCGTGGTACTGCTTGGTCTCGATCAGATGCCGCATGGACGGTATCCCGACCGCGGGGCGGGCGCCGACGAACTCGTCCATGTCCGACTGGGACCGCGTGGTGTAGAGCGAGGTGAAACCGACCTGGTCGTCGAGGTTGTCGATGGTGATGTCGACGAGCTCGGCGCCGGCTTCGCGCAGGTCCGAGAGCGCGCGTTCGATGGTCTCTTTGACCTTGGCGCCGTCCGGGTCGGAGTCGTCGCCGAACGCCTGGCGGAGGATCCCGATTCGCTTGCCGGAGAGTGTCGCGTCCTGGAGTGCGGCCGCGTACGGCTCCTCGTGGCCCGCGATGACGGCGGCGGCGGTGTAGTCGTCGCCGTCGTCGTAGCCGACCATGACGTCAAGGAGCCGGACGGCGTCTTCGACGGTCCGGGCCATCGGCCCGGCCGTGTCTTGGGGCTTCACCAGGGACGACATCCCGGCGCGGCTGATGAGTCCGGGGGTGACACGGAGCCCGACGAGGCCGCAGAAGGACGCGGGGAGGCGGATCGAGCCTCCGGTGTCCTCTCCGACGCCGACAAGGGAGAGATTCGCCGCCACGGCGGCTGCGGTCCCGCTGGAGGAACCTCCCGGATCGCGGGCCAGGTCGTAGGGGTTCTTGGTCACTCCGCTGCGGGAGGAGGTCGAGAACCAGGACGTCGCGAAGTCGGGGAGCGTGGTCTTGCCCAGGATGATGGCACCCGCAGCACGGAGTTTTGCGATGGCGGTTGCGTCCTGCGCGGGCTGATAGTCACCGGATGCGATGCTGCCGAACGTCGTGGGCAGGTCGGCGGTCTCGATCTGATCCTTGACGACGATCGGCACCCCGTGAAGTGGCCCCACCAGCTGGCTCGTTTCGGCGAGTTTCTGGTCGAGCCTGCGTGCCTCGTCCAGCGCGTTCCCCGAGACGGAAATCAGTGAATTGAGTTCCGGCCCCGACCGGTCGATCCGTTCAATGCGGTCCAGATAGTCGCTGACGAGTTCCTCGGCGGTGAATTCACCGCCGAGGAAAGCCGCGTGCACTTGGGCGATGGTCAGCTCTTCGATGGGTCGTGTGATGGCCATGGGTTCACTGTTCCCTAGTCGCGGCGGTCGGGGAAGGGGTTCGCGACGTTTCACCCGATGTCCGCGTCACTCAGAGGCGGCTCCTCCACATGTCCATCCAACGACGCGAAACACCTAGTCCGTGTCCCCAGCCAGGAGCCGTGGGTGTTGGTCCACCCGCCAGCCGCCGGCGTTGTAGCCGTAGTTGTTCACGGCCAGAACCGGTTGGGTGAACGTGCCGTTGCTGCGGCCTCGGGAGACATACGCGCCGTCGTTGCCGAAGCCCACAATGTCCGCCCGATCGTCGCCGTTGACGTCCGCGAGGTGGCGCGGATGCCGCTCAACCCGCCAACCGCCGGCGTTGTAGCCGTAGTTGTTAACGGCCAGAACCGGTTGGGTGAACGTGCCGTTGCTTTGACCGAGCGAGACATACGCGCCGTCGTTGCCGAAGCCCACAATGTCCGCCCGATCGTCGCCGTTCACGTCCGCGAGGTGGCGCGGATGCCGCTCCACCCGCCAACCGCCGGCGTTGTAGCCGTAGTTGTTCACGGCCAGAACCGGTTGGGTGAACGTGCCGTTGCTGCGGCCTCGGGAGACATACGCGCCGTCGTTGCCGAAGCCCACAATGTCCGCCCGCCCGTCGCCATTGACGTCCGCGAGGTGGCGCGGATGCCGCTCAACCCGCCAACCGCCGGCGTTGTAGCCGTAGTTATTCACCGCCAGAACCGGTTGGGTGAACGTGCCGTTGCTTTGACCGAGCGAGACATACGCGCCGTCGTTGCCGAAGCCCACAATGTCCGCCCGATCGTCGCCGTTCACGTCCGCGAGGTGGCGCGGATGCCGCTCCACCCGCCAACCGCCGGCGTTGTAGCCGTAGTTGTTCACGGCCAGGACCGGCTGGGTGAACGTGCCGTTGCTGCGACCTAGCGAGACATACGCCCCGTCGTTGCCGAAGCCCACAATGTCCGCCCGATCGTCGCCATTGACGTCAGCCAGGAGCCGTGGGTGTTGGTCCACCCGCCAGCCGCCGGCGTTGTAGCCATAGTTGTTCACGGCCAAGACAGGCTGGGTGAAAGTGCCGTTGGTGCGGCCTCGGGAGACATACGCCCCGTCGTTGCCGAAGCCCACAATGTCCGCCCGCCCGTCACCGTTCACGTCCGCAAGGTGGCGCGGATGGCGCTCCACCCGCCAGCCGCCGGCGTTGTAGCCGTAGTTGTTCACCGCCAAGACAGGCTGGGTGAACGTGCTGTTGCTTTGACCTAGCGAGACATACGCCCCGTCGTTGCCGAAGCCCACAATGTCCGCCCGCCCGTCACCGTTCACGTCCCTTCTCAGCGAAGGAGAAGACGCAAGGTCACCTTGCTCGATGGAGTGGGTGCTGATGGTGGGTTGATCGACGTCGGAAAACGCCGGCGCGCCCCCGAGGGTGACGGACAGGGCGGCCGTGGTCGAGGCAGCTGCAAGAAGGCGTATCGAGTTGAGATGTTTCATCGGAATCCCTCAGGGTGGAAATCGATTGACGCGAACGTTCTTCTCGTCTAGAGGTCATGGGGCCGTAGGGCGCCATGACGGGTAGAGGAGGGAAGCACCATCGGCGAGAGAACCGATATCTCGTCTCCCGCGATGATGGGGAGCACCGGCAACGGCAACTTCAAGGGGTTGCCGGCGGATGCCGCTCCGTAGCGAAGCGGCGACCAACTCATCAGAGACTACGAAGGAGTAGCGATCCCCGGCGGAGGTGCCGGAGCTGACTTCCGTCCCGGAGGACGGGAAGGTACGCGGACACGCTGACGACGTCGTACGGGGGCGGCAGCCTGAAGGATTGAACCGTCTCACGGTTCCGAACTCTTGGTGGTGTGCCAAATATCGTCGCACTTGGTGGTACGCCAAGCATGGTCGCGGCCCCAGGAAAAGTCCACGGGATTGCCCCCAAATCATGACAGCCAAAGTTGTTGGCACTAGCCTCTTGCCGAGCAATTCGACAGGATCGAGGCGACAGGGAGGCAGCAAGTAAAGTCCAACGAGGCCCAGGGTAAGGTCGCGGTGAATTCCCGCCGTTCACCGGGAGGGTCGGCCCTGGAGCGGCCCGTGCCGCACAAGCATTCCGGCACCCGATGTCGGCCAGGCCCGGACGCTCGCCGCGGAATTTTGCTAGAAGGACCGGCGGCCGTTGCCCTTGCCGCGCCCGCCGGAACCCTGGCGGTTCTGGCGACCGCCAGAGCGCTGGCCATTCCGCTGCGCGGGACGCTGCTGCCCGGACGGCTCCGGCCGGAGCGGGATTTCCGGCTCCACCCAGTCCTCGTCAAGGACGTCCGGCGCCGGCGGGGCGTCGAACACGGCCGGCGGAGCGACCGTCTCCGGCGAGGCGGGGCTCACCAGAGGGGCCGATCCGGCCAACGGGTTCATGAACAGGGTGTCAGGTAGCACGGACGCCTTTCGGGCACAGGGGTGGGGATCGGACAAGCCTACCCGCGCAACCCGGAAATGCCACGGCCCACGGTCTACCGGATGTCCTCCGGGTGCGCTCGCACGCCTCAGGGCGTGGGCTTGGCCGACGGCGTGGGCGAGGTGCTCGGCGTGGCCGAAGGCGTCGCCGACGCACCCTTCTTCGCCGCCGCATCGATGATCCGCTGCGCCTGCACGTTCGTGAACAGCTTCCAGGGCGACGTCGGCGCGCCGCGCAGCGCGGCCTCCGGGCTCTCGGAGCTGTTCCACCACTTGGCCTCGAGGATGCGGCCCTCGTGCAGGACCCGGTCGCCCTCGGTGTAGACGGCGGCCGGGGACCAGACGGGATACAGGCCGGCGGGCGCGGTCACGACCGGCTGCGGCTTGTCGCCGGGCAGGACCGGCCCGACCAGGGTCCACGGCGTCGCGCCGCCGTCGGCCACGGGCGAGTCCGGGGGCGTGTCCTGGTTCCACCACTTGGACTCGTAGACGTTGCCGCGCCAGACCACGCGGTCGCCCTCGACGAACGCGCCCTCGTCGTTCCAGATGGGATACGGGCTGGTCGCCGGGTCGTCGACGATTGCCGTCTCCTTCGGGGCCGGCTCCTCGCTGGCGCGCGGCGCGGAGGCGGCGGCGGATGCCGCGGACGCCGTCGACGCCGGGTCGAACCCGGCCGCGAGGCGCTGGGCGAAGTCGCGGGACGCCTGCTTCACGCCGCTGCAGTTGTTGGACACCCGCTCCGGGTCCGGGTGGTTGGGCCCGCAGTCGTTGTCCCGGTTCGCGGACCACAGGGACATCCGTCCGACGCCGGTCTCCACCGCGAAGGCGTTCAGCGCCACGGCGTCGTCGAGGCCGAAGACCTCGCCCAGCAGGTCGTTCTGCCCGATCATCGGCGTCAGCCCGATCTTGCGCCACAGGCTCTGGGCGCCGAGGTTCTGCCCCGCCTCGGCGTAGAGGTCCGTCAGCTGGGCGTGGGTGCTGCGCGCGGACTGGATGGACGCGGTGGCCATGCTCTGCCCGGCCGCGCGGGACTCCCCGAAGTTCATGGTCATGAGGTTGACCCCGGCGAGGTCGACGCCGGCGTCCAGCATGCGGCGCACCTCGGCGAGGCCCTCGGCCGTCAGGCCGCCGGTCGCGACGGGCAGCGTCAGCCACACCTCGAGCGCGGCCCCGGCGTCGTCGCGGTCCTTCTGCAGGGCGGCGACGGCGGAGGCCCGGCGTTCGCCGGAGACGGCGTCGGACAGGTCGTCGCCCTCGATGTCGAGGTCCAGGGTGCTGGACTGGTACCGGTCCAGCAGGGACGCGTACGCGCCCTTGACCCGTGCGGTGTCGTCGCAGGCGGTCGCGGGCTCGTCGTTGAGCAGGCCGCCGGTGGAGATCACGATCTCGCCGCCGGCGTCGCGGACGCGGGCGGCGCGTCGGTCCAGGTCGAAGGTCGCGGCGGCCTCGTCGAGGGTGTAGTAGGCGCCCCAGGAGGGTTCGCACGCGCGCTCGGGGTGCGCCACCGCGAAGGCCAGCACCACGCGCTCTCCCGGTGCGACGCCGGTGCCGATGTCGTAGAAGGGAGTGGAGGTCGCGTCGACGTAGGACCCGAACCACTGCTGTTGCTTGCCGGCGAACGCCGCGTCGCGGACCCGGCCGTAGGCCATGGTCGAACCGGCGACCAGCGTGCCGACCACGGCGAGGACCACGAACAGCCGCAGCGGCGACAGCCGCCGGCCCTGGAATCGATGCGCCACAAGAACCCCCTGCGTCCCCCGGCGGAGCGACCGCCGGCGAGGCGGATTCCTGCGCGTTCGGCCGTCCCGCCCCCGGTTGGCCCGCCTGTGCGTGTCGTGTTCGACGCGCCACATCGCCAGCATAAGGCCGTGGGTTACACTCGGACTAATTCCGCTCCGGAAGGTCGGCACAGTGAAGAAATTCCGGGTCTGAGTTGGGGAAACAATGGCTATAAATTCCGTCGACGACGCCCTAGGCGCGCGGCAGGCACCCGGCCCGTACGCCGGCCCCGCGCTCGACGACGAGGCGCCGCGCCGGAGGCAGTGGGGTTCGGAGAAGCGGTCCGAGCCGCTGTCGATCATCCACCCCGCGCCATCGAAGCGGAAGCTGGCGCTCGGGCGCGTGGCCATCACGGCGACCGTCGTCTTCTGGGCCGCCTACGTGGTGTCCACCATCCTCCGGCAGCTGGCCAACAACCCCGACGCCGGATTCCGCTTCCAGTTCGAGGCCATCCTCTACCTCCTGGTCGTCACGTTCCTGACGTTCTCCGCGCTGATGTACCTCACGGCGCGCCAGGCGGCGCTGAACCGCTTCGCCGCCCACCGGCGCGCCCCGCGCGGGGAGCTGGACCGCCACTTCCGCGACCACGACGCCGCCGTCACCGTGCTGGTGCCCAGCTACGCGGAGGAGCCCTCCGTGGTCCGCGGGACGCTGTGGTCCGCCGCCCTGCAGGAGTTCCCGAACCTGCGCATCGTCCTGCTGATCGACGACAACCCGGAGCCCAGCGACCCCGCGGTGCTCGCGAAGCTGGAGGCCACCCGCGCCATCGCCGCGGAGATCGAGGCGGCGCTGCGCGAGCCCCACGCCCGCGCGGTGATGGACCTGGCGTCGTTCCGGCGGCGCCGGGACGAGGGCGCGCCGGCGTCGGAGCTGCTGGGCGGGCTCGCCGGCGGCTACCTGGCCGCGGCCGAGTGGCTGGAGCGCATGGCCGGGAACGAGCCGGTCAACGACCACGTCGACGAGTTTTTCGTGGATTCGGTCATCATGGGCCTGGCGCGCGAGCTGCGGCTGACGCTCTTGGCGCTGCGGGCCGCGCAGGCGCAGGGCACCGCGCCGGACACGGACCGGATGGAGGAGCTGCACCTGCGCCTCGCGCGGCTGTTCGGCGCGGAGCTGGACCACTTCGAGCGCAAGCGCTACGCCAGCCTCTCGCAGGAGGCCAACAAGGCCATGAACCTGAACTCCTTCATCTCGCTGATGGGCAAGACCTGGCTGCCGGACCAGCGCGGGGACGCGCTGGTGCTGCGGGAGATCGGGGACGCGGACGACGCCGGGGCGCCGGGCGCCGCGCCCGGCTTGCCGGAGGGCGCGCTGCGGATCCCGGACAGCGAGTACCTGCTCACGCTCGACGCCGACTCCCTGCTGCTGCGCGACTACTGCCTGCGCCTGGTGTACTTCCTGGAGTCGGAGGAGAACGCGCACATCGCGGTCACGCAGACCCCCTACTCCTCGTTCCGCGGGGCGCCGACCCGGATCGAGCGCATCGCCGGGGCAACGACGGACATCCAGCACATCCTCCACCAGGGCAAGACGCGCTACGGCGCCACGTTCTGGGTGGGCGCGAACGCGATCATCCGCAAGCGCGCCCTCGACGACATCGAGGAGGTCCACACGGTCGGCGGATACGAGATCCACACCTACATCCAGGACCGGACCGTCATCGAGGACACGGAGTCCAGCATCGACCTCGGGACGCACGGTTGGGGGCTCTCCAACTACCCTGAGCGCCTGAGCTACAGCGCCACGCCGCCGGACTTCGGCTCACTGGTGGTCCAGCGGCGCCGCTGGGCGAACGGCGGCCTGCTGATCCTGCCGAAGTTCTGGAAGCAGCTGCGGGAGCGCCGCTTCCGGCGGGACCCGGTGCCGCTGCGCGAGGTCCTGCTGCGCGTCAACTACATGGCGTCCATCGCGTGGGCCAGCCTGGGGCTGTGCTTCCTGCTGGCCTACCCCTACGACAGCCGGCTGCTGAGCCCGCTGATCTTCGCCGCGGCGCTGCCGTACTTCCTGTGCATGGGCAGCGACCTGCGGGACTGCGGGCACCGCTTCACCGACATCTTCCGCATCTACGGGTTCAACCTGGTGCTGCTGCCGGTGAACATCGCCGGGGTCCTGAAGTCGATCCAGCAGGCGTTCACCGGGGACAAGATCCCCTTCGCCCGCACCCCGAAGGTCCGCGACCGCACGGCGGCGCCGGCGCTGTACGTGGCGGTGCCGTACCTGATCGTCGCGTTCTCGCTGCTCACGCTGTGGCGGGACGTGCAGGGCCAGAACTGGGGGAACGCGGCGTTCGCGGCGATCAACGCAGCGCTGGCCGCCTACGCCATCCGCGCCTACATCGGCATCAAGAACTCGCTGGTGGACATGGCGCTGGGCGTGGTCGACTGGCTGTTCGTCCACCCGCGGGAGCGCAAGGCCGCACCGGAGCCGCTGCCGGAGGCCACGCCCGAGACCACGGATTGGTCCACGATCCTCTACCAGGGCGACCGCCGGCTCAACCGCGACCTCCGCGGCAAGAAGGACCGCCGCCGCCGCATCGGGGTCAACTGAGGCAAACCGCTGGTCGAGCATGTCGAGACTTGCGGAAACCCGCTGGAAAATGGCCGACATGCGGAACTCAACGTCTCACACAGCGAGGCCGCCGTCATGACCGGTGCCGTTTGGCGAATCGGTGCGCAGCCGCTACTGCTGCGCGGCTAGCCGGAGACCGCCACGATGCCTGGTCCCTGCGAGCCAGGTCTTGGTCCGCGGAACAGGCAGGCCAGAACCCAATTGCGCGGGGGTAAGGCGTGCGGCGCATCGAGCCATTGGGAGATTCGGTCTGCTTGAGCATCGCATCCGAGCGGAGGCTTCAAGGCCCGCCCATTGCATTCCCAGAACCTAGGGCAGTGCAACAATTCGCGAATGCCTTCCAAGCGAACCCCGCCACGGCAAACGTGGCACGCATAGCTGGGGGGCGTTGGGGAACGCTTGGGAATCTTGGGAGAGAACGATGGAAGAATACAGCTCAGACGCGCCGTCGCAAGTCAGGCCAGCGGATACCACCAACCACCGACCAAGGTCACACATCTGCACCTGCGTGTGGATCGATTTGACCGGCCCAACGGTGATTGACCCTGAGCGCAATCGGCACTGAGCTAGAACCTAGTGAGCGTCGGGGTGGACGGCGGGTTTTCGGTTTAATGAGCCCGCTGCACCCTCTGTCCCAACGTCGCGGCACGTGTGGGCGACGTTCGAACAGCCTGGCAGACGCATGTAGGCGTGGAAGCACTGCTCGCAAAGCACGAAATCGAATTCCGTTTCATATGCCCGGTCGTGGGCCACATCTAGGAGAAACAATTCGTTCTCGTCGGCGATCTGGGTCATGCCGGTAACCCTACCGTTTGTCGTAATGGAGGTTTGATTAGCCACGCTGCAATCAGGCCATCTCAAAGTCGAATCGGCCCTCTCGCGAAGAGGCATGCGTGGCACTGCAGGGTCACAAAACGGGACCGCTGTCCCACCGCGGCCCGAACGCCTCGATCCGGATGATCCGCGGCTCGTCGTCGCCCGTCTCGTCGAAGTCCAGGACCAGTTCCCCAACCGCGTCGCCTCCGGTCTCGCGCAGCAGCGAGACCTCCAGCCGCGAGTCGGAGAGGTGCTCCACCTTCCCGCGGCCCCATTCGACCACCGTCACGGACGAGGCCATGGTCGACTCCAGATCGATGTCGTCCAGCTCCTCGGCCGAACCCAGCCGGTAGGCATCCACGTGGACCAGGTCCGGCCCGCCGACGAGCGACGGGTGGACGCGCACCAGCACGAAGGTGGGCGAGATGATGCCCGGGCGCACGCCGAGCCCCTCGCCCAGGCCCTGCGTGAACGTCGTCTTCCCCGCGCCCAGCTCGCCGGTCAGGACCAGCAGGTCCCCGGCGCGCAGCGCGGCGCCCAGCCTGGAGGCCAGGTTCTGCGTGGACTCGGCGTCGACGGCGGTCAGCTCGGCGGTCCACTCCGGCCCGCCGCCGGCCGGCTCACTCACCGGTCTCGCCCCAGCTGCCCTCGACGTAGACGCGGGGCACGCGCGGAGAGACGCGGGTGACGATCTCGTAGTTGATGGTCCCGGCCGACTCGGCCCACTCGTCGGCGGACGGGCCTCCGTCGCCGAACAGCACCACCTCGGCCCCCACCAGCCCCGCGATGTCCTCGTCCGGTCCCATGTCCACGACGAACTGGTCCATCGCCACCCGCCCGCAGGAGCGGAAGAGCCGCCCGCGGATGTGCACCGGCCCGCTCGTGGCGGAGCGCGGGACGCCGTCGCCGTAACCCAGCGGGACCAGCGCCAGCAGCGTGGGGTGCCCGGTGCGGTACGTCAGCCCGTAGGAGACGCCCTGGCCGGCGGGGACGGTCTTGGCGTTGGCGACGCGCGCCACCAGCCGCATCGCCGGGCGCAGGCTGAGGTCCTCGGAGGTCTGGTCGCGGAACGGGCTCAGCCCGTACATGCCGAGCCCCAGCCGGACCATGTCGAAGTGCGTGTCCGGACGGGACAGGATGGCGGGGGTGTTGGCGGTGTGCCGGACCTCCAGATCGAACCCGGCGTTCTCGGCGAGCGCCACGGCGGTGCGGAACGCATCCAGCTGCTGGTCGGTCTCGACGCGGTCGGGCTCGTCGGCGACGGACAGGTGGGAGAACACACCCACGACGCGCAGCAGGCCGTCTTCCTGGTAGGCGGCGGCCGCACCAAGCAGGGCCTCCCAGTTCTCCGGCGTGCAGCCATTCCGACCCAGGCCGGTGTCGATCTTGAGGTGCACGCGGGCCGGCCGCGCGGCGCTCTCCGCCGCCGCCGCGACCCGGTCCAGTTCCCAGCCGGAGACCCCGAGGTCGATGTTGCGGGAGATCGCCTCGGAGAACGCGGTGTCCGGGGTGTGCAGCCACGCCAGCGCCGGGGCGGTGAACCCGGCGTCGCGCGCCGCGAGCGCCTCGGAGACATGCGCGAAGCCGAGCCAAGTCGCCCCGGCCTCCAGCGCCGCGCGGGCCACGGGCAGCGCGCCGTGCCCGTAAGCGTCGGCCTTGACCACCGCCATGACCTGGGCGGGCGCGGCCAGTTCGGCGACGCGGCGGACGTTGTGCCGGATGGCAGACAGGTCGATTTCGGCGCGCCGCTCCCAGGACAGGTGATCACCCGTGTGGTCTGGGGGTACGACGTCGGAGGCTGGGTCGGTCTGTGAAGTCACCCGTCCATTCTCCCATCCGGTCCGGAAGCCCCCTCCGCACCGCAAACGGCAGCGGCCGCCGCCCCCGGTGGGGAGCGGCGGCCGCCGTCAGCCGATCGTGGCTGGTCCGTGGTTTAGTACGGCCAGAGACCACCCTGAACGGTCACCGAGTAGGGCCACAGGCCTCCCGCGGTCGAATCGGCGTTGGTGTCGGCGGAGACAGCGGCTCCGATGGTCAGTGCGGCGGCAGCGACAGCTACGGCCGCAGCGGTCTTGGTGATGAACTTCTTCACGTGAACACCTTTGGATGTCGATGATGCGAGTACGCCAGGCAAAAAATGTCCGGGGGTCAAGCCCGGCCTAGTCACCCCCCCATTTGAGTATGGCACTTGTTTCTAGTGTGAAGAAAGTAAACTGCGAAAAAGTTTGCGCCCCTTGGCAAAGTTATTCAGGGGCCTCGGCACATGCCGCATAATTGACCCCATGAGCCACCGTCCGCCTCTTCACGACTTGCGAGCATTCGAGTCCGCGATTCGGCGCGCATTGGGATCTGGGAATCAGGCCGCCGCACTGGAGGCTGCAACCTGTGGCGTCGAGGCTGCCAGACAAACAGGCGATGGACGGGCGGAGTGGCAATTCCAATTTGCCGCGGCCGAAGCCCTTCATGCCCTCGATCGGTATCGCGAACTGCTGGATCTTGCACGGAGCATGGGAAATTCGGCCGTGTCGGCTCGAGATAACGTCATTCATGCGCGTTCCTTGACGATGGAGGCGACCGCTCAACGTTGCCAGGGACGGACCGGTCCTGCGCTGTCAGCCGCACAGCGGGCGCTTGATCTGCTGCAGCCAATCCCGGAGCACGCGGCCACTCGCGCCAAGGCATATCAGACTCTGATCGCTGCGCTGGTGCAGGCCGGGCGATCCGACGAGGCGTGGAGTCACCACCAGGAACTTGCCTCACTGCTGGATCTGGAACTCGACGACCAGACAGCCGGCAAGGGTTTCTGGACTCTGGGAAACCTCGCGTTCTTCGTCACCGAGAGCGACATGGGGCTGGACTACCACGCGCGTGCCTCTCGGCTGCTGTCACCGGCGAATGACATCCAGCTCTGGGCCCGGTTCAATCGCGCCTCAGCGGATCTTCAATTGCAGGCAGGTATCGCCGTCGACCAGACTCGAGACTGTATCGATCGCGCCCTCATGGCTCACGAAGTCACCGAGCCAACGGAGATGGACAGAATCGGCCTCGCCGAGACGCGCGCGAGATGGGGGTTGGCGGTCGGTCAGCTATCAGCCGCGGATTCTGTCCTCGCGGAGGCCACGGCCATTTTGGAGGATTCTGATGCGGCATATTTGGTACCGGCATACCGCCTGTGGGCGGAGATTCTGGACGCCCTAAGGCCCACTGACGCGGCCGATAAGCGGGCCGAGGCCAACCGCATCGAGGGCATCGCCGCGGCAAACCTAAGTTGAGCATGAGGTTACCGAATGGTAGTGATCAATTCCACTCGCTCATGCGCCCCTCTGGGATACACTTTCACCATTGAGCGGCAGCGACCACGCGTAAACGGGCGGTTGACATGGCGCGACGTTCTCATTTCCGGGGGGAAATCCATGGCTAGCAAGACCGTAGCCGCTAGGCATTGCAGGAACATTCCGGATCGGAGGCGGGCCGTTGTCAACCATTAGCATGCAGGCACCCGCGGACGACCACGGCTCCATATTGGATGCCGCTCCCCCGCCGGAAATCGCGGTGGCCGGCCCGCGCGAGGCGCCCGAACGGGGCACCCCCGACTGGAACAGCGCGAGCGCCGGCGTCTGGAAGCATTCCCACGACCTCGTGGAGGTCTCCTTCGGCTCGGGATGCGTGCTGGAGGCCGACATCGTCAACGAGGTCGCCCACGGGGTTGGCGGCCTGATGGAGAACCCGCCGGTGCGCGTGCTCATCGACGTCTCCGGTCTCGCCCGCGTCGAGCCGGCTGCGGCCGCCAAGTTCCGCAAGGTCGAAGGCGTCAGCCGCCTCGCGCTCATCGGCTACGGTCCCGCGGACCAGGTCCTGGCCCGCTTCTTTATGACGTCGATGGCGGGCGGCACGAACGTCCCCATCGACTACTTCCAAGACCGGGCCGCCGCCTTCGAGTACCTTGGCGGTTATGTCTGACATCCCCGTTCCCCCGGAGGCCGACGCACGCATCGAGCAGATCGTCGGCGCCATCCTCGGCATCGCCGACGGACGGTTCGACACCGGGCTTGAGCCGGGTCCCTGCCGGGACGAGATCGACGCCATCATGGTGGGCATCAACTCCATGGCCTCCGAACTCGAACGCACCTACCGCGACCTGGACGAACGCGTCGCCGAGCGGACCGCCCTGCTGGAGCAAGCGCGCGACAAGATGCAGGTCCTGGCCTACTCCGACCCCCTGACCGGGCTGGCCAACCGCACCGCCCTGATCCGCGAAATCGAGCACAGCCTGGACCGCCACCGCCGCGGCGAGCGCGCTCCGGTGCTCATGCTCCTGGACCTGGACGCGTTCAAGAGCATCAACGACACCCACGGCCACGCGATCGGCGACCGCGTCCTGCAGATCGTGGCCGAACGCCTCCGCAGCGGCCTGCGCGACGGCGACGTGATCGCCCGCCTCGGCGGCGACGAGTTCGCCGTCCTGCTCGCGCAGGGCACGCCACGACCGCTCGAGCTCGGGCGCCGGCTCCTGCAGCTGATCAACACCGAGGTGGACGTCCAATCCATCCCCGTCTCCCCCGGCGCCAGCATGGGCATCGCGGAGGCCACCCCCGGGCACGACGCCGACCTGCTCCTCCAGGAGGCGGACACGGCCATGTACGTGGCCAAGCAGCAGATCCGGGACAAGGTCCAGGAGTTCGAGCCGTTTATGCTCTACGAGCGCCAGCAGCGCGCGGCCCTGCTGGCCGACCTGCGCAAGGCCCTCGGCACGTCCGAGATCTACCCGGTCTACCAGCCGATCGTAGACCTTGCGACGGGCGGCTGGGTGGGCGCGGAGGCGCTCGTGCGCTGGCGCCACCCCGAGCGTGGCGTGGTGATGCCCCTGCAGTTCCTCGAGCTCGCCGAGGAGGCCGGGCTCCTGCCCCGGCTCACCGACCAGGTGCTCAACGCCGCCCTGGGCGACCTAGCCCGCTGGCGCTCCGCCGGCGTGGTGCCGGACTCCTTCGTGGTCCACGTCAACGTGACGCCCGCCGAGCTGCACATGCTGAACTTCCCGGACCTGATCCGCACGGCCCTGCGCCGCCACGGCCTGCCGCCGGAGTCGCTGGGCGTGGAGATCACCGAGCACAACATGCTCTCCGGCGACTCGCTGGACCGCTACTCCCTGTTGGCCCTGGACCGCATGGGCGTGCACACCAACATCGACGACTTCGGCACCGGCTACTCCTCCATCAGCTACCTGAACAAGCTGCCGGTGGACGGCGTGAAGCTGGACCGCTCCATCATCGACGGCATCCCCAACGACACCCAGCAGCTGGACCTCGTGGAGGCCGTGTTCGGCCTGATCAACGCCTGCGGCCTGGAGTGCATCGTCGAGGGCGTGGAGACCGCCGAGCAGTCCGAGGCCTTGGTCCGGATGGGTTTCCGGCACGCGCAGGGCTACTTCTACTGCCGTCCGATCCCGGCCGCCGAGCTGGAGGCCGGCCTCGTCGAGCGCTTCGGCGCGGGAGCCGTTTCCTAGCCAGACGCTCCGGGACGACGGCCCACTAGCTGATCGCCGCGCTCCCGCGCGCGGCCGGGCGCGGCCCGTCCTCGTCCACGTCGGGCTCGGCGGGAAGCGTGAACTCGAAGACGCTGCCGTGGGGATCCCCGCGCCGCGCGGTGATCGTGCCACCATGGCCCTGCACGATCCGCCGGCAGATCGCCAGGCCCAGGCCGCTGCCGGAGGCGCGGGCCATCCCGTTGGACGCGCGTCGGAACTCGTCGAACACGCCCTCCAGCTCGCCGTCGGGGATGCCGATGCCGTTGTCGGACACCTGGACGGCGATCCAGCCGGGTTCGTCCGCGGGCCGCGAGGCCACCTCGATCTGCACGGGGCGGTCCGGGTCCGCGTACTTCACGGCGTTGCCCAGCAGGTTGGCCAACAGCTGCTCCAGGAGCTTGCGGTCCGCGTACACCAGCCCGCGCGCGCTGACGTCCAGCCGGACCGGCGTCCCGCGCTTGCGGGCCAGCACCACCACGGGCTCGGCGACGGCGTAGGCCATGGCCCCAACGTCGATCACGGTGGGGTGGTTGTCGCCGTTGCGCGCCAGGCTGTAGGTGAGGAGGTCGGAGATGAGCCGGTTCATCTTGCCGCTAGCGCGCTGCATGCTGGCCACGGCCCGCTCGCGCGCCACCGCGTCCCGGCCCTCCTCCTCCAGGAGCTCCAGCCAGCCGTCGAAGACGGTCAGCGGCGTTTTGAGGTCGTGTGCCACCACCGAGGCGAAGCGGGTGAGGTGCTCGCGCTGGCGCCGGTCTTCGGTGATGTCGCGGAACACGGCGACCGCCCCGTGGCTGTCCTCCCCGGGCAGCGCCAGCGGCACGGCGTCGACGGACAGGTGGCGCTCCCCGCCGCCGGGGCGCGGGATGGTCATCTCCGCCCGCTGGACGATCTCCCCGCGGAGGGCTCGGGACAGCGGCAGGTCCTCGCCCCGCAGCTTCTCCCCCGAGGCGGTGGTCACGCCAATCTCGTCGCCCCACTGCCCGACGTCCTCGGGGATGGGGCCCAGCCAGTCGCGGCTGGTCTGGTTCTGCAGGATGAAGCGCCCGTCGGAGCCGACCACGATGATGCCCTCGGTGATGGTCTTGATGACCACGTCCCGCAACCGGGCCTCGTCGCGGGCCTGGACGCCGGAGCGCTGCAGGTCCGCGAGCAGACGCCGGCTCTCCTCCCGGTTGACGGCCAGCAGCGCGGTGACCACGAAGACCACGAAGAGGTAGAACTGGGCGGTATAGGCGGCGGTGGACGGCGGCAGCTCGCGGAAGGGCCCGTGGCCGGTGAGCGTGATGGCCACCAGCACGGCGCCCGTGGCGATCGCGTGGAGGTAGGCGGACAGCGCACTGAAGCGCAGGGCGGCCCAGACGCCGAAGGGCAGAGTGACAAAGAAGAGCGGCACGCCGTCGTCCCGGCCGAAACCCACCGCGCAGGCCGCCGCGGTCAGGCCCACCAGCGCGGCGCCCTCGGCCAGGCGCGCGGGCGGGGACCTGCGGAGGGCGGGCAGGGACTCCGCGGCGACTAGCCCCAGGCTGGCTACGGTGCAGAGGCTGATCCCATTGCGGACCAGCCAGGCCACGAACGCGGCGCCCATGTCCGGCGCACCGACGGCGGCCATAGCCAACGCCACGATGCCGGCGCCGACCGCGGCCGCGGCGATGGCGGCGCAGGCGGTGACGAAGAAGGCGCGCACCGTGGTCTGGCGCGGGGGCGCCCAGCGCCGCAGGACCGCGTGGGCGATCAACGCCTGCACCGCCGTGACCACGCCGAAGAGCAGGGCGCGCTGCAGCGGCAAACCGGTGGCGTAGTTGAATCCCGCGGTGATGGCGAGGATCGCGGCAAGCGTCGGCACGCGGTGGCCCGGGCGCCTGGCGGCCCAGAGGTACCACAGGAGCGCGACGCCGGCGGCGGGCCACACGAGGGCCACGCCGGTGCCGGGGAGCTGGGTCGCCCGGCCCAGTAGGGCGAACAGGGCCAGTGCCGCGGCGAACACCGCGTGCGGCCACGCCGCACGGGTCCGCGCCGAGGATTTCATCACATCGTGAACCTTACCCGCTGGGGCGTGTGATACCGGTGTGATTCGGCGGGTGGCGCAGCTCCGTGAGCAGGAACCCGCCAGTCAAACTTGCCGTCGTCTTGCGGGAATCTTGAGCCTCGCTCGGTAGGCTCGCGCCAGCCGTATGACGCGCGCGTGACGTGCCGAATCCGCGCTATGCCGAGTTTGTCCGTTCATTGTAGGAAAATTGTCACAAAGGTCTGGCCCGGCCTCGAACGAGTACCTACACTCGTTCCACACCGACAGGCTAGGCCGGATACGTTGTTGAGATCTCTGGGGGAAATCATGTCGACAGACCACTACTACGTCGCAGAGCGCCGCCGCCGGCTCCGCCAGCGCGTCGGCACAGCCATCGTCCTCGTGATGGCGGCCGTCGTCGTGGTTATCCTCGCGCTCCAAGTGCTCTAACGTTCGAACGCACCGCCCGCCAGGCGCCCATCGTCCCCAGGGACGGTGGGCGCCTGCGTGTGCGTTCGGGCGGCCGGCATCGCCGGGCGGACGCGAACAGAGAAAGGGCTGCTCGCGTCCGCGGCATCGCGCACGGTTTCCCCGTGCAGTGCACGATTCTGTGCGCGTAAAATCAAGGTTGCGCCGTGATTCGGGCCAAGTTTGGCGAAAGTCTGACGGCGACGTCTCATGCCGGCCTCCTACGTGGTCTTCGCGACCCAACGGGTGAGGAGGGAGTGACCGCCGGGCTAGACGCGCGGCGCGGACCGATATCCGACGCCGCGGACCGTCTCGATCCAGCGTGGTGTGCGGGCATCGTCGCGCAGTTTGCGGCGCAGGTTCCCCAGGTGCACCTCGACGGAACGCTCGTCCGACGTCGAGACGTAGGTCCCGGCGTCGAAGTCCTCATCGCGGAGTCTGCGCACCAGATCCGACTTCGTGAGGACCACGCGGCCGGCTTCCAGCAGCGAGTTGAGGATTATGAACTCCGTCGGCGTCAGCGCCACCTCGGTCCCGTCGATCATGGTCGAGTGGGTGGCCGGGTTTAGGACCAAGCCATTGAGTTCCAACACGGTCAACTGCTGCACGGGCAGCGTCCCGGTCGAAGGGTACGCGTCCTCGGAAGCGGTGGTCCCGAACGCCTTGGACGCAGTGCGGCGTCGCATCATGGCCTCGACGCGGGCGCGGAGCTCCCGGGGCCTAAAGGGCTTGGTGAGGTAGTCGTCGGCACCGGTCTCGAGGCCGAGGATCGTGTCGATTTCCTCGGCGCGGGCACTGAGCATCACGATGTGCGCGTCGGAGACACGGCGGATGCGGCGGGCAACCTCGAAGCCGTCGATGTCCGGCAACCCCAGGTCTAGGGTCACCAGGTCCGGCCGGTGGGCCTCCGCCAGCTCAACGCCCACCTCACCGGTCGCGGCGATGTGCACCTCGAACCCCGACTGTTGGAGGACCGCCTCGAGCAGGCTCCTGATGTCCTCGTCGTCCTCGACGACAACCGCGACGCGGCGTTCCCCCATTGTCCCCACCCTTCTCAGTAGTCCCTAGTCATACTAGGCGCGGCCGACACGGGTGAAGGGCTGTGCGACCGTGTCAGTCAGAGATCGTTGGCCGCCATGTAGGCCGCGACCTCGTCCGTGGACAGGGCCTCGCCGAGCGCGTCGATAGCTTCAGTGTCCGGCAGGACGATCGACTGACCGTCCGCGGACCGGCCGACGCCCGCGGTGGGCAGGGTGAAGAAGTGGAGGTCGTCCTTGCGGACGCCGGAGAGACCGACGCCCAGCTGGGCCAGCTTGGCGGCGTTCAGCGAATTGTCCACGCCGACATACGGCGACAGGCTGTCCACCACCGACGCAACACGGCCCGGGTTGGTGAGGGTGTCGCGGTCCAGCAGCTTGCCGAGCACGGCCTTGACGAAGAGCTGCTGGTTGCGCACACGCTGGTAATCGCCGTCCTTGAAAGCGTACCTTTCGCGAACGAACGCGAGTGCCTGTTCACCATTCATGTGTTGGGCGCCCTCCTCAAAAAAATGCCCGTCCAAGTGCCGCGGCTCAAAGGCAATAGGCACGTTGATGTCTACTCCGCCTATGGCGTCTGTAAGGCCCTCGAAGCCCTCCATGTCGATCGACGCGACGTGGTCAATCCGCGTGTCAAGCAAGGACTCTACGGTCTGGACGGTCAGCGGCACTCCTCCGAACGAGTAGGCGGCATTAAGCTTATGCTCCCCGCGGTCGGGGACGCCCACCCACATGTCCCGCATGAGAGACGCCGCATAGACGCCTTCGCGATTGCCTGGGATATGCACCAGCATCATCGAATCGGCCCGGCCGGCGTTCGGCACACCAACGAGGTTCTCAGTTTCACCTGAACCTCCCCGTTCATCGCTGCCAAGGAGCAAAATGTTCGTGGCGTCGGACGCCGTTTCCTGAACCGCCGGTCGTGCAGTCTCCGCAGGAAACGCCTCAGTAATCGTCTCCGATTTCGAGTCGAAGCTGTTCGCTAGGGAGAGCAGGTATCCACCCGCCACCACGCCAGCTACTATCAAGATCCCGGAAAGCGTAAGGATGGTTGCCCTCACGGGATGTCTGCGCTTTGGTTCCATTGCTACTCCGGGTTGATCGTAAACTGGCTCGTCCCTACGAACTGGAGACGGCGGCTGAGCGTCCGATTCTACGTTCCGAGCGCCCGGGCCAGGCCTTCCGCGACACGCTGGTGCTTCTGTGTAAGCCCCTATGGTGTTGCGGTCGCGGATGACATCCAGAAAAGTGCCCAAATGTTGGCGCTCCTCGGTGAGTCGAAGCATCAATTTCACCGGGGCACACTGTCCCGACGCAGCATTGCATTTCATCAAACACCGCTGGGAAGACGGCTCCGCATCCAGCGGACTGGCTGGCGCTTGAATAGGAACGCGTGATCGAGGACCAAGTCCCACACACCGCCCAACATTGATATTGAAAGATGTCCAGTGTCGACTGCGGCCTATCTACGACATGTCTACGACATGCATAAAATCTGCCAATGAGTCTTTCGGGGAAACCGGTCGCAACCAGCGCTGATCGCATCCCGACCATTGCACAATCAGGAAATCGGCGAATTAGACGCCTCGAAACCGCTCTAGGACACCCGATCCTCCGGGTGATTTGGAGTCGTAGCGCTTGGGGCATCTAAGCTGATCCAATGCGTATTCTCGTCACCGGTGGAGCAGGCTACATTGGCACACACACGGTCCTCCAGCTCTTGACTGAGGGCCATGACGTGCAGGTAATCGACAACCTCTGTAATTCGGAACGAGAAGGCTTACGTCGCGTCGAAGAACTTGCGGGGCGATCTGTAGCCCTGCATACCGATGACCTCCTGAAACCGGATTCCCTCGAGCGAATCTTTGCATCCTGGGATCCCGAGGCCGTGATTCATTTCGCCGGACTAAAAGCGGTTGGACAGTCTGTAGCAGAGCCGTTGAAGTATTATCAAAATAATGTTGCCGGGACGCTTAACTTACTGGATGTCATGGAACGCCACGATGTTCGCATTCTCGTCTTTAGTTCGTCGGCTACGGTATACGGTGACGCGACGCACCAGCCTATAGCCGAGGATCAAAGACTGTCGGCGACCAACCCGTATGGCCGCACTAAATTGCATGTCGAACGAATGCTTGACGACCTGGCAGCTTCGGACCCGAGGTGGGCGATTGCAAAGCTTCGATATTTTAACCCTGTTGGCGCACACGCTTCTGGGCGGATCGGTGAAGATCCGCAGGGCGTTCCCAACAATCTGCTTCCAGTCATTGCACAAGTAGCCGTCGGCCACCGCGAGCGTGTGAAGGTATTCGGAGGAGACTACCCGACCCCGGACGGGACGGGGGTCCGAGACTTTATCCATGTCGTCGACCTCAGCTCCGGGCACCTTGCGGCTCTGGACTACCTTGTAGACAACGGCGGGCTTCATGCGTGGAATTTGGGAACGGGACAAGGGTCCTCTGTGCTTGAAGTAATCGAATCATTCAGCCGGATAGCGGATCGCGACATTCCTTATGAGATTGTTGAGCGACGGACAGGCGATGTTGCCGTTTCTTACGCGGATCCCACTGCAGCACGACGCGAAATCGGCTGGAAGTCTGAGCGAGGCTTGGAACAAATGGTGGCAGACACTTGGAACTGGCAATCGCAGAACCCGATTGGGTACAAGCCTGAACAATGCCCTGCAATCGAAGACGAAGGGTGAGATTGAGCGGCTCTCAGAGGTGTCCGGCCGACGCGCTGGTTAGATAACTGAAATGGTTGCGACCTCTCAGATTCGTGTTACCACGACGCTCATCTGATCTGAACGGTTAGTACCGCTGCGGGTAACGCCCCTTCATGACCGCAACAACGCCAGTCTCGCGCATTGTGGCGGCATGAGTGGCGGATAGCGGCAGTTGGTAGCGGTGGTCCAGAGAGTTGGTGGAGAACCTCATCACATCATCGTGGGCACACGATCTCATGACATCGTGGACACCGTCCCTTGCGCGGTGCACGTGGACAGTCAATGGCATGACCAACCTACTTTCGCCCAGCACACCGGTTGCAATCATCAACCTCGACCCGACTCAACCCCATTCCCTGACGGCGAGCGAGTTCTGCAAATCGCTGATAATCTCCCGCAGCGTGTTCTATAAGGTCCGCGGCCGTGCCGCCACCGAATCAACGGCCGCACTGCATCCGCGATCCCGGGCACCGAAACAGCCGGCACGCCGCTACGGGCCAGAAGTCGTCAACGAGCTGGTCAGGATCCGCAAACAGTCGAAGTCCGATGGGTGGACTACGGGCCACACACGATCTACTACGAAGCCACCATCCAGGGCGCCTTCCCCGGTCCCAAGGTCCCCTCCGTGGCGACGATCGCCAGACTTCTGGCCAGCGTCGGACAGGTCGAGCACTCACCACGCAAGCGTCCAAAATCCTCCTACATCCCCGTCGTGCGTGCCACGGCGATGGTCCTGTGGCAGCTCGACGCCTTCGAATTCCGCTTAGCCAGCGGACAGACGATGACGGTCTACCAGCTGCTTGACGCCCCCCCCTACGCCTGGGCATACCGGCGGGAGGAAAGCAGCGCCGACGCCCAACGAGTCCTCGCGACGACCATCGACGCCCATCGAGCCCCGCAAGAGGTCTTGAGTGACAACGAGCTGGCGTTCAACCAACTGCACCTGGGCACGATCGGATCCGTGGAAATCTTCCTGGCTTTCAAGGGCACCATGCCGATCAGTGGTCTGCCGGGCAAGCCCACCACCCAAGGCAAGAACGAACGCGCCCATCAAACCCTGCAGCGGTTTCTCGAAGCCGACCGACCCGGCTCCCTGGAACAATCGCGCGAACGGATCGCCCGCTACAAGCAGCACTAACCACCGTCGACCGCACCGGTCCCTGAATCAGTCCACCCACACACCGCGTGGGAGCTGCTCGCGCATACGCCGGCGACGGAGCCGTTGGCGCTGGCTGTTCTGGAAAGCAAAGCCGCCGAGTACCGTCAGGTGCGCAGGCTCAGGCAGCTCGAGCTGGGGCTTGCCGCGGTGACCATGTCCAAGTCCGGGATGATTATCGAAGGCGACGTCCTTGGCGGCGAACGGGTAAAGCAGGCTGCCAACCAGATCCTCGTGCAGGCCAGCCCGGAAAACCGGCAGGTCTCCTACCAGGGGTACACGTGTCGTTGCCGACGACGTTCGCCGGACGGGCGATGCCCCGTTCCTGTGAGCTTCCAGAATGGGGCCGGCGCGACCTATCACCAAAATTGGCTGCAACGTACGATGTGCGCATAAATCAATATGAGGTACTCCCATATAGGTCGGCCTCAGGGCACTGCGGCCGTCTGTCCCATTCGCTGGAGATTGGTGACATGAAAATACGGATCAGAGCTTCCCTCCGGGTCATCGGAGGGATATTGACGGCAGCCATGATGGTAACCACATTAGTCGGCGAGAAACCCATTACGTACAAATCGGCGCCAGCCGTCGCGATTGTTGGCGGCGATGCATATGTGCTTCAGACACCTGGAAATGGCCACAACGCGAAAGTTGCGACCAATCGCAAGTCTATACATAAGTTCCAGCTCCGAGCCAAGGATCTAAACCGCACAGAGCCCTCGAGCCAACGCGTGGAATACGCGGGCGCAGCCAAGATGCCTTTCAGTAAAGACGTCTGGGTCGCGTTCAGTCTCAAAGTGGATAAGGCACCTACGCCCCCTTGGGTACTGGTTGGTCAGTTTCACCAGACGGAAGACAAAGGTGAGCCCGGCACCTCGCCAGTCTTTGCGCAGGAGCTGAACAACGGGCGTTTCCAGATAGTCACGCGTGGAGACGCCGGGAAGATCACGCGATCTACAACAATCAAGCAACGTATTCACTACATAAATCCTGCGTTTCCGCGTGGCCAATGGGTAAATTTCGTCTACCGCCTAAGATTTGAACGCAACGGGAGCGGCCGAATTCAGGCTTGGATCGGAGGAAAGCAGGTAGTAAACGCAACCGGACCCCTGGGATGTAATGACCGAATCGGCCCCTACTGGAAGTTCGGCATTTACCGTGCGAAAAATCCGGGGCGGAAGGCGATAACAGTCCACTATGCGAATGTTGAAGTCGGTACCGCCTCGCTCCGCTCCCGAATCGCAAAACCTAAGCCGATCCAATAGGGCGAGACTGATTTTGGGTCAGTCTCATATGAGGGATGAATGAGTTCATTTCCGTACCTACGTTGTCTCATATCATCGTCACGATCCGCGAAATGATCACAAATTGAGCCATATCGAGGGACCACTAAGATTGGCGCTCCCACTGAATGAGCACCGTGCGCGCTCTGAGCTCCGCCAAGTAAAGAGACGCCATCCATAGGCTCGGTATTTTTTGTTCTGCTGCCTCCTTCCACTCCAGATGTCGCGGCTCCCTTTTGGTGTTCGTCAATCCGCCACGGGACCTGCATGGTCCCAGCCCTTATAGATGGTTCCCTTGCCGCGTGGCTCCAGCTGGTGGCGCCAGTCCGGCGAGTTGGTGTGTGATCTCGTCACATCGTGGACGCTAGATCTCCCGACCTCTGAGACGCCGGAGTTCAGGACTTCGTGCACAACACGGCGGGCTGGGCGTCGAAGTCGGCCGGCGAGGCGAAGGAGTGCGCGGGCATGAACGAGGTCTCGAACCAGCCGTTGCGACGCTCCACCACGCCCTTGGACTCGGGATCGTTCGGCGGCAGCAGCACCAGGCGGGTCGCGAGGGTTCCCATGAACGCGTCCACGCCCTCGGCGTGGCGCCTTCCCCGCCTGATGCCGGTTTTCTCGTTGTCCCAGATGAGCCGGCGCGGAACCCTCCCCAGGCGCCGGATCAGCTCCCACGAACCCAGCAGCGGATCCTCCGTTGTCCGTGTCGGAAGCATGCGGGCGAGCATGAAGCGCGAGTGCGCGGCCGTGAGCACCAGCACCGGCAACGACCCCGCGGTCCCGTCCTCGAGTGGGATCTTCGTTGGGGGGACCACAAATCGCATTGCGCCGCGTCCCCGGGGTCCCAGACCAGGCGATCGGCCGGATCGATCCTGCGGTGCTCCGGCCGCACGGCACGCACGTTCTCGCGGAACCCCGTCACCGAGCCTTCCCAGCCGACGCGCTCGGCGAGCACCGTCGCCGGGATGTCCGGATCCGTCCGCAGGAGCTCCCGCACCCGCGCCTCGAACGGGGTGAAGGACGTCGCCACCGTCCTGCGCCGGTATTGCGGCGGGCCCTGGGAATTCACCGCCTTGGCCACCGTGGTGCGGGAGATCCCCAAACGCGCGGCGATCCGCCCCTCGGCAGCCAGCCTCGTGATCAGCGCCCAATCCTCCAAAGTAATCACTCTCCAATCGTCGAGTGTCCACTTTTCAAGCGTCGTCGACAACCCGGTAGTCCTTCCGGCGGCGTGGCCTAAGACCCGTCCGTCCGCCGCACAGGGAAATGACCGGATCCACGAAAAGCTCCAGGCCTTCGCCCCGTATAGCGTCTGCTATTCCGTATCAGGCACAATGTGCTTTTCCGGTTGCCCCATGAAGTCGGCGCGACGGTGCTGATCTGGCGGGGGCTCCACCGCTGTTTCAGCTGCTCGCGCACAAACTCCTTCAGCTCCAGGTTGCCGGCCATCCTCCCCGTTCGCGTTCGGCTCCGTCTGCGCTCGGCATTGCGCTGACCCGTCCGGGGACGGTAGTTGCCGGAGGATTCATGATCGTTCCGGCGGATCTCCCTGCTCACGGTCGATGGATTGCGCGCCAGCTCCATGGCAATGGCTCGGATGCTGCGACGGGTCTGCAAGAGGTCCGCGATCGTGATCCGTTCGGACTCCGAGAGAAACCCGGCGGAGACCACGGCCGGCTTCTGACGGGAGATGGGAGCGTACCTCTTGATGTCTCCGGATTCCTGAACCACCGTGCGGCTGTGTGGTCGCTGTATGCCGGAATTACGACTGATCCCCACGATCCGGCACGCTTCGGAATTGCCCATTCCCTGTTTCATCAGCTGATGATAGGAGCGCACGCAGCGTTCTTTGGAAAGGCACCCCGTGTCATTTGCGGTCTGCATTTCGCCCAATTGCAGCTCCTCAATTCAAGTGTGCCGCGACCAATGGACGCCAAGCCTTCACCTACACATGACATGTCTAGAACCAATTCGGACTAAGTTGTCATCATCTCATTGAGACACAAACCTTGTCTTTCACATCCGCCCGGAATGTAGACGACCGCGACAAACGCCAGGAGCAAAGCATGGTCAACCGCACGCGAAGAAATCTTCTCGGCCTATCAGTGGGTGGAAGCGCCCTGTCTATTGCCACGGCATTGGTTCGCCAGTCGCCGAATAGCGGTCTGCCAGCTTCGCCGTTTGTGCGAAGTTTGGAGCCACAACAGCAAACGGTGCTCGCGAGCAGGACTCTCGACGAACCCTCGCAGGCGAAGCCTCTCATCAGCGTTCGCGATTTCGGCGCAGTCGGCGACGGTATCTCGGATGACACCATGGCACTGAACAACGCCTTCACATCCGCGGACGAGATCAACCTATGGTTTCCAGCTGGTGTTTATATGATCACGAGTCCCATCGGACGCAATTTCGGCCGAGTCCAGATGACGGGGGCCTCGGGGTCTGTTATCAAGGCGAGCGCTACCTACGAATCGGGCCAGAATCGCGAGATGCTCCGGCTCGCACAGACAGATTACGTATTAATCTCGGGGCTCACGTTCGATGGAAGCAGCCGAGCACTCAATGGCGGTCTTGGGTTCCCTGATTCGTCTAACGGGATAACGGCCATCGCAATAAACTCGCCCGAAGGCGGATTGGTATCCGTAGTGGGTAACACCATATTGGATTTCCCCGAATCGGGTATACATATCTCTGGCGGAGCCGAGGTCCTAGTAGCGCAAAATACCATCAGCAATGGAATGTTTCATGGCATCTCCATCGGCGGCGGGTCCGGCGCGAAAACTGGGGTCGTCCGAGTTTCGGGTAACACAATCTCGGGTCGCGGTGACCAGGGGGCGAGTCCGACCAAGGGTGGTATTGGTATCCTGGTTACTCGCGTCGAAGAAGCCGAGATAGCGAGTAATACGATACACAATATGGCGGACACCGGCACCAAGGCGGAGGGCTGCCCATACGTAACTTATGTGGATAACGTAGTTGTCGATTCTGGAAAAGACGGCCTTAAGGTTCAGCCCTACGGAACCGACTTCCCGACGGTTAAGCGGGCAACCATTACAGGCAACACGGTGAAACGTATCAACGCCTGGCGTTCCGACGGGGCCGCCCTGTTGTTATTGGACAGTGTTGAACGAGCGAACGTATCTGACAATCGGCTGGAGGGCGGGGGAACGCGCCGCGCGGATTCCATCAGATGCGTGAGGAGCTCCATTAGCCCTCTCACCGACATATCCATCCATCGAAACTCCGTCTTCGCGGCAGATGCAGCTGCAATCCGAGTCACTAATACATCGGTGGGGGGCGACCCTCTGGGGCGCCTCGAGATTAGCGAGAACCATGCGGACGGCCCGATCGTGGTTAGCGGACCTGTGGCTCAGGATCTCTCGATCATCCGTAACACTATAGACAACAGAGGAATTCTCAGGACAGACACCTACGGGATCAGCGCCACACAAATGGCGGGTCGGAAGATCGAGATCGCGGACAACGACATAACGGATTTTCTTGGCGGCCCCATTGTCAGCGTGCTTGGCGGCAAGAATATTCGGCTGCTCACCATGTCGCGTAACGCCATCCGTGATTGTTCCGATTGGGGATGCCGCGCACTAGCCGCGGGGTCTGGCACAGCGACGATCGAAATCTTAGATATGAGCTACAACACATTTGCCGGCACTTCTAAAGCCGGAAGTCCAAAACCTGCCATCATCCGTGTGGACGTAACTTCACTCGCCATCCAGTCCATGCGGGTAACCGGGAATCTGAGCAAAAGGATCGGATCAATTGGGATTGTAGCTTTGCTGCAGATTACGGGAGGGAATCACCCCATCGCGCTACTGCACTATAGCGAGAACGCACCATTCGATCTTGATAGTCACATAATCTTGGGCGAGTCTTTCGTAGTGCGCATCATTGGCTATGCGCGGGCATCCGCTCCTAACTGGGGTACCTGGGACCTAGGTGACTACATTCGAAATAGCGGTCCGCGAGAACTGGGGCCGCTTGGCAGTCATTATGTCGTTCAGGGCTTTAGGTGTGTCGCGAGTGGATCGCCCGGCAGATGGGTTGAAGAGCGAATGCCCATCGGGCAATGAAGCTGTCCCAATATCCGCCACCGAGCATTGTCGCTCGTTATCGATCCGACGTCGCTAAGCATGCGAACCCTCGTTGCGGCCCATCGCCTACCGAGACATGCGATAGGCAATGACATGTCATTGAAAGCGAACTAGAGATCCAGCCTCTCGGCGGGTAGCTCGCTAGCCCGGGACTAAATGCACGAGGTTCGATATATGACGGTTTTCTGAGATTGCTGAACGTTGAGGTTGACGGTGAGTCCTTTAAAAAAGATGGCCTAGGGAGCGCGCTAAATCGGCGCCAATGTGATGCAGGCACCCGGCAACTGACCACAGCGAAGTCTTTGCCTCTTGACACTAGTCATCCCTGTCTGAGGAGCTGCGAGGTATCGCGAGACGACTCTCGAGAAACTCGCGTCCATTTGTCCAGAATGAAGATTGGCTTTTGTGAACACCACCTGGGATGCTCCTTCCACCATGTCAGCCGGTATGCGTTCGTGGAAGCGAGCCTGGATATGCGGCAGGAGTCGTCGCTGCGCGCTCATGCGGCGACGTTCGCCTTCTTCGGCGGCAGCGTCCCGCGCCTGGCGCCGGGCAACCTGAAGACAGGGGGTCTCCCATCCACGCGAGGGCGAAACGATCGTCAACGACGCCTACCGCGAGATGGCGGCGCACTACTCGGCCGCGGTCTTGCCGGGCAGGGGCCGGCATCCGAGGGACAAGGCGAGCGTCGAGAACATGGCATCCCACGTAGCTACCTGGGTCATCGCCGGGCTCCGACACGAACGGTTCACGTCCCTGGCGCGGTTGCGAGCACGGATCCGGGAGCAGATCGACGCCCACAACCGGCAGCCGTTCCAGAAACGCGAGGGCTCCCGACTGAGCGTGTTCACCCGGCCAGATGGGCTCGGCCACGGTGACGGTGATCGGCCGGATCTTCGAAGCCGCCTCCATCGAGGAGGCCGGGATCGACCCGGCGTTGGCAGTGCTGCGCCTCTCGCGTCGTTTCTCCCCGGCCCGGGTCGAAGCAACCTGCGCGATGGCGCTGCCGGAGCCGATCCGCTCCCCGCGCGCTACGCTCACCCGCGGCCGACCCTGGATACCGAGCAGGACAAAACCGGCCACGTCCCGGAGGAACCCGAGGGTGATGGTGGCGGATAGGTCCGCGGCGGCGCCTACTATGCGGGAAGGACCCGTTGAGCCGCCTGGACGGCGAGACCAAGCCCAAGCTCCGGGAGATGAACGCCGGAGAGCTGCCCGAGGCGATCGACACCCAAGACGAAACACCCTCGATCAGCTTGTCGTTCGAGGAACGGGTCCGGCTCGTCGTCGACGACGCCTATTCGACCTTCACCCACTCCAAGGTCGCCGGGCTCATCCGACGGGCGGGGCTGCGCTACCCAAACGCGGATTTGCGGCGCATCGACCCGCTCGACGAACGCGGTCTGAACCGGCCGCTGCTGACCCAGCTCGGCACCTGCTCGTTCATGGACCGACAACAGAACATCGTCTTCCATGGGTTCACCGGATCAGGGAAGTCGTATGAGGACTGCGCGATCGCCAAACGGGCCTGCGAGCACCGCATCCGCGCCCACTACGTCCGCATGCCCGACCTCGAGGAAGCCTGGGTCGCCGCCCAATACAGCCCCGGCGGGCCGGGAAGTTCCTGCGCAAATACGCCGCGTTCACCCTGCTTGTCATCGACGAGTGGTTGCTGGGCCGGCCCACGGAGTCGATGCGCGGCATGCTGCTGGAGTTGATGGAGCGCCGCTACGGCAAAACGTCGACGGTGTTCTGCACCCAGTATTCGCAGAAGGACTGGCACCAGCGCCTCGGCTCCGGTGTCCACGCGGACGCGATCATGGACCGGATCATCCACAACACCGTCTGGGTTAAGACCGGCGACTACAACTTGCGCGGGCACACGGCCCTCACCAGCGCGTAGTCCGTGTCGGGGAGCACCGGTGGTGCTGAGCCACACCACGACTGGTGGTCTCGCACACGATCGGTGGTGCTGAGCCGCACGATTGGGTGGTGCTCAACGCCTCAAATACTCATCCACAACAAGAGCGCGAGTCCATAGGCTCGAATCAAGCATGCCGTAAAGGATGCGTAGCTCGAGTACGCAAATCACATACGATAGTTACAAGAGTGGCTGGGGGGGTACATGACAAAAAAGTCCAGTACGGATGAAAGCAAGATTCACATCTTGGTGGTTGGCCCATTGCCAAATACCGCCGGCGGCATCGGCACCATGATGGGACATCTATCCGAATCAGTGTCATACCACACGCATCTATCGTTCGCAGATTCCGGCGCGACCGGACGCCACCGCATTGCCCGACTAACTGCGCTGTTGCTGAAGATCGCCAAGGAGCGGCACTCCATAAACGTCGTACACGTAAATCTATCCAAAAAGGGTTCAACCTGGAGAAAGTTGATTGTCACTCTGGCCCTACGTGGACTTCGGGTTCCGTACCTGTTGCATCTGCACAGCGGCAACTACTTGGAGTTTCTTGGAGCGTGCGGCCCCGTTGCTCACAAGCTGATATACGGGATGTTCCAGAGCGCTGAGAGGGTGGTAGTCCTAGGTGAGCGCTGGAAGCAGTCTTTGTCAAGCCTGCGCCTAGTGGACGATCACCGGCTAAAGGTCATTCCGAACGCCGTGCCCGACCTGTATTGCGGACTTCCGCGCCCCGGCTCCAACCGCATCATATTCGTTGGGAGGCTGTCGGAGGCGAAAGGTGTAGCCGACTTGATATTGGCTTGTCGCGCAATTCCAGCCGAGATTCCTTGGACACTGCATCTGGTGGGAGACGAACCTCAGTCGGCACAGTCAATACCCCACCTGCACGATTCTCGAGTATTCAAGACAGGCTGGCTTTCGCCGGCAGCGACATCGCAAATGTTTAACGAGTCCGATCTCTTCGTTCTACCGTCATACGCTGAAGGTTTGCCCATGTCACTCCTGGAGGCCATGTCACACGGCTTGCCATGCATAGCAAGCCATGTTGGTGCTATCCCGGAAGTTCTTTTGGACGGACGAGTTGGCCGGCTAGTTGCCCCAGGAGACATTACGGCGCTTACTGCCACGATCGTAGATCTATTGCAGAGCCCGAAGCTGGCGTCTGACCTGGGCGCCAGCGCACGCTTGGAGTGGCAAAAAAGATTCAGTCTCGATATGTACAGGATCCAGATGGATCAGGTGTACCTCGAAATAGCAGAGAAAGAACCGATGCAATGATCCGAAGCAGCTTACGCGAAGAGATTCAGGCGTCTGCAGATGAAGCACTAGCGTTTGCGCTCAGGCACGATTTTGCCGGCCCTGATCCGTACGACGGTCTGCTATCCCCCATAGCGGCACACCTCCCCGGACCCAAGGCTCGGCAACTGCTTGTACAAGCCAATAAGCGAGGAGGGGCCATCTCGAGAGCAATCCTGCGCGTCCCCCCTGTCCGCATGGGTAAGACACTCGCGTTGTTTTCCTTGGCGGCCGGGTTGCAGGGCGATGAACAACTCGCTCAGAGACTCGTCGACACTCTGTTGGCGGAAAGCGACGGTGGTCCGTGGGGATACGAATTCGATGTCCAGACTCGGTGGTCCTACTATCCGAAGGGAGTACCTAACGTAGTAGCCACTGCTTTCGCCTTGCGGGCCATTGATGCGGCGGGACGGATAAATGACGTCTCAGCTCGGACCTCAGAATGGCTTAATAGCCTCTATGATGCGCGCGGGTATTTCCACTACACACCGACCTCTGACTCCCTAATTCACAATGGGAGTCTTTTGGCCGCCGAAGCCCTAACCCGGTTGGGATACTCGTCGACGTATTGCCAGACGGCCATTGACACGACAGTTGCTCACCAAGCACCGGGCGGAGCTTGGGCCTACGGATCGAGCGAAAGCCTGGCGTGGCGCGACAGTTTCCATACTGTGTATGTTCTGGATAGTCTTCAATATCTCGGGCAGCGGGGGTTTAATATCGGGGAAGCCTATGAAGCAGGACGCCGGTATTGGCTGGATCACTTCTTCCTACCAGATGGTCGCGCCACGTACTTCGCGGACGGAAAACGACCCTCAAACGACGTGCACAATCTTGCGACGGTCGCTGGTGCCCTGATCCGACATAAAGTCGACGGACACCATGCGCACTTGCAAGATCGTGTATATGCGCAACTCATGGCTCGGCAAGGTAGAGACGGCGGCTATCGAAATTCATCCACGTCACAGGCATTTCTGCGCTGGAATCAGGGGCACGCGTACCTAGCGCTGGCGCTAGGAGCCCAAGATGAAGAGTAGGGATACCGCTTGGATCGCGGGAGTCCGTATTGACCGCATGGACATGCAGGCATCTGTTCGAGCGGCGCTCGACCTCATAGAGTCCGGTACTCCGCATCAGCATGTAGTGGTAAATGCAGCCAAACTCGTAGCCGCACAGAACGACCCCGCCCTTATGGAGATTCTGAATGGTTGCTCGCTCATCAACGCTGATGGTCAGTCTGTGGTTTGGGCCAGTCGGCTGTTGCGAGATCCACTGCCGGAGCGGGTGGCTGGCATAGACTTCATGAATGAGCTCATCGAACGCGCGCACGAGAACAATCTAAGGATCTACCTCCTTGGGGCGTCCAGTGACGTCGTTGAGAAGGTCGCGACGGAGTTCGAGCGACGCGGAGCCAATGTTGTTGGTTACCGCAACGGCTATTGGGGTGGATCTACATCGGATCGACTTGTTGCAGAGGAAATAGCCGCGCTGAACGTGGATGTCCTGTTCGTTGCAATTCCCTCGCCTGCTAAAGAGATTTTTCTGCAAAGATATCTTGATACTCTCAATGTCGGTCTGGCTGTGGGTGTTGGCGGATCATTTGACGTTGTAGCGGGGAAGACTTCGCGGGCCCCTCGAGTTCTCCAGCGACTCGGTCTGGAATGGCTTTTCCGTCTTGCTCAAGAGCCCAGACGAATGGCTAGGCGCTACTTCGTTGGTAACTCCAAAATGGTTCTCCTGATTCTGCGATCCATGTTCCGGCGACCACGTGGAGCTCGAATCGAATGACACTGTTTTTTTACAGAATTGGCCACTGGTCATATCGTCGCAAAATACCGATCGCACCGAGGGTGTGCACGGTACTTACGCAGCTGATCTTTGGAGCCCACATACCCTCGTCTTGTTCTATTGGACAGGGAACAAAAATCGCGTATGGGGGCTCTGGTCTCGTCGTGCATGCCCGCGCTCGAATTGGAAAAGATTGCCTCCTTTCCCCCGGTGTCGTCATTGGGGGACGAGCAGGTCAAAATGGCGTCCCAGTTGTCCATGACAACGTGAGTATCTTTCCGGGCGCGAAGATTCTAGGCGCAGTCGAAATCGGAAACGGTTGTCAGGTGGGAGCTAACGCCATCGTCATCGCGAGTTTGCCAGAACATTCAGTTGTAGTAGCGCCCCTAGGTCGACTACTTCCTAGATCACAAAAAGACGACAGCGGCATGACGCAATGATTTCAGCTTGGATCGCGTCTGCAGAAATACCGCGAAAATCCGCACTCATTCACCAGAGCACAGGCATGGCCCCTTGAAATCTATCCATAGGCGTCGTTAGCGGTGATTCAGCTCATTTTCAAAAGCCTCTTGGCTCGAGGCCTGACACTTCCCGTTACCCTAGTCTGCGGACTTCTGACGACGAGCCTGATCATCGGATACAGCGGGTCTGTTGCGTATGGAACTATTGCACTCGTTGCTACACTGTTCTCTTTGTTGCCGTTCTCAGACTTGGGACTGGGAGCGGGTGTGGTGAACGCTGTGGCCACGGAAAAGGTCCAGGCAGTCCAGCGTTCCGCAGTGTTGACGGCAGGATTTGTCCTCTGTCTGCCAGCAACGATCCTAATTTTGTTGGCCGGCGCGGGTACACACCTGTTTTCTTGGACAGGCGTGCTCGGACTTTCCGGGCTTCCTCAAGCACAACTCGATTTGGCGACAGCCCTAGCCCTCGTTCTATTTGCACTTAGTGTGCCCTTGGGAGTTGGCCAACGGGCATTAATGGGTCTAAATCAGAACCACAAGGCCGTAACGCTATCTGTCACCACGAGTATCGTGGCGCTGGTATTCACTCTCTTCTGGACCATCGGCGAACTCCCGCCAGCTTGGCTCGTTGTCGGTCAGCCACTTGGCATGCTGTTGACTGGGCTGGCGTGCACATATCAAGCGCTACAAGCACTACGTGTTCCCAAGAGCTCCGTTTTGGGTGAACTAAGGTATCCGATTGGCAAGCTTTTCGCTCAAGCCGCACCCATGCTGCTGATCATGATCGGGCTACCCATTGCCTTGCAGAGTCACAGGCTGCAGCTTGCGCACTTGGGGACTGTCGAGGACCTCAGCGAGTACAGCCTAGCGATGCAACTTTATTTGCCCGTATGGTCTGTGATCGTTGCTGGCGCAGGCGCAATGTGGTCCCAATTCGCGAACAATCGTGGGTCCGATGTCATCGGGAAGTCGCTTGGTCACGCATTTGTTGCCTTCGGCATTATAGGTGGTGCATCAGGCTTGGCCTTCGGGACCCTGGTGCCGCCGGCGGCATCAATCCTTTCAGGCGGTAGCATTGTCGTTCACCCAATGACAGCCATGGCTGGCGGCTTCTTCTTGCTCATACAGGCCATCCAGCAGGTGCCGGGAATGTACTTCACTACTCGTGCGGGGCTTTGGTTGCAGGCCCGGTGTACCTTTTTGCTCTGCGTGATCGCAGTGCCCCTATCCATATATCTCATACCCATTTTCGGGGCAAGTGCGCCCTTTTGGGCCAGTTGTGCCGGCGTTGCTCTAGGGCAGATTGCACCCGAGCTGGTCGTCATGCGGAAAGAACATAAGGGGAAGAAGGCATAGTGCAAATCGCCATCATAGTTCCACGGCTCAGAGGCGGCGGAGCAGAGTCAGTAGCACGACAGTGGGTTGCGACGTTAATCCAACATGGCCACGAGTGCGAGATCCTCACGACCCATCACTTCGATGACACAAATGATGCAACCTTTGACTTTCCGGTGACGTCACTGAATTCTCGCGCTGGATTCGTCCGGTCCATCCTCAATCTCCAGCGCGGAATTCGGCGTCGCCAGTATGACGCCGTTTTGGGCGTCATGCCGTACGCGAATCTGGTCGCCATATTCGCATCCGCGGTGCTTCCGCGCCGCCTAGCCCCCCGCGTGATCATCAGCGAACACACTATTCACAGTCGTTACACGGTCGGGGTCGGTTTGGGACCCAGGATTCAATGGTTGCTTGCCCGATTGACTTACCGGATGGCGGATGACGCCATAGCGGTTTCCCATCCCGTGGCCGCGAGTCTGGCGAGACTAGGAGTACGCCGCGACAAGACATGGGTAGTGCTCAACAGCATCTTCCCAAATCTGCCCCCCTCTGTTGCAGCGAGGCCGCCCGTTTCGACGTTCGATTCAATTGGTATCGTTGTCCCTGGGCGTCTTATGCCTGCAAAGCGACCGGAAATGGCGCTACACGTTGCAAAGCTTGTGCGACGTATGACGGGCAAAGAAGTGGTCGTCACATACTTCGGCGACGGGCCCGAGAAGCCCCACCTAGAGTCACTATCCACTGAGTTGGGGGTCCAGGCCGTGCATCGTGGCTGGGTAGACCACTGGTTGGATGAGTGCCCACCAAATGGAGTGGTACTGATTTCCTCACCTCTCGAGGGGCTGGGGAACGTACTCGTGGAAGCCGCCTCCCGGAGGATACCGTCAGTGGCTTCATCGAAAGCGCTTGGAGTTGCTGACGCTTGCATTGATGGCGTGTCGGGAATACTGAGTCTGGACGACACGCCAATGTCGTACGCGAAAGGTGTTGTAGAGGCAATGCGACTCGAGGTGCCCGACTTGTCACCGTGGCTCAACAACTTCACGCAGGACTCCGCATACGCAGGAATTTCGAACATCCTTGGTGATGAGCAGTCGTGACTCTGAGTGATCAGCGCAACCAGATACTCGCACTTAAGGTACCTACCGGCACACGCATCTATGCGGGTCTCGTGGCCTTGTTATCCGGCGTAACATTCACCCCCATATCGGCCTTGACTTGGGGACTCTTGTTGGCGCTGCCGGTGTTACCTCGTGCAATCCGCTTCGCTTACTCGCAGTATTCCGTGTATCGGCGGGCGCTTCCGTTGACCGCGTTGGCATTGGCCACGGCACCGCTGCTGAGCATGTTGGCGCTCCAAGCTGATTCCGGTCGCGATTTCAGCGTGACTATGGCCTTAGCCCAGACTGCGCAGATACTCTCCACCCTTGCACTTGGAGCAGCCGTCATTTGGTGTACCAAGTCGATTCGGATTACGACTTTCCTTGCGCTGTGGTCCATTGGTCTGATTCTCGCAATCCCACTTGCACCAGGACGATTTGAAGAAAATCCTTGGAAATTCGGCCTCGCGCTCCCGGCGACCCTTATAGTTTCCCTAATTTCGACAAAACTTGGATCTGGAGTGTTTCTCCCGGCAATGTGCCTGCTGGCCGTAATTTCGATTCGCTCAGACTATCGATCCTGGATCGCCCTGCTGCTTATCATCACTCTTATCTACCTCGTCGTTCGTGCGCGCCTCACGCAGTCCCCAAGACGACGCCTAAGAAGAGGCAGCTTAATAGCCATCGGTTCTATTCTCCTAGCTACTCCACTATTCTTCCTTTCCGAGATCCTTGCCTCTGGCCTTTTCGGGCGAGGGATAGCGGAACGTTCGCAAACGCAGGCCGATCTCGGTGGCAACGTCTTCATCGGTGGTCGACCCGAGTGGCTGTCAGCGCTATCGCTGTTCCAGCGCGAACCCTGGGGCCATGGATTAGGGATTGTTCCATCAACAACTGACTACCAAATTGCGGTGTCAGCGATACCCGTGGCAGATCCTAGGCTCACGGAGTTGACGACGATTGCCCAGTATTTTAGATCCGGATATTTCGAGTTTCATTCCATTCTTTGGGGGAGCTGGAGCCATTTCGGCGTTGCAGGATTACTGATCGCAATATCACTACTGTTCGCTTGCTACGCCGCCCTTCTTGATGCGTCCGCCCGCAGAATTGCCTCCGTTCCCGCCGTCATCGGTGTCAGTGTCGTTGTGCTCTCCATGGTCCTCGACATTCTGTTCAGCCCTTTTTCGGTAACGAAGATCGCCGTCGGCCTGGCGTGTCTTTCCCTCTTGCACAAATCTACAACCGCGAATCGGGAGAAAAATGACCCAAAAACAACAGCCACTTTTCAGCGTAATAACCATCACGAGAAATGATCTTGCGGGACTGCGAACGACAACTGATTCAGTACACCGACAGTCACTCCAGGATTTCGAACATATTGTCGTCGATGGTGCATCCGAGGACGGAACGGTCGAGTGGCTCTCTCAGAATCTGTCGCTCAACCCGAAGGTGTCGTGGAAATCCGAACACGACACAGGAATTTTTAATGCAATGAACAAGGGTGCGAAGTTGGCGCGGGGCCGACTTCTCGTATTCATGAACTCGGGAGATGTATTCCAAGGCGACGATGATCTGGCGTTTGTCGCCAGTGATTGGAACCGAACCGCTTGGACATGGGCTTTCGGTGAGATGAACTACGTTGACGGCGCGGGAAGGCACCAGGGTGCGACGAATCAGACAGCATCATCCGCGCGGCATCGCGCATTGGGTTTAGCTTTCGCCCCGCACCAGTCCACCTACATGCAGACCAAGTTTTTTCGAGAACTCGGCGGCTTTGATGAGAAATTCATGTTCGCATGCGACCAAGAACTGGCTATTCGGGCTAGTCAGGTAAGCCTCCCGGTAACGTGGCATCGTCCCCTGTCCCGGTTCTTACTTGGTGGTGCCCACAGTCAGACCACTATGCTGGATCGCGAGATGCTGTACCACGCCATGCGTGAAAAGAACGGCGAGCTGCTCTTCGGGACGAAGAATCTGGATAAGACTTTCGCCGCCGCCATGGGGGCTTACCGCCGTCTTAGAATCGCAGGAGGAGCTCGAGTGCGGCGTTGGAGACCTTAGACCCCTATCGACCGAGTCGCTAACGAGCTCACAGCGACTTTAGTGAGTAGAGCCGCAAGTCACTATGCAAAGAGCGAGAACCAGCTTTATCGTAGATCAAGGAAAATAATTGAAACGCGCACTTATCACTGGAATTACTGGTCAAGATGGCTCGTACTTAACAGAACTGCTCCTAGCAAAGGGCTATGAAGTCCATGGACTTATACGACGAGCATCGACCTTTAATACGGCACGGATCGATCATCTTTACGTGGATCCACACCAATCGGGGGCCAAACTATTTCTGCACTATGGCGACTTGTCAGACGGTGCGCGACTAGTCACTCTCCTGGCCGAGATCAAGCCAGACGAAGTTTACAACTTGGCAGCGCAATCACATGTGAGGGTCTCATTTGACGAGCCTGAACACACAGCCAACACCACAGGCATAGGCACTGTGCGACTGCTAGAGGCCATGCGAATGGCGAATGTCGACGCGCGCTTTTATCAGGCATCTTCATCGGAAATGTTTGGCGCCACTCCGCCACCACAGAACGAGGAGACACCTTTCTACCCTAGGTCTCCATACGGCGCTGCAAAGGTCTACAGCTACTGGATCACCAAGAACTATCGCGAGGCATATGGCATGTTCGCCGTCAACGGCATTCTGTTCAACCATGAGTCTCCCCGCCGTGGCGAAACGTTCGTGACCCGCAAGATCACGCGTGCAGTTGCAGCTATCAAGGCGGGTAGGCAGCATGAGCTCTACATGGGCAACCTCGACTCTGTCCGCGACTGGGGCTATGCCGCTGAGTACGTGGAAGGCATGTGGAGGATGCTCCAGGTTGATGAGCCCGAAGACTTCGTGCTGGCGACAGGCGAGGGCTATACCGTCAAGGATTTCCTCGCCTACTCCTTCGAGCACGTTGGACTGAACTGGGAGGACTACGTCAAGTTCGACGAACGCTACCTTCGCCCCACGGAGGTCGATGCCCTCATTGGCGACTACTCCAAGGCCAAGGACAAGCTCGAGTGGGAACCGACCGTCAAGACCCCAGAGCTTGCACGGATCATGGTGGACGCGGACATCGAAACGCTGAAGAACGCCGGCCACCACTGGATCGACTCCGTGGACCTCGACAGCTGGAAAGTCCGCGTCTAGATGGATCCCGCTGCTTTCAAACCACAGTCTCTGGACCGGGACGCGAAGGTCTACGTCGCTGGACACCGGGGTCTAGTTGGTTCCGCGATCTGGCGGAAGCTGGAGTCGGAGGGCTTCACGAATCTGATCGGACGAACGTCCACCGAGCTGGACCTCAAGAACCGGGACGATGTTTTCGGTTTCTTCTCCGAGGAGAAGCCCCAGTACGTTGTTCTCGCTGCCGCCAAGGTCGGCGGCATCATGGCCAACAATTCGTACCCGGTGGACTTCCTGAGCGAGAACTTGCAGATTCAGGTCAACACCATGGACGCCGCGCTTGAGAACGATGTGGAGCGCCTCCTGTTCCTCGGGTCGTCGTGCATCTACCCCAAGCTGGCGCCACAGCCGCTGAAGGAGGAGTACCTCCTCACCGGGCATCTGGAACCCACCAACGATGCCTACGCCATCGCGAAGATCGCAGGCATCCTGCAGGTTCAGGCGGTGCGCCGGCAGTACGGAAAACCGTGGATCTCGGCCATGCCCACCAACCTGTATGGCCCAGGTGACAATTTCTCGCCGACGGGTTCACACGTCATGCCGGCATTGATCCGCCGCTACGATGAGGCGGTTCGAGACGGGACCGAGACAGTGGTCAACTGGGGCACCGGTTCACCGCTCCGTGAATTCCTCCACGTGGATGACATGGCTTCGGCGTGCCTCTTCCTTCTCGAGAATTACGACGGACCGGAACAGGTCAACGTCGGCGTGGGAAGTGATGTAAGCATCAAAGAGCTGGCTGAAACGGTGGCGTCTACCGTCGGCTACACCGGCCGCATGGAGTGGGACGCTAGTCAGCCCGATGGGACGCCGCGCAAGCTCATGGATGTTTCCAAGCTCGCCGCGGCTGGCTGGACCGCTTCGGTTTCTTTGGAGGATGGCATTCGCCAAACCGTCGATTGGTTCCGTGACCATCGGGACAGCTTCCGCGGCTAACAGGGTGGGCGTCGGCTGCTATGGCCGACGCCCCTCTTCTGGGATTAGAACAGGGGCCAGTGTCTGTACTTGCGACAGTGTCCGCATCTGTGCGCGACAATGCGGGCTGTAGCATTGTGGGGTCGCACCTGAACCTCGGGCGCCCGAGCATCACTCAATGCATCAACAACGTGGGGGAACACGGTTGAGTCCGAATCGCTATCATTGGCGCGTCTTGCTGCCCAACCGTCTAGCGCTGCTCGATGCCGCGTGCATTAGTGTTGCCATTGGCGCGGCGCAACTTCTGAGATTTGGGTTTCAAAGCGACGACGTCATCGTCACACAACGTGTGCAGCCCAACTACTGGGTTGTGAGCGTCGCGATAGCCGTGCTGTGGTGGCTCTTCCTCACTGCTTGGAACAGTCGAGAAATCCGAATCTTGGGTGCTGGCACCGAAGAATACAAGCGTGTCACTGCCGCCTCCCTGTACCTATTCGGTGGCATAGCCATCTTGTCTTACGCGGCTGATGTAGACACGGCACGGGGTTACGTAGGCCTGGCTCTTCCCCTCGGCCTCGCCCTGATTTTAATTGGCCGTTGGCTGTTCCGTCGCAGGTTGGCAGCCGGGCGCCGCCAGGGAAAGTTCACTCGCCGCATCGTCATCTTGGGCGGCCCTGGTGCCGTGGAACACCTGTGCCGCGGTCTGATGTCGGCGCCGGAGGCGGGCTACGTTCCGGTCGCCGCGGTGATGCCCGGGTTCCGCATGGAGGCTCCCAACGGTCAAGAACTGCCCGTTCCAGTTCTCAGTGTGTCCACGAACCTCGAGGGCATCCTCGGAGCCATTGAACAGGGCGATGCGGACGCCATCGCCATCTCCAGCGGATCCGCGCTCAAGCCCCGGCTCATCCGGGAACTGGGTTGGGAACTTCAAGCCCGCGGTATCAGCATGATCATGGCGCCCGCGCTGACCGACGTCGCCGGGCCCCGCATCCACACGCAACCCGTGGCCGGCCTGCCGATGATCCACGTGACGACGCCAAAACTCGAGGGCACGAAGGGTGTCGCCAAGCGCACCTTCGACATCCTGTCCTCCGGGCTGGCCATGTTGCTGCTGTCTCCACTGCTGATTGCCGTCGCGATCGCCGTCAAGCTCGATTCCCCCGGCCCCGCGTTCTTCCACCAGGACCGCGTGGGTAAGGACGGCGCGCCGTTCAAGATGCACAAGTTCCGCTCGATGGTCGTCGACGCCGAAGCTCGTTTGGAGGCGCTCCGCGCGCAGAGCGAGGGCAACGGCGTCCTGTTTAAGCTGAAGAACGATCCGCGCATCACCCGCCTGGGTGCGTTCATCCGCCGGTTCAGCATCGACGAGCTGCCGCAGCTCTGGAACGTGTTCGTCGGCGAGATGAGCATGGTGGGACCCCGTCCCCCGCTGCCCGGCGAGGTCGCCACCTACGAGGACTACGTGCACCGTCGCCTGATGGTGCAGCCGGGCATCACCGGGCTGTGGCAGGTCAGTGGCCGGTCCGACCTCTCGTGGGACGACAGCGTGCGTCTGGATCTCTACTACGTGGAGAACTGGTCGATGATGCAGGACTTCGTCATCCTCTTCCGCACGGCCAAGGCCGTGGTCGGCAAGGACGGCGCCTACTAGTTTCCTACGGTGTCCACCGCGGCGGACACCCGCTCGGCCAAGGCCCGCGCGCTCTGGGGCGTGGCAGCGGACCCGATCGTGTGGACCGTTAGCCCGTGCACCGCGGCCGCGGTCGCCGCGACCTGGACTAAGGAACGGGTGTCCCCGAGCTGGTTGCCCGTGGCCAGGAACTTTCCGATGATGCCCGTGAGCACGTCGCCGCTGCCAGCGGTCGCCAGCTCCGGGCCGCCCGCGTTGCAGACCACCGTGTAACCGTCCGGCGCCGCGCACACCGTCGCCGGGCCCTTGAGCAGCACCACCGACGAATAGGTGGACGCCGCTCGGCGCGCCCACCTCACCGGATCCGCGGCGATGTCCCCCGCCTCCACGTCCAGGCCTGCCCGGGTCAGCAGGTCCTGCAACTCCCCCGCGTGTGGCGTCAGGACGATGTTTCCGCGGCCGTCTGACGGTTCAAAACGGCGCAGCGCGCTCGCGTCCACCACGCAGGGCAGGCCCGAGGCGATGGCCCGCTTGGCGGCGGCCAACTGTCCGGCGTCGTCCCCGATCCCCGGCCCCACGGCCCAGGCCTGCACGCGGACGTCCGTGTCCTCGGCGGGCACGGCCTCCGGCACGGCGTGCGCCAGGAGCTCCGCCGCGCGGCCGAGGGCCACGGTGCGCAGCATGCCCAGCCCGGCGTTGACGGCCGCCGTGGCGCTCAGGACCGCCGCCCCCGGGTACCGGTCGCACCCGGCGACCAGCCCCAGCACGCCGCGGGAGTACTTGTGCGCGTCGCGCGCCGGGCGCGGCAGGAGCCGGGCCACGTCCGACCGCTCTATGACGTAGAGGTCGGGGTCCCCGAGGTGCGGTCCCAGCCCGATGTCGACGACCTCGACCCGCCCCGCGAGCAGGTGGCCCCGGCCGACGGCCAGGCCGGTCTTGAGCGCGCCGAACGTGACAGTCAGGTCCGCCTCAAGAGCTGAGTCAGCGGCGTTGCCGGTGTCGGCGTCCACGCCGGAGGGCAGATCGCAGGCGACGACCAGCGCGCCGTTCGGCAGCAGCGGCAGCTCGATCCCGCCGCGGGCGCCGGTGCCGAGCACCGCGTCGATGACGACGTCCGCGCCCGCCAGTGCGGCGACCGCGGCGCGCCAGCGCGGGGACCCGTCATCCGTTCCACCGTCGTCGGTGTCTTCGTCCTCCCGAGGCTGCGCCCCGGCGTTGTTCCCGGGACGTCCGTCCACGACGCGGCCGCCGGCCCGGCGGAACGCGGCGAGGCCGGCGTCGTGCGCCTTCTCCCCGAGCAGGACGGCGGTGCAGGCAACGCCGCGCCTAGTCAGGAACGCCATTGCGAAGAGCGCGTCTCCCCCGTTGTTCCCGGTGCCAACCAGCGCGGCGGCCCGCGTGCCGTAGACCCGGCCGCGCTCGCGCCGCAGGAGTTCCGCGGTGTGCCGGGCGAGCCCGTGGGCGGCGCGGCGCATCAGCCCGGGCCCCGCCCCGGCGTCGAGCAGCGGCTGCTCGGCGGCCCGGACCTGCGCGCCGGTGTAGGCGGGGATCACGGCTAGCGCTCCGCGACGACCATGGCCGTGGCCAGGTCGCCGTCGTGGCTCAGGGACAGGTGCCAAAACAGCACGCCCTTCTTCGTCGCGGCCTCGGCCACGGTCCCGTCGACCATCACGTGCGGGTCCCCGGCGGCGTCGACCACCACCTGGCAGTGCTGCCAGTTCATGCCCACCGGCGCGCCGAGGGCCTTCGCGACGGCCTCCTTGGCGGCGAACCGCGCCGCGAGCGAGCGGATGTTCAGTTCGCGCTCGGCCGGGACGAAGAGGCGCTCGCGCAGGGCGGGCGTGCGCTCGAGCTGCTGCCTGAAACGGGAGACTTGGACAACGTCCACACCAATGCCGACGATCATGGTTGCGAGTCTATCCGCAGGCGTTGGCGGGCCGAGTTCGCCGGTGGCGCCGGTCCGGGGCGCCCCTTCCCCGGCGGAGGGGCGGACGTGCTATACCCTCCGGAACGCCGTCCCCACCTCCGCGCCGGTGACCCGCACGTACGCCTTGGCCGTTTCTAGCGTGTGGGGTCCCTGGTGGACGATCTTCTGGCCCCTGCGCAGCGAAATGGTGTTGTGGTGGCTGGAGAACCCCGCGGGGGCAGTCTTGTCGTGGATGTACGCGTAGTTGCTGTAGGCCCGGCCGAAGACGTTGCCGGTGACCTCGACGTCGGTCGGGAGGTCCATCCGATACAGGAGTAGGTGCGTCCCCTTTCCCGCGCGGTCCGGCCTGACGGCCTGTCCCCAGGAATAGCCGGCGTTCCTGCAGGTATTCCCCGTGAAGGAGCAGTTGACGAACCCGGTCCCCTTCTTGCGTGGACCGATGGACCAGAGCTCGAACGACATGTTGCACCGGTCGGACACATTGCGCGTGATGTGGACGTTGCGCCATCCGGACCTGCCGCCGACCGCTTCCCCCTGCAGGGTGAAGGCGACGTCGTAGACATCCTTCACCACGTTCCGTTCCGCCCTGACGTTCGCCGAGCCGATCCAGATCTCCACGCCATTGCCGTATCTGGTGTCCGGCCGCAGCCTGGCCCCGCCGATTTCGCGGATCGTGTTTCCCCTGATCAGGACGTTGTTCATGGAGACGACGGCGATGCCGTGGGCTCCGTGCCCCACGATGTCCAGGTTTGTCACGACCGTGTTGGACGTCGGCGTGATGCCCGTCTGCTTGACGCAGACGCGGACGCCGGCGCCCGGCGACGTGGCCTTCCTGACGTAGACGAATCCGCCGCCGCTGTAGAAATCCCACTCGTTGGCCACGGCCCCGATTGTCCAGCGTTTCCGCCCCTTGATCGACCGCCCCACCTTGAGGAAGGCGACGTCGGTGCTGGCGGATCCGGTGTTCCCCCCGAAGTGCCCGGATCCGGGGCGCAGGTCCAGCTTCCAGATGCCGGAGGCGTGGCGTCGCCACTTGTCGCGGCTCACCTTGTACCCGGAGACCACGGGCTTGGCGCCCGCTCCGTACGCGCCGAGGGTGAAGACCCCCGCCGAGCCCCGGAGTGCGGGGAATGCGAGCGACCCGAAGAAGGTGTCTCCGCGACGGAGGAGGGCCCGGTCAGTCCGTCGCAGTGCCCCGGAACGCAGCGCCGATTCGACGCGTCCCAACGTGGCCCAGGGTCGGGCGCGCGTACCGCTCCATGTGTCGGAACCCAGCGAAGAGGAGACGAAGACCGTCCGGGGCTTCCGGGCGGCGGCCTGCGATTCGTTCCGGAGGACGGTGTCCCCGAGGGCGCTGCCTGCGGCCAACACGGAAGCGATGCCTCCCGCAATGAGCGTGCGGCGGGACACGGGCGGCGAGGTCCCCCCTGCCCCGCCGGAGCCGTAGGGGCCTCCGTTCGATCCGGAGGCTTGTCTGCCTTGGTCCACGGTCATGGCGATCCCTACATCTGGTCCGTCCAGCTATCCCTATATATCGCCCCCAACGATCGTGGTTTTCCCCCGGAAACCGGTTGAGCCGAACCTTAGAACAGGCCCGCACCGAGCGCCAGAGAAGATGGTGGATTTCTCTTCGCCCACGCCGGATGCCGGCCGGCACGTCTTCCGGTCTTCTGCGGCGTATCGCGTGGCGGCTAGCATCTGGTCATGGATGCGGAACTGGTGCGGGACGTTTTGATCGACGGGTTCGAGCGGGTGCGGGAGGACCTGCACGCGGTGCTGGCGGGCGCGTCGCCCGCAACGGTCCTCCACCGCCCCGCCGCGGGGGCCAACTCGATCGGCTGGCTGGCGTGGCACCTCACCCGGATCCAGGACGACCACCTCGCCGGTCTGGCCGCGGTGCTCGGCGGCGAGGAGCCGCCGTCGGACTGGGGGCACGAGCGCCGCGGCCAGCTGTGGCTCGACGCCGGCTGGCGGGAGCGGTTCGCGCTGCCGTACCCCGACGAGGACACGGGCTACGGGCATGGCGCGGACGACGTCGCGCGGTTCGGCGTCGGCGACCCGGCCCTGTTGGACGGGTACCACGCCGCCGTGCACGAACGGACGCTGGAGGTGCTGCGCTCGCTGGATGCCGACGGCTACCGGACGGTCGTGGACCTGCGGTTCGGCCCGCCCGTGACGGCGGCCGTCCGGCTGGTCAGCGTGCTTAACGACACCGCGCAGCACGTGGGGCAGGCGGCCTATGTGAAGGGGCTCGGTCTCGACAGGCTCGACCTACTTTGAGGACAGCTCGACCACCGGGTCTCGACAAGCTCGACCTACCTAAACGGCGAGCTTCCCGCTGAAGGACGGGCGGTGGTGGGCCCAGGGAAGCAGGGCCTCGATGGCCGCGCCGATCCGGAAGACCGACGCCTCGGCGAACGGGTGCCCGACCACCTGGACGCCCGTCGGCACGCCGTCGGCCGCGAAGCCGCTGGGCACCGCGAGCACCGGGCACCGGTTGGCCACGTTGAATGGGCTGGTCAGGTGGGCCTCCCAGTAGTGCTCCAGGTGGCGGCCGCCGACGTCGATCCCGTCCAGGTAGTCCCCCGCCGCGTCCAGCGACGAGACGCCCGACGTCGGGCACAGCAGCGCGTCGAAGCCGGACATCGCGGCGGCGAGCTCCGCCTGGATCCGCGCGTCCATCGCCAGGCCCTCCGCCAGCGTGTTCCGCGCCGCGGCGGCCGCGGCGTCGGCGATGAACCGGGTGGTGTAGGCGGCCAGCGGGGCGTCCCCGCCGGCGATCTCCGCCGCCATGGCCGGGCCCAGAATGTGGCCGAAGTGCGTGAAGATGGTTTCCCGGACCCGGTCCGTGGTCCACGGCAGCGACACCTCGACGACGTCGGCGCCGGCGTCGCGCAGGGCCGCGGCCACGGCGCGGGTGTTGGCCTCCACCGCCGGGTCCACCGGGAAGTCGCTGAGCGTCACGCTCAGCGCGATCCGCATCCCGGCGACGGGCGCGTGGGCCAGCGGGATCGGTTCCCCGGCCGGGACCGTGTTGTGGTCCACGGCGTCGGGCCCGGACATGACGTTGGCCAGCAGCGCGGTGTCGGCGACGGTGCGCGCCATCGGCCCGTCCCCGCGGTACCAGTCCGCGGACAGCGGCGGGGCGCCGGGCACCCGGCCGTAGGGCGCCTTGTAGCCGACCGTGCCGGTGAAGCCGGCGGGGATGCGGGTGGAGCCGGCGATGTCGCTGGCGGTGGCCAGCGGCGCGAGGCCCGCGGCCAGCGCGGCGCCCGCGCCGCCCGAGGAGCCGCCCGGCGAACGGTCCAGGTTCCAGGGGTTGCGGGTCACGCCCCACATCGGACTGTGCGTGACGGTGGCGCAGCTGAACTCGGGGGACGCGGTCCTCGCGTGCACGATCCCGCCCGCGGCCCGGATGCGCGCGACCACGGGGTGGTCGGCGGCGGCGGTCCGTCCGCGGTGGGAGCCCAGGCCCTGCTCGATCGTCCGGCCGGCGAGCGCGTGCTTCTCCTTCGTCGCCACCGGCAGTCCCAACAGCGCGGGCGGGGCGCCGGCGTCGTCCGCGGGCCGCGCGTAGCGCGCCTCGGCCAGCCGGGCGGCGGCGAGCGCATCGTCGAAGAGGGTCTCGGTGAGCGCGTTGACCTCGCCGTTGACCTCCGCGGTCCGGGCGATCACCGCGTTCATGAGCTCCACGGGCGAGAGCTCGCGGGCCCGGAAGAGGCGCAGCGCGGTCGCGGCGTCGAGGTAGTGGAGCTCCCCCACTACGCGCCGGCCCCGCTCGCGGCCGCGGCGGGCTCGCGGTCCCCGGCGAGCGCGCCGCGGACCATCTCCCACGCGACGCCGGCCAGCGCGTCGACGCCGGCCACCATGTCCTCGTCGGTGGTGAACTCGCGCTCGCAGTGGGAGACGCCGTCCACGGACGGGATGAACATCATGACGGTGGGCACGATCCGGTTCAGGGCCACCGAGTCGTGGCCGGCCATGGTGCGGATGCGGCGCGCGCCCAGGCCGAGGTCCGCGGCGACCTTCTCCGCGAGCTCGAGGCCGTCCTCCGGGTAGCGCTGGATGCCGCGGACGTCGAAGTCCTTCACGTTGATGCGGATGTCGTGCTCCACCGCGAGGGCGGCGATCTGCTCCAGGAGCGTGGCGCGGGCCGCCGCGACGGTCTCCGGGCTGGCCGAGCGCAGGTCCGCGACCAGGTGCACGCGGCGGGGGACCACGATCGGGGAGTTGGGCTCCAGGGTCAGCTGCCCCACGGAGGAGACCAGTGCCTCCTCCTCGAAGTCCTTCGTGACGTCGTGGACCATGAGCACGACTTTCGACGCCGCGACCAGCGCGTCGTGCCGGTCCGCCATGGCGGTGGCGCCGGTGTGCGACTGCTCGCCGAGCACCTCGATGTCCAGCTTCTGCGTGTGCCAGGAGTAGTCGACGGCGCCGATCGTGTAGCCCTCGCGCTCCAGGATCCGGCCCTGCTCGATGTGGATCTCCGCGTAGCCGGCGACCTCGGGGCGCTCGTCCGCGCCGAGGTAGCCGATGCCCTCCAGCGCCTCGCGGACGCTGGTGCCCTGGAGGTCGCGGACCGCGAGCATGCGGTCCTGGTCCATCAGCCCGGCGAAGACGGAGCTGCCCATGATCGAGGGGGCGAACCGGCCGCCCTCCTCGTTGAACCAGTTGACGACCGCGAGGTTGAACGGCGGCCGGGCGCCCTCCTCCCGGACGCGCTCCGCCACCCGCTCGGCGGCGTGCAGCCCGGCGATCACGCCGTACGCGCCGTCGAACCGGCCGCCGAGGGGCTGCGAGTCCAGGTGCGAGCCGATGAGGATGTACGGCGCGCCGGGGGTGAACTCGACGAGCGCGAACATGTTGCCGATCCCGTCCACCCGGGTCTCCCAGTTCCGCTGCCGGGCGAAGGCTGCGAACCAGTCGCGGCTGATCTTGTCCTCGGCGGTGGCGGCCTGGCGGTCGACGCCGTTGTTGTCGGTGGCCCCGAAGGTGGCGACGTAGTGGAAGTCGGTCAGGAAGGCTTGGGCGTTCACGGTGGTGCTCCTAGTGCGGGGGGTGCGTGCGGGAGGGTGCGGTTGGCCGCGGGTCCCCGGGGACCCGCGGCCGTCCGCGGCTAGTGCAGGTTGCCGCGGGTCTCGGGGACCTTGGTCAGCGTCAGCAGCAGCAGGACGATCACGGCGGCCACGGCCAGGTAGATGCCCGGGGCGATGCTGTTGCCGGTGGCGCCGATCAGCGCCGTGCCGATGAACGGCGCGGTGCCGCCGAACAGGGCGTAGGCCAGGTTGTAGCTCACGGCCGCGGAGGTGAAGCGGGTCCGCGTCGTGAAGATCTCGACGAAGAAGGTGTAGCAGCCGCCGCCGTAGATGCAGAGCGGGACCACGAACAGCAGCTGGCCGAGGATCGCCAGCATCAGCGAGCCGCTGGTGACCAGCATGAAGCACGGGACCGCGAAGACGGCGATGGCCGCGGCTCCGGCGATCAGCATGGGCTTGCGGCCCACCTTGTCGCCGATGATGCCGCCGATCGGCAGCAGGATCGCGTAGAACAGCAGCGCCGCGGCGTTGGCCATGAGCGACTGCTCGCGGGTCAGGTTGCCGCTGGTCTGCACGAACGGGACGAAGTAGCCGACCAGGAAGTAGAAGCCCATGGCGGTCAGGCCCATGACGAACACGACCTGCACCATGCGCAGGCGGTTCTCGCGGAAGGCCTCGCGGACCGGGCTGTACTCCTTGGTCTGCTCGGCGGCGGCGACCTGCTTGAACGCCTGCGACTCCTCGGTGCGGGAGCGGATCCAGAGGCCGAACACGGCCAGCGGCAGGGCCAGCAGGAACGGCACGCGCCAGCCCCAGCTCATGAACGCCTCGTCGCTCATCGACTGGCTCAGCACCAGGATCAGCGTGCCGGCGACCACGGAGGGCAGCGCGGTGGCGGCGAGCGTGATGTTCAGCCAGAAGCCGCGGCGGTCCACGGGGGCGTGCTCGAACACGAACGCCGGGGCGCCGACGGACTCGCCGCCAGCGGAGAAGCCCTGCATCAGGCGGCAGGTGACCAGGAGGACCGGGGCGAGCGCGCCGACCGTGGCGTACGTCGGGAGCAGGCCGATGGCCGCGGTGGCGACGCCGATGGTCAGCAGCGTGACGTACAGGACCTTGCGGCGCCCGATCTTGTCGCCGAGGGCGCCGAAGAACAGACCGCCGAGCGGGCGGATGAAGAACGCGACGCCGAACGTCGCGAAGACGGAGAGCAGGGCGACGACGGGGCTCTGGCTCGGGAAGAAGAGTTGGGAGAGCACGACGGCGGAGAGGCCGTAGAGCGAGAAGTCGTAGAACTCGATGAACTGCCCGACGCTGCCGCCGGCGAGGACGCGCTTCTGCAGGCCGGTGGACTTGCGTCCGGTGTTGAATTCGACGGCGGTCTCGGTGCCCGGGCCCGGAACGGGGGCTGGCTGCTGTGTGGTGGTCATGGCATCAACCGTAGGGAGGCGCGGTTACCGGGGACGCCCGCGGTGTTTCGGGACGGTGAATGCGTCGGTGCGTTGTTGTTTCGCGTTCCGGCCCGGGGGCCTGGGGTGCGCGAAACACCGTGGAAACGGTGGTCCTGCTCGGGCATCGTGGTCTCCTGGTGGGGTGGTGGCCCTTCCCGGGACGGGATCCGCGCCGTTGCGGCGTCCGCGCGGCGCGTGGAGGCGCCGGGTCCGGGAAGGGAGGTCTTCTGTCGTTCCAGTCTGCGTGACCGCCGTCACAGGTGTCTAATTGATTCTTTCGCTGTTTCGCATCGAGGAAATCGATGTGTGCACGACGTCCGCCTCAGTCGCGGGTGGCCCCGTAGAGCCGGAGGCACACCTCCTCGAAGGCGAGGGCGCGGCGGGTGGGGCGGACGCCGTCGGGCCGGACCAGGACCACGGCGATCGACGGCAGGTCGTCGGCGAGGGTGAGCGGGACGATCCGGTCCCCGACGTAGGTCAGCTGGTGGTGGATGCGCTGGTTGAGCACGGAGTAGCCGTGCCCCTTCCCGACGAACGCCCGCACGGTCTCGTACCCCGTGGCCCGGTGGCGGATCCGCGGCTCGATCCCGGCCAGGCGGAACAGGTGCAGGAAGTACTCGCGAGTGTGCGGCAGGTCCAGCAGGATCAGCGGCTCGGCGGCCAGCTCGGCCAGCCACACCTCGCGGTCCGCGGCGGCGGCCAGCGGGTGACCGGCGTGGACGATCACGTGCGGCGGGACGCGCTCGACGACGTGCGTGGTGAACCCCGCCTCCAGCCCGATGTCGTACATCAGCGCGACGTCGCAGCGCCCCTCGGCGAGGGCCCGCTGGACGAACTGCTGGTCGCCCTCGAGGAAGGAGACGTGCACCTTTGGATGGCTGCGCTCGAACGCGGAGAGGATCACCGGGGCGCGGAACGGCGCCAGCGGGGCGAACAGGCCCACGCGCAGCTCGCCGTCGAGCGCGTCCGCCTCCCCCGCGACCAGCGCGTTGATCCGGTCGGCCTCCTCGAGGAACGGGCCGAGCTCGCGGGCCAGCCGCCGGCCGGCGTCGGTCAGGCGCAGCCCGCGCCGCGGCATCCGCACGAACAGGGACGCGCCCACCTCGCCCTCGAGCTGCGCGATCGCGGAGGACAGCGTGGACTGGGTGACGTTCAGGCGCACCGCGGCCTCGGTCATGTTCTGCGTCTCGGCGACGGCGGCGAAGTAGCGGAGCTGGACGAGCGTGAAGGGCTTGGTCACTCCCCCATTGTGCCCGTCACCGCGCGCCGAGCCGCCACACGAGGACGGCGACGTGCAGGGAGGCGCGGGACTCGGCGTCGTCCAGGGGCACGCCGAGCCGGCGCTCCAGCCGGTCCAGGCGGGCGTAGAGCGCCGGGCGGCTGACCAGCTCGCCGCGCGCCAGCGCCGCCTTGTTGCCGCCGGCGGCCAGGAACCGCTCGAGCAGGCCCAGCTCGACCGGGGCCAGTCCGGCGAGCTCGGAGTCGGCGAACGCCCGCACGCGCGGGTCCTCCCGCAGGACGGCGAGCAGCCCGCGCAGCCGCACGTCGGCGGAGCGGTGGTACGGGCGGCGGGCGCGCTCGGCGGCGGGCAGCGAGGCGGCACCCTGCGCGACGTGCCCGGCCTCGTCGAGCCCGAGGGCCGCGTCCAGCAGCGAGGCCTGGGCGCGGCCCACGCCCACGGTCCACCAGGGCGCCGATCCGGATGTCGCAGTTCCGGGCGCGGTTCCGGACGTCGGAGTTCCGGGCGCGGTTCCGGACTGCCCCGTGCCGGACTGCGTGCTGCCTCCGTCGAGGGCGGTCCGCGCCAGGCCGGCGCAGACGCGGGCCAGCAGCGGGTCCTCGAGCTGCCGGGCCGGCAGGGCCAGCAGCAAACCGACCTGGTCCGAGTGCAGCCGGGCGACCAGCGCCGAGGCCCGCGCGGCGGACACCACCCGGGCGAGCGCGTCCATGACCAGCCGCCCGCGGCGCTGCGCGTCGAGCGGGCCTCCGCGTCCGGCGTCGAGGGCCAGCACCACCGGGACGTACGCGACCCCGGCGTCGAACCCCATGGCCGCGGCGCGGTCCAGCGCCTGCTCCTCGGTCAGCGTCCCGGGCTGGCGCAGCTCGTTGACCAGCACGGCCTCGGCCTGGCGGGCCACCTCGCGCTGGTCCCGCTCGGCCATGTGGTGGATGGCCAGGGCCTGCGCGGCGCGCTGGAGGACCATGGCCGCGGCGTCGTCGTCCGGCGGGGTCCCGGGGGCGGCGAGGCGGCCCCAGTCCTGGCCGGCCCCCGCGACCGGCGCGGTCAGCGTGTCCTCCGCGGCGGTCCCGGCGCGGCGGCGCGCCCAGTCTGCGGCCAGCGCACCGGAGCCCTCCCCCGCGCGCGGCCCCTCCCCGGCGTGCGGCCCTGCCCCCGCGTGCAGCCCTGTCCCCGCGTGCAGCACCGTGCCATCCGGGGACTCGAACAGCACGGTCCGCCCGGCCAGCCCGGCCGCGGCGGCGACGATCTCCTGGGCCCCGGCGTTCTCCACGCTGAGCGCGGTGAAGGCCTCGTGCACCCGGCGCGAGGCCTCCAGCTGGCGCACCTGGTCCGCGACGATCATGCGGTGGACGGTCTCGGTGACGCCGACGAACCTGATCCGGCGGCGCAGGAGCACCACGGGCAGGCCGGCCGCGTCCGCGACGCCGCGCAGCAGCGCCGCCGTCGCCGGCCGGTCCCCGAGGATCTCGAAGGCGATGCCCGCCGCCCCGGCCTCGCGGAAGCCGCGCAGGTGCGCGGCCACCGCGTCCGCGCCCAGCGGGGCGCCGCCGTCGAACGCCTGACCGGTGCTGAGGACGAACTCCCCGCCCTGCAGGAGGACAGACGCGCCGGCCTGCTCGGAGACGTGGACCCAGCGCACAGGGGCGTCGAGGCCCTCGGCCCCGGCGAGGAGCTCGGGGTCCGCGGCCCGGAGCTCGGGGAGGGCGAGGAGGGTGCGGACGCTGAGGTGCATTGACACAGTGTAATCATTCGGGATGGATTTCCGACAGGTTGCCCGTTGTGCGGCTGGGGACCCGGGGGCAGGATGGGTGCAGGGCCCCACGGCCGAAACCCTCCCCCGACCCATCAGGAGTGACGATGACCATCACCCAGCAGTCCGCCCGCCCCGAGTCCGCCTCCGGCGAGCCCACCATCCTCCACTGGATCGGCGGCGAGTCCACCGCGGCCGGCTCCGAGCGCACCGCGCCCGTCACCAACCCGGCCACCGGAGAGGTCTCCGGCCGCGTGGCGCTGGCCCGCACCCAGGACGTGGACGCCGCCGTCGCCGCCGCGGCCGCCGCCTTCCCGGCCTGGCGCGACACCTCGCTGGCCCGCCGCGCGCAGGTCCTCTTCTCCTTCCGCGAGCTGCTGAACTCCCGCAAGCACGAGCTCGCGGCCATCATCACGGCCGAGCACGGCAAGGTCCTCGACGACGCGCTCGGCGAGGTCACCCGCGGCCAGGAGGTCGTCGAGTTCGCCTGCGGCATGCCGCACCTGCTCAAGGGCGGCTTCAGCGAGGGCGCGTCCACCAAGGTCGACGTGCACTCCATGCGCCAGCCGCTGGGCCCGGTGGCCATCATCTCCCCCTTCAACTTCCCGGCCATGGTGCCCATGTGGTTCTTCCCGCTGGCGATCGCGGCCGGCAACACCGTCGTCGTCAAGCCCAGCGAGAAGGTCCCCACCGCCACCGTGTGGATGGCCGAGCTGTGGAAGGAAGCCGGACTGCCGGACGGCGTCTTCAACGTCGTGAACGGCGACAAGGAGGCCGTCGACGCACTGCTGGACAACCCGTCCATCAAGGCCGTCTCCTTCGTCGGCTCCACCCCGATCGCCCAGTACGTCTACTCCCGCGGCACCGCCAACGGCAAGCGCGTGCAGGCCCTCGGCGGCGCCAAGAACCACATGGTGGTGCTGCCCGACGCCGACCTGGACCTCGCCGCCGACGCCGCGGTCAACGCCGGCTTCGGCTCCGCGGGCGAGCGCTGCATGGCCGTCTCCGCGCTGGTCGCCGTGGGCGACATCGCCGACGAGCTGGTCTCCAAGATCGCCGACCGCACCCGCTCCCTGCGCACCGGCGACGGCCTGCGCGGCTGCGATATGGGCCCGTTGGTCACCGCGGCGCACCGCGACCGCGTGGCCGGCTACATCGACGCCGGCGAGGCCGCCGGGGCCACGGTGGTCCTCGACGGCCGCGTGAACACCTCGGCGACCGACCAGTTCGACGCCGAGTCCACCCCCGAGGGCCCGTCGGGCTTCTTCCTCGGCCCCACGCTGTTCGACCACGTCACCACGGAGATGCCGATCTACACGGACGAGATCTTCGGCCCGGTGCTCTCGGTCCTGCGCGTGGACGCGTACGACGACGCCGTGCAGCTGGTCAACGACAGCCCGTACGGCAACGGCACCGCGATCTTCACGAACGACGGCGGCGCCGCCCGGCGCTACCAGAACGAGATCCAGGTGGGCATGGTCGGCATCAACGTGCCCGTGCCGGTGCCCATGGCGTACTACTCCTTCGGCGGCTGGAAGAACTCGCTCTTCGGCGACACCCACGCCCACGGCACCGAGGGCGTGCACTTCTTCACCCGCGGCAAGGTCGTCACCACGCGCTGGCAGGACCCCAGCCACGGCGGCCTGAACCTGGGCTTCCCGCAGAACGACTAGCCGTCGCACCGCCACCACGCCCACCGACACCGCGACCACCGACACCGCGCCCCGAAGGAGCACCATGACCGAGACACTGACCTCCACCACCGGCACCGCCGGCAACCCCGGGCCCTCGGGCGCCTCCGGGGCGGGTGCCGGCACCGCGCCCACCGAGGCGGAGCTGGCCGCCGGGCGCCGCGCCCACGAGCTGGACCGCGCGCACGTGTTCCACTCCTGGTCCGCCCAGGACAAGATCAACCCGATGACCGTGGTCAAGGCGGAGGGCACGCGCCTCTGGGACGGCGAGGGCCGGCGCCTGCTGGACTTCTCCTCGCAGCTGGTGAACACGAACATCGGCCACCAGCACCCGAAGGTCGTCGCGGCGATCCAGGAGCAGGCCGGGAAGCTGTGCACGATCGCGCCGCAGCACGCGAACGACGCCCGCTCCGAGGCCGCGCGGCTGATCGCCGGGCTGACCCCCGGGGACCTGGACCACGTGTTCTTCACCAACGGCGGGGCGGACGCCGTCGAGCACGCGATCCGCATGGCGCGCCTGCACACCGGGCGCAAGAAGGTGCTCTCGGCGTACCGCAGCTACCACGGCGGCACGCACCTGGCCATCAACGCGACCGGCGACCCGCGGCGCATCCCCAACGACTACGGCGATTCCGGCGTCGTGCACTTCTTCGCGCCGTTCCTCTACCGCTCGTACTTCCACGCGGCCACGGAGGCCGAGGAGACGGAGCGGGCGCTGCGCCACCTCGAGGACGTCATCCAGCTGGAGGGCGCGGCCAACATCGCGGCACTGCTCCTCGAGTCGGTGCCGGGCACGGCCGGCATCATGGTCCCGCCCGCCGGGTACATGGCCGGGGTGCGGGAGCTGACCCGCAAGTACGGGATCATGTACATCGCCGACGAGGTCATGGCCGGCTTCGGGCGCACGGGCAAGTGGTTCGCCGTCGACCACTGGGACGTGGTCCCGGACCTGCTGGCCTTCGCGAAGGGCGTGAACTCGGGCTACGTGCCGCTCGGAGGCGTGGCGATCTCCGGCGCGGTGTTCGACACCTTCCGCGAGCGCGCGTACCCGGGCGGGCTGACGTACTCGGGGCACCCGCTGGCGTGCGCGGCGGCGGTGGCGACGATCAACGCCATGGCCGACGAGGGCATGATCGAGAACGCCGCCGATCTCGGCGAGCGCGTGGTCCGGCCCGCGCTCGAGGATTTCGCGGCCCGGCATCCGTCCGTCGGCGAGGTCCGCGGCGTCGGGATGTTCTGGGCGATCGAGCTGGTCAAGGACCGCGGGACGCGCGAGCCGCTGGCCCCGTACGGGTCGTCCAGCCAGGCGATGGACGCCGTCGTCGCGTTCTGCAAGGAGAACGGACTGCTGCCGTTCGCGAACTTCAACCGCCTGCACGTGGTGCCGGCGCTGAACATCAGCGAGGAGGACCTGCGCGAGGGCCTGGCGATCCTGGACCGGGCGCTGGACGTGGCGGACGGCTTCGTCGACGCACCCTGAGTAGGTCGAGCTCGTCGAGACCCGACGAGTTGGTCGAGCCTGTCGAGACCCGACGAGTTGGTCGAGCCTGTCGAGACCCCGCGGGGGTTTCGGCAGGCTCGACCTTTTCCCGCCGGTCGAGCATGTCTAGTTGGTCGAGCTTGTCGAGACACGGTTTCGACAGGCTCAACCAACTTCCGGAACTCAGCGCTCCGCGGCGGCCATCGCGTCCATGACCGACCGTCCCGCCAGCGGGGGAAGCGAACCGCTGGCGGCGCTCTCCAAGGCGTCGACGATGCGGCGTCCCACCTCGTCCGTGGATCCGCCCATGTCCGCGCCGCTGAGTCCGTCCATCTGCCCCAGGACGGCGACAACCGCGGTCTCCACGGCCTTCGCGGCGGCCGCTTCCCCGAGATGGGCCAGGCACATCGCGAGCGAGAGCACCGCCCCGGCCGGGTTCGCCAGGCCGCGGCCGGCGATGTCCGGGGCCGAGCCGTGGATCGCCTCGAACATGCTCGGCGCGCTCCCGTCGAGGTTGAGGTTCGCGCTCGCGGCCACGCCGAGTCCGCCCTGGATCACCGCGCCCAGGTCGGTGATGATGTCGCCGAAGAGGTTGTCCGTCACGACGACGTCGAAGCGTTCCGGCGACACGGGCAGGTGGAAGCACATGGCGTCCACGTGCACATAGTCCGTCTCGACGCCGGGGTACCGCGCCGCCACGGCGTCGAAGGTTTCCTGCCACAGTTTCCCGGCTTCCACCAGGATGTTGGTCTTATGGCACAGCGTGACCTTGTTCCGGCGCCCTGCGGCCAGCCTGAAGGCGTAGTCGACCACGCGTTCGACGCCGGCGCGCGTGTTGACGGACTCCTGCACCGCCACCGCGTTCGCCGTGCCGGCGTGCACCGTGGAGCCGCGCCCCACGTAGGCGCCTTCGGTGTTCTCGCGAACGATCACCAGATCGCAGCGCTCGGGTTCCAGGTCGGCGATCGGTGTCCTCACCCCCGGATACAGCCGAACGGGCCGCAGGTTCACCGCCTGGTCGAAGGCCTGGCGCATCGCCAGGATGAAGCCGCGTTCCAGGATCCCGGGCGCCACCGCCGGGTCGCCCATCGCCCCGAAGAGGATCGCGTCCTTCGCCTGGAGCTTCTCGCGAACCGCACCCTCGAAGAGCTCCCCCGTGGCCAGGTAGTGCCGCGCGCCGGCGGGGATCGTCTCGCGGGTGGTGGAGAAACCGAAGAGCCGTTCGGCCGCGTCCAGCACCCCGACGGCGCAGGCCGTGACCTCGGGGCCAATCCCGTCCCCGGGCACGATGCCCAGGGCATAGGTTCGCCGTTTCGACGCGGAGCCGTCGGGGATAGTCATGGTCATTGCCTCCACGATTGATTCGCTAGTAGTCTGCTTATATTACTGGTAAGACCACTCGTTCAACAGGGGCCCAAGGCAGCGCCCGGAACAGGAGAAGCCCGATGGGCAGCAGCTCCCCCTTTCCCGCCCACCTGGCCGAGACGCTGCCGGTCGGCGAATCGGGCGCCCCGTGCGTGGCCCAGTCGGATGTCTTCTTCCCCTATGACGGATCGGTCATTGGCCGGGCCCCCGTGGCCGACGCGGCCATGGCCCGCCGGGCCCTGGACGCCGCCGCCGCGGCGGCTCCCGCGGTGGCGGCGGCCAGCAGCGGAACGCGTCGCGCGGTCCTGACCGACATCCAGGCCGCCCTGGCCGAACGCTCCGCCGGCCTCCAGGAGCTCCTGGTGCTCGAGACCGGAAAGCCGGCCGTGGACTGCGCGGTCGAGGTGGCGCGCACGCTCACCACGTGGCAGGCCGCCGCGGACGAGGTCACCCGCATGACCGGGGAGACCGTCCCGCTGGACCTGCAGCCGCTGGGCACCGGCATGCTGGGCTACTTCACCCGACGCCCGGCCGGCGTCGTCGTGGGCATCGCGGGGTTCAACTACCCCGTCCTGCTGGCCAGCCACAAGATCGCGCCGGCCCTGGCCGCGGGCTGCCCGATCGTCCTCAAGCCCTCCCCCGACACCCCCCTGGCCACGCTGTGGATGGTCGACGTCATCCGCGACGTGCTGGCGGCGCACGGCCTGCCCCGCGCGGCGGTGCAGCTGGTCAACGGGGACACGGAGGTGGGCGAGGCGCTCGTCGACGATCCCCGCACGGCCGTCGTCTCCTTCACCGGCTCGGCCGCCGTCGGTCACCGGATCGCGCGCGCGGCGGCGCCGCGGAAGGCCGTGCTGGAGCTCGGCTCCAACACCGGGCTGATCGTGGACGCCGACGCGGACCTCGACGCCGCGGTCGACGCCGTGATCCGCGGCGCGTTCTACGCCAACGGCCAGGCATGCATCTCGGTGCAGCGGGTCGTCCTCGTGGAGGCCATCGCCGGCGAATTCGCCGAGAAACTCGCCGCCCGTCTCCCCGAAGTGGTCGTCGGGGACCCCCGCGACCCGGCCACCCGCGTGGCCCCGGTCATCAACGCCGCCTCCGCCGCGCGGATCAACGCCTGGGTCGACGAGGCGCTGGCCGACGGCGCGCGCGAGCTGGCCGGCGGGGTCCCCGGGGATCCGGCCGGACGGGAGGACGCGCTGGTGCGCCCGACGGTACTCACGGGCGTGTCGCGCCAGTCCCCGCTCTGGTGCGAGGAGATCTTCGGACCCGTTGTCTGCCTGGACACGGTCGCCGACATGGACGAGGCGATCGACCTGGTCAACGATTCCCGCTACGGGCTCCAGGCCGCGGTCTACACGCGATCGCTGGCCAACGCGTTCGCCGCCGTCAACCGCCTCGACGTGGGCGGGGTCGTCGTGAACGAGATCCCGGGCTTCAGGTCCGACATCATGCCCTACGGCGGCGTCAAGGACTCCGGCGTCGGCCGCGAAGGCCCCCGCTGGGCCATCGAGGAATTCACCGTCTCGCGCATGGCCATGATCCGCCCGGCCTGACCCGGCGCACGCAGAGCACCCAACCCCTGGAAAGGACCGCCGTGGACACCGGCATCGACTACAGCACACTGTTCCGCCTCGACGGACGCAAGATCATGGTCATCGGCGCCGGCAGCGGGATCGGCCGGGAATCGGCCCTGGCCCTGGCCGCGCACGGCGCGGCCGTCGTGTGCGCGGACCGCAACGTCGACGCCGCCGCCGAGACCGCGCGGCTGGCCGGCTCCCTGGCCAGCGCCTATGGGCTCGACGTCACCGACGTCGAATCGGTCGCCGCAGCGGCCGCGGCGAACACCGACCTCGATTCCCTGGTCTTCACCGCCGCGACGAACGTGCGCAAGCGCATCGCGGACTACACCATGGAGGAGTTCGACCGGGTCGTGAACCTGAACCTGCGGGCCTCCTTCAGCCTGATCCGCGCGTTCGCCCCCGCGATGGCGGCGCGCGGCGGCGGCACGATCACGGGGTTCGCCTCGATCCGCGCCACGGTGGTGGAACCCGGCCAGGGGGTGTACGCCGCGACCAAGGCGGGCCTCGTGCAGCTCCTGAAGACCGCGGCCGCGGAGTTCGGCCCGCAGGGGGTGCGGGTGAACGCGATCGCCCCGGGCGTCGTCGAGACGCCGCTGACGGCCCAGATCAAGTCGGACCCCGAGTGGTACCAGGCCTACGCCAGCAAGAGCGCGCTCGGCCGGTGGTCGCGCCCCGAGGAGCTCGCCGGCGCCGTCGTCTACCTGTGCTCGGACGCCTCCAGCTTCGTCACGGGCTCGACGCTGACCGTGGACGGCGGCTGGACCGCCATCGACGGACGCTTCACGCCGCCGGCCTAGCGCGGGCGGCGTAGCCCGCTACGCCACCCGCGATACGTCCGGCGCGCCGGTTACGCCACCTGCGACCAGTCCGGCGCCGCGTCCCCGCGGACCGACTCGAACCATGCGGCGGCCGCCAGCACGCGGTCGTCCTCGCCGATCCGGCCCGCGATCTGCAGCCCGATCGTGCGCCCGTCGCCCGTGAACCCGCAGTTGACGGTCGCCGCCGGCTGACCCGACATGTTGTAGGGCACGGTGAAGGAGATGTGCGCCATCGGCAGGTCGGGGTCGTTGACCGGCATCGGGTCCTCCGCCGGGAAGGCCGCCATGGGCGCGACCGGCGACAGCACCAGGTCGAAGGGCTCGGTGGCGGCGCGCGTGGCCTCCTGCACCTCGGCGAAGCGGTGGAAGTGCCGCACGGTCTGGATCCCGTCGTAGTCCTTGCCCCCCGCGCACCAGCGCGCGATGTACGGCAGCACGAGGGCCCGCGCCGCCTCGTCGAGGGCGCTGTAGTCGGCCCACGAGCGGGTGCGCCAGAAGGCGTCGATGCCCGCCAGCTGCTCCGCGGTCATGAACGGGGCCAGGGGAACGACGGCGGCGCCCCCCTGGGCGAAGAGTCCGGCGGCCCGCTCGACGGCCGCGGCCACCTCCGGATCCACCGGGGCGCCGGAACCGGCGTCGAGCTGCAGGCCGACGCGCAGCCCCGCGGGGTCGGCCGGTCCGGAGAACCAGTCCATGGCCGGATAGGGGCGGGCGGTGTAGTCGCGGGCGTCCGGACGGGCGATGACGCTCATCAGGAGCGCGGCGTCGGCGACCGAGCGCGCCAGCGGGCCGGCGGCGCGCCCCGTGTACGGGGCGTGCAGCGGCACGAGCCCCACGCTGGGCTTGAGGGTGGCCAGGCCGGCCCACGTGCCGGGCAGGCGGATGGATCCGCCGATGTCCGTCCCCACGTGGAGCGGTCCGTAGCCCGCGGCGGCGGCGGCACCGGCGCCCGCGCTCGATCCGCCGGTCGTGAGCCTGGGGTCCCAGGCGTTGCGCGTGATGCCGTGCAGCGAGGAGACGCCGGACGAGAGCATGCCCCAGTCGGGCATCGTCGTGGAGCCGAGGATGACCATTCCCGCCTCCAGCAAGCGGTCCGTGACCGGCGCGTTGGAGGCCGCGACGGGCGGGTTCGGCACCGCGGTTCCGGAGGGGACGGGTATGCCGGCGCGGGGGATGTTCTCCTTCACCGTGACCGGAATCCCGTCGCACGGCGAGAGCTGCGTGCCGGACGCCCAGCGCTGGGCGGAGGCCTCGGCGTCGCGGCGCACCTGCTCCGGGTCGTGGTGGTAGAGCGCGTTGAGCACGGGTTCGCGCTCGGCGATCCTCGCAAGCGCCGTCTCGGCGACTTCGCGCGGGTCGAGCCCGTGGCCGAAGCGCTCGGCCAGGGCCGCCGCGGGAAGGTCAAGCGTCTGCTTGGTCATGGGAACTCCTTCGTGCGCCCTGCGGCGCGGGTCATTCTGGCCGGTTGGCGACCAATTCCTTGGCGAGAACCTCCGTGCGCAGGTTCAGCGAACTGGCGACGAGCTTCTGGGTGTACGGGTGCTGCGGGTCGGCGTAGACGCTTTCCGTGTCGCCCTCCTCCACGATCTCGCCGCTGCGCATGACGACGACGCGGTCGCACAGGTGCCGGACGACGGCGAGGTCGTGTGAGACGAACACCAGGGTCAGCTGGTACTGCTCGACGAGGTCGGCCAGGAGATTGAGCACCTGAGCGCGCACCGAGACGTCCAGCGCGGAGACGGGCTCGTCGGCGACCAGGACGCGGGGACGGCAGATGAGCGCACGGGCGATCGAGATGCGCTGCCGCTGCCCGCCCGAGAACTGGTGGGGGTACCGTTCCAGGGTCTCCGCGCCCAACCCCACGGCCTCCAGCATCTCGACCGCCATCTGCCGGCGCTGCGCCGCGGTCTCCCTGCGGCCCGGCACCAGGAGGGGCTCGGTCACGATGTCCAGGACCTTCATGCGCGGATCCAGCGAACCCATCGGGTCCTGGAACACGATCTGCAGTTCCTGGCGCAGCTGGACGAGATCGGCCTCGCGCGCCCCGGCGACCTCGTTGCCGGCCACGACCACGGACCCGTCCGTCGGCCGGTCCAGGCCCGCAAGGATCCGCAGCAGCGTCGTCTTGCCGGACCCCGACTCCCCGACGACGCCCAGGCGTCCGCCGGCCGGGACCTCGAAGGTCACGTCCTTGAGCGCGTGCACCTCGGTGGGCTTGCCGAAGAGCGATGCCCGGCCGCGCGTGTAGGTCCGGTCCAGGTTGCGCACGCTGATGACGGCCGGTCCCGTGTTCTCCGGCGGCGCCGCGGCCGCGGTCGCCGCGTCGGCGGCGGCCCGTTCGCGGGCCTCCTCGACCGTCGGGGGGATGTACGCGGCCGAGGAGGCGACGGTGAAGAGCCTGCCCTCGCGGTCCGTGGCCTCCAGGTCGCTCGCGGCCAGGAGCCCGCGGGTGTAGGCGTGCTGCGGCCGGGAGAAGATGTCCTCGGTGGACCCCTCCTCGACGATGCGCCCGTGGTTCATCACCAGGACGCGCGTGCACATGTTGGCCACGACGGCCAGATCGTGCGTGATGAACAGGAGCCCGGTGCCGCGCAGGATCACCGACTCCAGGACGAGGTCCAGGACCTGGCGCTGAACGGTGACGTCGAGGGCCGTGGTCGGCTCGTCACAGAGCAGCAGGGACGGATCGTTCGCGAGCGCCATGGCCAGCATCACGCGCTGGCGCTGCCCGCCGGACAGCTGGTGGGGGTAGGCGCGCGCGGCCTCGGCGGGATCCGGCAGCTTCACGGAGGCCAGCATGGCGACGGCCTTCGCGTGCGCCTCGCGGCGCGAGGCGACCGTCTTGTGCTGCAGCATGATCTCCGCAACCTGGGCGCCGGCGCGCATGAGCGGGTTCAGCGCGGTCAGCGGCTCCTGGAAGACCATGGCCATGTCCCGGCCCCGGATCTTCCGCAGCGTCGCATCCGGCGCGCCGATGAAGTTCGCGTCGTGCCCGGCGAGCGTCACCGACCCGGTGGCCTCCAGCCCCTCGGGCAACAGGCCCATGACCGCCGTGCTGGTCAGCGACTTGCCGGAACCGGATTCACCGATCAGTCCGATCCGCTCGCCCTTGGCCATCGCGAAGTTCACGTCCTCGACCAGGGTGAATCCACGGGTGCCGATGCTCAGATTCTCGACGCTGAGCAGGTTCTCGCCACTCGGCGGGTTTTCGCCGGGGGCGCTCGATGGCGTGCTCATCGGCCTTCTCCATTCAGTTTCGGGTCGAACCGGTCGCGCAGGCCGTCGCCCAGCATGTTGAAGCCCATGACGGCGACGGCGATGGCCAGGCCGGGCCAGACGGCCAGCATGGGGTGCGTGCCCCAGAACTCCTGCGAGGTCTGCAGCATGCGTCCCCAGGAGGGGATCGGCGGCGGGGTGCCGAGGCCGAGGAACGAGAGCGCCGCCTCGGCCAGGACGGCCAGGCCGAACGTCACGGAGCACTGGACGACCACCATCCCGACGATGTTGGGCATGACGTGGCGCAGCGCGATGCGCAGCCCGGGCTGCGAGGAGGCGCGCGCCGCCTGCACGTATTCGGTGCTCATCACCTGCAGGGTGCCGGAGCGCGCCACCCGGGCGAACCCGGGAATCGAGCCGATGCCGATGGCCACCATGGCGGTCACGGTGCTGGCGCCGAACACGGCCGAGAAGACGATGGCCACCAGCAGCGCGGGGAACGCCAGCAGGACGTCGGCGAACCGCATGGTGACCTCTTCCGTGGCGCCGCGCTTCATCCCGGCCAGGATGCCCAGCGGGGTGCCGACCAGGAGGGCGATGGCGACGGCGACGATCCCGACGAGCAGCGTGATCTGAGCGCCGGCGAGGATCGCGGAGAACGTGTCGCGGCCGAACTTGTCCGTGCCCATGAGGTGCTCGGGGCTGGATCCCTGGAGCCGGTCGGCCGGCATCGCCTGGACCGGATCGAACGGCGTCCAGAACACGGACACGATGGCGGCCACGACCACCAGTCCCACCAGGACCGCGCCCGCGATCATGCTGCCGCCCCAGGGGCGTCGTTTCTTCGTCGGTATCGCTTGCGTGGACGTAGTCGTCACGAGCTTTCCCCCTAGGCCGATTTCCGGATACGCGGGTCAACGACCGTGTAGAGCACGTCGACGAATAGGTTGATGATCAAGGTGATGCCGACCAGCACCATGACGATCGACTGGACGGCGAGCATGTCCCGGTTGGCGACCGAGTCGAGCAGCATCGAGCCGAGGCCCGGGATCGCGAAGACCTTCTCGATCACCACGGCGCCGATGATCAGCGCGGCGAGCTGCACGGACGTGACGGTGATGACCGGGATCGCCGCGTTCCGCAGCCCGTGCTTGACCAGCGCCTTCATCGGAGACAGGCCCTTGGCGCGCGCGGTGCGCAGGTAGTCCTCGCTCATCACCTCCAGGACCGCGGACCGGACGTACCGCGTGAGGATGGCCGATTGGACGGATGCCAGGGCCACGACCGGGAGCGTGACGCGCGACAGGAAGTCGGCGAAGTCCCGTCCGGGCGGTGTCCAGCCGTTGGCCGGGAACCACCCCAGCCCCAGGGCGAAGACGACCACCAGCATGATGCCGGCCAGGAACCCGGGGATCGCGATCCCCAGCTGGCTGACGGCGCTGATGATGGCGCCGGAAGCGCGGCGGTGGCGCACCGCCGCCAGCGTTCCGAAGGGGATGGAGATGACCAGCGCCAGGAGCATCGCCAGCACGACCAGGATCAGCGACACCTGGACGCGGTCGGCGATGAGCGGGGAAATGTCGCTGCGGGTGACGTAGGAGATCCCGAAGTCGCCGAACGGCAGGCCCGCCGCCCATTCGAAGTACTGGACGATCAGCGGCCTGTCGGTGCCGAATTCCCGCTGCATCTGTGCCAGGAGCTCCGGCGTCGCATGCTCGCCGAGGGCGATCTTCGCCGGGTCGCCGGGCACGGCCCGCAGCAGCAGGAAGACCATGACCGTCGCGACGACGAAGGTCACGACGAACCTGAGCACGTTGTTAAGGATTCTGGGAATCATGCGGGCGGTCCTCCCGTGCGCCTATTGCCAGCCGATGTCGGTCAGGTCCAGGGCTTCCGTCACGGAGTTCTCCGGGATGCCGGTCACGCCGGCCTTCGCGACGACGACGTTCGGGAAGATGAAGAGCGTGTCGGCCCCGGCCTCGTCGACGATGGTGCGCACGACCTCCTGCATCCCCTCCACGTAGCCGTCCTCGTCGGCGCGGTCGGCCTCGGCGGCCAGCGGTGCGATGGCCTCGTTGTCGAATCCCAGGTAGTAGTCGGGGTTGTTGAACATGGTCAGCACGTCGCGGGCCTCCACGGCCAGCACCACGGACATCTGGTAGTCGTGCTGCGTGAACACCTTGTCCAGCCAGACCGCCGGGAACTCCGCGGTTTCGATCGTCGCGTTGATGCCCACGTCGCTCAGCTGCGAAACGACGATCTCCGAGATGGCCGAGGCGTAGGGGCGCGTGGGGACGGTGAAGGTGATGTCGAGGTTCTCGACGCCGGCCTCCTTCAGGAGGGACTTCGCCTTCTCCGGATCGTACGGGTACACGCCGTTGAGGTCCTCGTAGTACGGGTCGGTCGGCGGGACCGGTCCTCCGACCACGGTGCCCAGGCCGTTCCAGGCCGTGTCGACGACGGCCTGGCGGTCGATGGCGTGCATGACCGCCTGGCGAACCCGCACGTCGTCGAAGGGTGCGGCCTTGTTGTTCATCGAGAGGACGATCTCGCCGTTCGACGTGCCCTCGAGCACCTGGAACGCGTCGTCGGACTGGAAGGAGTTGACCAGCTCGGGAGCCTGCATGTTGTAGACGACGTCCACGTCGCCGGAGCGGAGCGCGTTGGTGGTCGCCACGGCGTCGCCGAAGTACCGCAGCGTCGCGTTCTGCACCTTCGGGGCCGTGCCCCAGTAGTCGTCGCGCGCCGCGAACTTGATGGAGTCGCCGCGGGTCCACGACTCGAGGCTGAACGGCCCGGTCCCGATCGCCTCGTTGGCCAGGTCCTCCACGCCGGAGGGGTCGAACATCGCTCCCACGAGCGTGGTCATGTTGAACAGCCAGGCGTTGGACGGCTGCTTGAGGGACACCGTGACGGACGTGGGTGATTCCACCGTGACCTTGTCGACGATGTCCATCTTGGCCTTCATGCCGGAGACCCACGCATCGGACTGGACGCGTTCGATCGAGAACTTGACGTCCTCGGCGTCGAAGGCCTCGCCGTTGGAGAACGTCACGCCCTCGCGCAGCTTGAACGTGTAGTCCTTGCGGTCCTCGGACTGCTCCCAGGACTCCGCGAGCAGCGGCTGGATCTCGCCCTCCTGGTCGACCTCCACGAGTCCCTCGTAGACATTCGACATCAGGGCCTGCGGAATCGCGGCGCCGGCCGTCGTCGTGAAGTCGAGGTTCACCGGCTCGCCGGTGAGGGCCACGACGATGTCGGTCTGGGCCTCGCCCTCGGCGGCGCCGGGCTCCGCTCCCGCGCCGGCGTTGCAGCCGGCAAGCGCCAGCGCGGCGGCCGCGGCGAGTGCCGGGACAGTCAGTTTCTTCTTGCTGAGGCTTCCCAGTGGCATGTCCGGTCCTTTGCTCGTACGAAGTCCAAGTGCTGCATTGTCGGGGTTTCCGTTCACATGCCGGCCACCGCTCGTCCCATTGTGATTCATGCGACAGCAAAAGGCGAGCATATTTCTACCAAGTGGGATGGTAAGACCAGTGCACCGAATTGCGGGCGCGTATGCTGTGGGCTAAAGCCGCATCAGCCCCATCCCGAGGGAGCACCTTGACGACTCAGTTCACCCCGGCCGTCCCGGTCCGCACCTACGAGCGGGTCGTGGAGCAGATCGAGTCCGCCATCACCTCCGGCACCGTGCGGCCCGGCGAACACCTGCCCTCCGAACGCGAACTCATGGTCCAATTCTCGGTGTCCCGCCCCACCATCCGCGAGGCGCTGCGTGTCCTGCAGTCCATGGGACTCGTCGAGTCCAAGCCGGGCGGGCGCGGCGGGCCCAAGGTCCTGGAGCCCTCGCCGGCCTCCCTGACGCGCTCGTTCGCCACCATGGTGCGGCTCGACTCGCTGTCGATGACCGAGCTGGTCCAGTTCCGGCTGGTCCTCGATTCCTCCGCCTGCCGCCTGGCCTCCACGCTGCACACCGCCGAGCAGCTGGAACAGATGCGCTCCTGCGTGGAACGCATGGAGGCCGAGGTCGGCAAGGACGCGGAGGCCTTCGCGCGCGCCGATATGGACTTCCACCTGACGGTGTGGGAGGCCAGCGGCAACGCCCTCCTGGCCATGTGCGGGCGGGCCGTGGCCGGGGCCATTCTGGAACTGATCACCAGGCAACTCAAGGACTCCGGCGCCACCGAGCGCACCGAGGCCGAATCGGCCGCGCTGGACCGCGGGATCTTCGAAGCCATCGCCGCCGGGGAAGCCGCCGAGGCGGGCCGACGAGCGCGTCAGGCGATCTACGACCGCTACGCCTCGATCCTGCCGCCGTCCGACGGCCCGGGGCTCGACGCGTTGATGGGCTAACCCTCCGGCAGGTCGAGACCCCGCTCGTTGGTCGAGCTGGTCGAGACCCGGTTTCGACAGGCTCAACCACCTAATGCCGGTCGAGCTGGTCGAGACCCGCGCCGATCCGCTGGTCGAGCTTGTCGAGACCCGGTTTCGGCAGGCTCGGTTTCGACAGGCTCAACCACCTACTGCTGGTCGAGCTTGTCGAGACCCGGTTTCGACAAGCTCGGTTTCGACAAGCTCGGTTTCGACAAGCTCAACTCGCCTCCCCGCTCGACGAGCCCAATCCCCTCTAGTGACCCGATCCGGGCATTGTCTATGATTTGGTTAGCAATCGAGCTACCTATCTCGACGAGGAGTCACCATGACCGAGCACCCGCGCGACATCGCCCACCTCTCCACCATCGAGCTCTTCACACCGGTGCCGGAAAAGACGCTTTGGTTCTTCACGGAGCTGCTGGCCATGCGGGAGGTGGGGCGCACCGGCGACTCCGTCTACGTCCACTCCTGGGACGACTATGAGCCCTACACGCTGAAGATCACCGCGCGCGAGAAGGCCGGCGTCGGCCGCGTGGCCTTCCGCGCCGCCAGCGAGGAGGCGCTGCAGCGCCGCGTCGCGGCCATCGAGGCCACCGGCCTGGGCGAGGGCTGGCGCGACGGCGAGCTCGGCCGCGGGCGCACCTACGCGTTCACGGACCCCGACGGCCATCCCATGGACCTCTACTACGACACCGCGTGGTTCGAGCCGGACCCCGACGCCAGGCCGGCCCTGAAGAACCAGGCGGACAGGTTCCCGGGGCGCGGCGTCAACGCCCGCCGGCTGGACCACGTCAACTACCTGGCCTCCGACATGGAGGGGATCGCCGCCTTCGCCCAGGAGACGCTCGGCGCCCGGACCACGGAGTACATCCGGCTGGACAGCGGGGACATCGCCGGGCACTGGTTCAACTTCACGAACAAGAGCTACGACCTGGTCTACTCGGCTGACCGGACCGGCAGCCGCGGCCGCCTGCACCACATCGCGCTGGCCACGGACACCCGGGAGGACATCCTCAAGGCGGCGGACATCTTCCTCGAGAACGGCATCCACATCGAGTCCGGCCCGCACAAGCACGCCATCCAGCAGACGTTCTTCCTCTACGTCTACGAGCCCGGCGGCAATCGGATCGAGTTCTGCAACCCCGGCGCGCGGCTCATCCTGGCGCCCGACTGGCGGCCCATCGAATGGTCGGAGGCCGAGCGCGCCAAGGGCCAGGCCTGGGGCATGAAGACCATCGAGACCTTCCACACGCACGGCACCCCGCCGGTGGACTAGGACCCGGTACGACGCCGGAGCCCACCAGCCCGCACCGCCCGCCAGATTGCCATCAAAGTTGTTGACAATCACCGGGGGCGGAGATACGTTGATCGCGATTCCTGCGGAAGGTGGTTTGCCATGGAGGCCTCGCCCGAATCCCCCGCGTCCCCCGGGGGCCGGATCCCGACCGCGGCGGAGCGCCGCAAGGTCCTCGGCGCCAGCTTCGTCGGCACCGCGATCGAATGGTACGACTTCTTCATCTACGGCGCGGCCGCGGCGCTGATCTTCGGCCCGCAGTTCTTCCCGACGGAGGATCCGCTCGCGGGGACGCTCGCGGCCTTCGCCACGTTCGCGGTGGGATTCATCGCCCGGCCCATCGGCGGACTCCTGACCGGGCACTTCGGCGACCGGCTGGGCCGCAAGAAGATGCTGCTCCTGACGATGCTCGTCATGGGCGGCGCCACGGTCGCGATCGGCCTGCTGCCGAACTACGCGGCGATCGGCTTCTGGGCGCCCCTGCTGCTGGTGGTCTTCCGGTTTCTGCAGGGCCTGGGCGTCGGCGGCGAGTGGGGAGGCGCCGTCCTCATGGCCGTCGAGTACGCACCCCGCCGGCAACGTGCCTTCTACGGCTCGTTCCCGCAGATGGGCCTGCCGGTCGGCATCATCGTCTCCAACCTCGTCTTCATCGCGGTCACCGCGACCCTCGCCCCCGACGCGTTCCGTTCCTGGGGCTGGCGGGTCCCGTTCCTGTTCTCGGCGGTGCTGATCGTCGTCGCGCTGTACCTGCGGCTGCGTGTGGAGGACTCGCCGGTCTTCGAAGCAGCACGGGACTCCGCCGCCGTCGAACGCTTCCCGCTGGGCACGCTGTTCCGGCGGCACTGGAAGCCGGTGGTCCTGGCCGGGCTCGCCTCCGTGGCCCCGCCCGCCATCGGCTACCTCTACTCCGTCTACATGCTCTCCTACGGCACCCGCGTGCTGGGGATCCCGCAGCCGACCATGCTCTGGCTCATCGTCGGGGGCGCCATCATCCACCTGGTCACCGTGCTGATGGGCGCGCTGCTGGCGGACCGGTACGCGCAGAAGCCGGTCTTCGCCGCGGGAGCCGCGGTGGTGGTGCTCTCCGCCTTCCCGTTCTTCTGGCTCGTCAACACCGGGAGCGGCGAGCTGATCCTGCTCGCCTTCGGGCTGGTGCTGCTGGGACAGTCGCTGATGGCCGGCCCGCAGGCCGCCCTCATCGCCGAGCTGTTCCCCACCAACGTGCGCTACTCCGGGACGTCCGTCGCCTACCAGATCGGGGCCATCGCCGGCGGCGGGTTCGCCCCGTTGATCGCCACCAGCCTCTACGCCCAGTACGGGTCCTCGACGCCGATCTCCGTCTACGTGATGGCGCTCGGCGCGCTGAGCCTCGGCGCCATCCTGATGCTGCGGGTCGGCGGCTACGACGCGTCCTCGGAAAGCACCGCCGCCGTCCCCGACGGCGCGCGGCGCTAAAGCCATGGGGTCCACCGCCATCCACCACAAGGAGCAGTCATGACCAAGCAAGCGCCCACCGACACCGCGACCACCACCGGCCTGTACTACGGCGGCGCGGACCACGACGCCGGGGAGACGTTCGACGTCCCGGACCCCTCCCGCGCCGGCGCGCTGGCCGGCCGGGCGGCGGCAGCCACCCGCGAGCAGGCGCTCGACGCCGTCACCGCGGCGCGGGAGGCGTTCCCCGCCTGGTCCGCCCGTCCCGCCGCCGAGCGGGCGGCGCTGCTCCGGGAAGCGGCCGCCGCGGTCCTGGCCTCCGTCGAGGAGGACGCGGCCGTGCTGTCCGCCGAGAACGGCAAGATCGTGCAGGAGTGCGCGATCGACCTCTTCGTCTTCGCCCACCGGGTCGGTCTCGCCTGCGACCTGGCCGCGCAGGTGGACGAGGCGACCGTTCTGGAGGGACCGCCCGTCGAGTCCACCGTCCGGTACCAGCCGCTGGGCGTGGTCAGCATCATCGTCCCGTTCAACTGGCCCGCCGCGATCCTCGGCGCCTCGCTCCCCTACGCCCTCGTTGCGGGGAACACCACGGTCGTCAAGCCGCCGCCCAGCGCCCCGCTGGCGACGGCGCGCATGGTGCGGCGCTTCGCGGAGAAGCTGCCGCCCGGCGTCGTGAACGTGGTCACCGGGCGCGACGCGGACATCGGCGAGGCGCTCGTGGACAACCCCGACGTCGACAAGGTCTGCTTCACCGGCAGCGTGGGCGGCGGCCGGCGCATCATGGGGATGGCCGCGCGGAACCTCACGCGCGTGACGCTCGAACTCGGCGGCAACGACCCGGCCGTGTTCCTGCCCGACGCCCCGATGGACGACGACTCTCTGGACAACATCTTCCACGGCGTCTTCGACACGACTGGCCAGATCTGCATGAACGCCAAGCGGATCTACGTCCACCGCTCCCGGCGCGACGAGCTCGTCGCGGGCCTTTCCGCGCGGCTGAAGAAGGTGGTCCTGGGCCGCGGCACCGACCCAGGCACCACGATGGGCCCGCTGAACTCCCCGGACCAGGCCCGCTACGTCGTGGACCTCATCGAGGAGGCCCGCGCGGCCGGCGCCGAGGTCCGCGAGTTCGGCGAGCTGCCCGACGGGGAGCTGGCGTCGGGGAACTTCGTGCGGCCCGCGCTGGTGCTCGATCCAGATCCGGCGCTGAGGATCGTCACAGAGGAGCAGTTCGGTCCGGCCATCCCGATCATCGCGTTCGACGACGTGGACGAGGCGGTGGAGGCGGCCAACGACACGTGGGCCGGGCTCTGCGCGTCCGTGTGGACCGCGGACCCCGCGACGGCGCACGCGGTGGGCTCGCGGCTCCGCGCCGGGTACGTCTTCCACAACACCCACGGCGCCGCGCACCTGGACCAACGCGCCCCGTTCGGCGGCGTGAAGTCCTCCGGGTTCGGCCGCGAGATGGGGCTCGAGGGCCTGCGCGAGTTCATGGACACGCACACCGTCGGCATCCTGCAGGAGCAGCCGCGGCACTAGGGACCGGGGAGCCCGCGCCCGCCGCCCCAAGCGGGCGGGCGCGGGTTCTCCTTTGCATCGCGCCCGCCCGAACCGGTCGGCGCCCCGGCGAGGACCGGGGCGCCCGAGGCGTTTCCCTCCGCGACCGGCCCGGTTAGACCGACCCCGCGTGGCGCCAGGCGCCCTCGTAGTTGTGCCGGACCTCGGAGGAGTACGGCACCGGGGACACCTCCACGCCGACGGCGAGCTGGCGGTGCGGCTCGACCGTGGTCTTGCGCGTGCCGCCGTCGGGCTCCCCCCAGACCACCCGCAGGCGGCGGCCGGCCTCGATGCCCGGGTCCACGACCGCAAGGGACAGCGCGCGGCGCTCGTTGGCGCTGTAGCCGGTGAACATGGACAGCCCCACGACCTTGCCGTCGTCGTCGATGACGGAGTCGAAGTTCGACGAGCCGTAGTTCGCGTTCGGGAGGTCGAAGAACTTGTACGGCAGGTTCGCGCGGTCGTACATCGACGCGTGGATCCGGGCCATGTCGGCGTCGTCCCAGGCCAGCGTGACCTTGTGCCGCTGCGCCGCCGGATCCATCGCCAGCAGCGCGTCGCGGCCGATGAAGTCGTGGTCGTCCTTGATGAAGCCGCCGTACCCCAGCGCGTGCGGCGTCGTGTAGTAGTCCTCGATGTTCGCGGAGGCGAAGCTTCCGGCCACGGCGTTGTTGGCCTCGTAGCTGTCGGTGCCCAGCCACTCGCGGTAGGGGCGCAGCTCCTCGCCGGAGTAGATCGCCGGGAGCGGCGACGGGATCCAGCCGGACTCCAGCGTGTTGGAGGAGTACGCGCGCGCCCCCACGGGCTCCAGGCCGAACTCGGCACCGGCCGCGAGGATCGTCTCCCGCACCCGGTCGTAGGACTCGTAGGGGCCCCACAGCTCCAGCCCGGGCGCGCCGGCCATGCCGTGCCGGAGCGTGCGCACGGTCTCGCCGCCGACGTCGAGGGTGGACATGTGGAAGAACCTCAGCTGGTCCACCGGGCCGCCGTTGACCTTCTCGATGACCTGCCAGGCGTTGGGCCCCTGGATCTGGAGCCGCCAGTACTTGCGGCTGACGGGCTTGCCCATGGGGCGGGACGGCGAGCGCCGGTCGACCTCCACCTCGACGTCGTAGCCCCCGGTCTCGGCGTGGAAGCGCAGCCAGTTGGCCGCCGGGGCGCGCCCCACGTACACGAACTCCTCCTCCGCCTCGCGGAACAGGATGCCGTCGCCGATCACGTGGCCCGACGGCGTCGTCGGGACGTATTGCTTGGCCCGGTTCACCGGGAAGTTGGCCACCGAGTTGATGGCGGTGTCGGAGATCAGCTTCAGCGCGCCGGGCCCCTTGAGGAACAGGTTGTCCATGTGGTGCGACTGGTCGAACAGGACGGCGGTCTCTCGCCAGGCGCGCACCTCCGTGCGCCAGTTGGTGAACTCCGACGCCACGACGGGGTAGATGTAGGCGCCGATCCGGGAGTTGCGGAGCAGGTCGACCGGCCCGCGCGGCGCGGCGTCCAGGATCTCCTGCAGGTTGCTCGGTTCCATGATGGTCCTTCCTTCGGTGGTGCGGGTTGGGTGGTGGAAGCGGGTCGGGCTATCGCTGGTCGAGCTGGTCGGCCTGCCGCTGGTCGAGCTTGTCGAGGCCCGGTTTCGACAGGCTCGGTTTCGACAAGCTCAACCACCTGTCAAGAGCCGATGTCCGCCCTCTGCTTGGCCTCGGCGTCGCGCTTGTCCTCGGCGGCGCGCGCGACGGCCGCCGCCTCCTCGAACGGGACCACCACGACGCCGTCGTCGTCCCCCACGACGATGTCGCCCGGCCGGACGACGACCGAGCCGACCGCCACCGGGACACCGAGCCGGGCGGGTCCGTTCCGGTACGGCCCCGCGGGGCTGAGCCCGCGCGCGAAGACGGGGAAGCCCATCGCCTCCAGGTCGCGGACGTCGCGCACCGCGCCGTCGATCACGAACCCGGCGCAGCCGCGGGCCGCCGCGCGGCCGGCGATCAGCTCCCCGATGAGCGCGCGGTTGGCGATCCCCTGCCCGTTGACCACCAGGACGTCCCCCGGCGCCAGCCGCGGGATGGCCTCGTGGATGCCGCGGTTGTCCCCGCCGGCGACGTAGACCGTGAACGCGCGGCCCGCCATCCGGGCCCCGCGCCACACCGGGTGGATGTCGCCGTCGACCACGTTGAGCCGCTCCATCGCGTCGCCAATGTTCGGGGTGGGCAGCGCGGCGAGGCGGCGCACCAGGTCCGCCGCGGCGTCGTCCTCGGGGGCGCCGGGCTCCGCCGGGACGACGGACTCCCCCGCGGCCGTCACAGCGACCCGACGACGTTCGGCACCAGCCGCATGAACGCCTCGGCCTGCCGGATGTCCTTGTTGGCCGTGACCTTGCGCGCGTGGTTGCCGCGGTGCTCGGCCCGCTCGGCGTAGTAGCCCTGCAGGTAGCGCTGCGCCCGCATCTCCGCCATGGCCGCCTTCTTCAGCTCGAAGACGTCGGTGATGTCCACGAACACGCTCGGCACGAACCCGCACAGCTCCGGCTGGTGCGGCTCGAACACCAGGAACTCCGACGGCGGGGCGGTCTTGAACCCGCTCTCGACGCCGGCGCCGGAGGTCATGAGCCGCGCCTTCTGGACCATCTGGTACGCGACGGGGTGGTCCGGGTTGAACGGATCCTTCTCCGGGTGCGTCAGGACCACCGTCGGGGCGAAGTCGCGCATCAGCTCGGCCAGGCGGGCCGTGTCCGCACCCGTGGGCTCCAGCGGATAGTCGCCGAGGTCGAACGCCCGGAAGCCCGCGCCGAGGATCTCCGCGGCCCGCGACGCCTCGCCGTGCCGGATCTCCTTGACCTTCTCCTCCGTCTGTCCCGGCTCCTTCCAGAGCTCGCCGGACTCCCCGCGCTCGCCATAGGTCAGCGCGACGACGAGCGCCTCGCCACCGCCCCGGACGAACTTGGCCACCGCGCCGGCGCTGCGCCAGACGAAGTCGGCACTATGCGCGCCGACCACCAGCAGCCGCTGGCCGGGGGCGCTCACGCCTTCCCCCCGACGACGGCGGGGCGCTTGGCCGCTTGGTGGGCCGGCGCGCCGTCGAGCGGCTCGGCGCCGGCCAGCCACCGGCTGTTGTGGACGGTCATGAGCCGGACCTCCTCCTCGGTGAAGCCGCGTCCGAGCAGCAGGTCCGCGGCGATGGCCATCCCGTCCTCGACGGGCGGGTTGAACGGCTGGCCCAGGTCGGAGCTGACCACCGAGTTCTCCGGGCCCGCGTCGCGGATGTGCCCGAACCACACGTCCCAGGCGACCTTCCCGGTGAGCGGCGTGGTGAGGCACCGCTCCAGCAGGGCCCCGCGGGCGGCCAGCTCCCGCTGCTGGTCCAGGACCATGCGCTGCGAGGTGAACTCCGGATGCGTGATGACCATCCGGCGCACCCCGGCGTCCGCGGCGTGCGGGATGAGGTTCGCGGACTCGTCGGCGTGCAGGTGGCCGGTCGCCAGCGTCATGTCGTGCTTCGCGACGACCTCCAGCACCTGGCGGGCCGGCGCCAGCAGGGCGCCTTCGGCGTCGAACAGGTCGACGGCGCGGGCCTCCATGCCGGCGTCCCGCAGGTCCTCCTGCAGTTGCGCCCACATCGGGGGCGCGGCGCCCTCGGGCTCCTCCGCCAGGCAGCTGCGCTGATTGGTGCTGTCCACGGTGGGCAGCCAGACGAATTGCGCGCCGCCGCGGGCCGCGATTTCCACCGCCACGGGGTTCAGGCCGCCGACAGAGGCGTTGAGGGTGATGGCTCCGAGCGCGTCGACGCCGGGCTGGAGCTTCCGCACGATCTCGGCGCGCTCGGCGGTCGGCACGTAGTGGGACTTGATGACGAAGCCCGCCATGCCCAGCTCGGCGAAGCGGGCGGCGAGCCCGACGTCGTCGATCCGGCGCTTCATCACGTCCGGGGCGATGTGGACGTGGACGTCGTACGCCCCGCGGACAAGGTCGCGTGCCCGCTCGGACGGTTGGGGGTGTTGCGCCATGGCACTCTCCTGATCTATTGCTAGTTAGATTGTTAGCAATATCTCAGGTGGGTGTCAACGGTGGAGGCGCGGACGCCACCGCGGCGCGCCTAGAGTGCGGCGCCGTCGTCCTCGGCGTCCGCCGCGGTGCCCGACGCGGCGCGGATGGCCCCGGCGACGCTCTCCAGGTGCCGGCGCATGGCCTCGGCGGCTTCGTCGGGATCGTGCCGGCAGACGGCGTCGATGATAGCCAGGTGCTCGGGGAGCGAGACCGCGGGCCGCCCGGGCTGCCGGGAGAGCCGGAACTGGTGGCTGATGACCTGGCCGTGCAGGCGGTCGATCATGGCCGCCGCCGTGTGCTGGCCGCTGATCTCGATGATGCGCGCGTGCAGGCGCTTGTTTCCCTGCGCGTAGGCGTCCCGGTCGCCGCGCAGGACGGCGTCCTCCATGCGCCGCGCGAGGCCGCGCAGTTCGTCGACGTCGCGGTCGCCGATGCGCTCGGCGGCCTTGCGCGCGCAGAGGGCCTCGAGCGCGGACCGCACCTCGGTGATCTCCACGGCCTCGTCGACCGACACCGCGCGCACGCGGGCGCCGCGGTTCTGGATCCGTTCGATCAGGCCCTCGACGGTCAGCTCGGACAGCGCGGCGCGGACGTTGCCGCGGCTGGACCCGTAGTCGTCGGCGAGGTCCGCCTCCACGAGCCGCTGGCGCGGAACCAGCTCGCCCTGGACGATCGCCTCGCGGATGCGGTCGGCGACCTCGCGCGCCGACGCCACGCGCGCGGTGGACTGGTCCGGGCTCATGGGACTCACCGCCGTCCTCTCGGGTGGAGATTGCTAACAATTGCCCATAGCTTAGCGGGGTCTCGACAGGCTCGACCAACGATGGGGGTCTCGACGGGCTCGACCAGCCTTCGCCGGTCGAGCCTGTCGAGACCCCGGGGTACTACTCGACCGTGACGGACTTCGCCAGGTTGCGCGGCTGGTCGACGTCGAAGCCCTTGGCCGTGGCCAGCTCGCAGGCGAAGATCTGCAGCGGCACGGTGGCCAGCAGCGGCATCAGCAGCGTCGGGGTCTGCGGCACGTAGAAGACGAACTCCGCGTAGTCGCGCACGGCGTCGTCCCCGGCCTCGGCGATGACCAGGGTCTTGGCGCCGCGGGCGCGGACCTCCTGGATGTTGGAGACCACCTTGGAGTGCAGCGAGTGGCGCCCGCGCGGGGACGGGACCACGACGAAGACCGGCTGGCCGTCGTCGATCAGGGCGATCGGCCCGTGCTTGAGCTCGCCGGCGGCGAAGCCCTCGGCGTGGATGTAGGCGATCTCCTTGAGCTTCAGCGCGCCCTCCATCGCCACCGGGTAGCCCACGTGGCGGCCCAGGAACAGCACGGACTCGGCGTCGGACATCGACCGCGCGAGGTCCTTGATCTCGCCCTCGCGGTCCAGCACCTCCTGGATCTGCGCCGGGATCTCGTGCAGGTCCGCGAGGATGTCCTTGATCTGGCCGGTGAACAGGTTCCCGCGCAGCTGGGCGAGGTAGAGCCCCAGCAGGTAGGTGGCGGTGATCTGCGCCAGGAACGCCTTCGTGGACGCGACCGCGATCTCCGGGCCGGCGTGCGTGTAGAGCACGGCGTCGGACTCGCGCGGGATGGTGGACCCGTTGGTGTTGCAGATGGAGAGCGTCTTGGCGCCCTGCTCCTTGGCGTAGCGCACGGCCATCAGCGTGTCCATGGTCTCGCCGGACTGGGAGATGGAGACGATCAGGGTGTTGGCGTCCACGATCGGGTCGCGGTAGCGGAACTCGTGGGAGAGCTCGACCTCCACCGGGATGCGGCACCAGTGCTCGATCGCGTACTTGGCCACGGACCCGGCGTAGGCCGACGTGCCGCACGCCAGGACGATGATCTTCGTGACGTCCTTCAGCTCGGCGGCGTCGATGCGCAGCTCGTCGAGCGTCAGGCGGCCCTGGGCGTCGGCGCGGCCCAGCAGGGTGTCGGCGACGGCGGCGGGCTGGTCGTGGATCTCCTTCTCCATGAAGGACGGGTAGCCGCCCTTCTCGGCCGCGGCGGCGTCCCAGTCGACGTGGAACTCCTTGCCCTCGGCCGGGTTCCCGAAGAAGTCGGTGATCTCGTGGGACTCGGGGGTGATCGTGACGATCTGGTCCTGCCCGAGCTCGACGGCGCGGCGCGTGAAGTCGATGAAGCCGGAGACGTCCGAGCCGAGGAAGTTCTCCCCGTCGCCGAGTCCGACGACGAGCGGCGAGTTGCGGCGCGCGGCCACCACGACGCCGGGCTGGTCCCGGTGGATGGCGAGGAGCGTGAACGCGCCCTCGAGGCGGCGGGCGGCCTCCTGCATGCTCAGGGTCAGGTCGCCGCGGCCGGTGGTGCGGAAGATGTCGCCGAGCAGCGCGGCGGCGACCTCGGTGTCCGTCTCCGACAGGAACGTGTGGCCCTTGGCCAGCAGCTCCTTCTTGATCTCCGCGAAGTTCTCGATGATGCCGTTGTGGATCACGGCGAGGTTGCCGCCGTCGGCCAGGTGCGGGTGCGCGTTGCGGTCCGTCGGGCCGCCGTGGGTGGCCCAGCGGGTGTGGCCGATGCCGGTCAGCGACTCGGGCAGCGGGTCCGCCTGCAGCACGTCGATGAGGTTGGTCAGCTTGCCCGCCTTCTTGCGGGACTCGACGCCGGTGTCGGTGAGGACGGCGACGCCGGCGGAGTCGTAGCCGCGGTACTCCAGGCGGCGCAATCCCTCGAGGACGACGTCGAGGGCACCGTGCGCGCCCGAGGTCTTGTTCTGACGGCCTACATAGCCAACGATTCCACACATACGCCCAAGGTTACCGTGCGCTCGCGCCTGACATGGTGTGACCCGTGACACGCGATCCCCGCCGGGGTTTTGGGAAACGCGCCGCGGTGTTGACAGAATGCATGGGTGAACGGACACAAGGTAAACGACACCGGAGTCTCACCTTATGTCGAGCTGGACCGGCAGACGTGGGCGCGGCTGGCCAACGAAATCGAGCAGCCGCTGGACGAGGAGGACCTCGCGCGCCTCAGCGGGCTCGGCGAACAGCTGGATCTGGCGGAGATCAGCGACGTCTACCTCCCCCTGTCCCGGCTGCTGAACCTCTACGTCCAAGGCGCGGGCCAGCTCCACCAGGCCACCAACACCTTCCTCGGGGAGAGCACCCAGCGCACGCCGTTCGTGATCGGCGTCGCCGGCTCGGTGGCGGTCGGCAAGTCCACCACCGCCCGCGTGCTGCAGGAGATGCTGCGCCGCTGGCCGGACACCCCCAATGTGGAGCTCATCACCACCGACGGCTTCCTCTACCCCAACGAGGTGCTCAACCGCCGCGGGCTGATGAACCGCAAGGGCTTCCCCGAGTCCTACGACCGGCGGCGGCTGCTGCGCTTCGTCTCCGAGGTCAAGTCCGGCGCCGACGAGGTCCGCGCCCCCTGGTACTCGCACCTGACCTACGACATCGTCCCGGACCGCGAGGTCGTGGTGCGCCGCCCCGACGTCCTGATCGTCGAGGGCCTGAACGTGCTCGCGCCCGCCCGGATCCGCTCGGACGGCACCGCCGGGCTGACGCTGAGCGACTTCTTCGACTTCGGGATCTACGTGGACGCGCGGACCGCGGACATCGAGGAGTGGTACATCGACCGCTTCATGCGCCTGCGCAGCGGCGCGTTCGCCGACCCGGCGTCGTACTTCCACAAGTACGCCGCGCTGAGCGACGACGAGGCCCGCGCCACCGCGCTGGGGATCTGGAAGAGCATCAACGAGCCCAACCTGCGCAAGAACGTGCTGCCCACGCGCGGCCGCGCGCAGCTGGTGCTGACCAAGGACGCGGACCACTCGATCCGGCGGATGCTGCTCCGCAAGATCTGAGGACCTTCCCCGCCGCGCGGCGCCGGCGGTACGGTGGCCGCATGATCCAGGGATTCAGGGACTTCATCCTCAAGGGCCACGTCGTGGACCTCGCCGTGGCCGTCGTGATCGGCGCCGCGTTCGGCGCGGTCGTCAACGCGTTCGTCGCCAGCGTGCTCATGCCGCTCATCGCCCTGCTCACCGGGACCCCCAACTTCGACGAGTTCCTCGCCTTCGGCGACATCAAGGTGGGCGTTTTCCTCACCGCGCTCGTCAACTTCCTGCTGGTCGCCGCGGCCGTGTACTTCGCCGTCGTGCTGCCGATGAACAAGGTGATCGAGCGGCGCAACGCCCGGCTCGCCGCGGGGCAGGCGCCCGCCGAGGAGGAGGCCGACGCGCAGATCGTCCTGCTCACGGAGATCCGCGACGCGCTCCGCAGCCGCTCCTGACCCCGGAGCTAGTCGCCCGTCGGCGCGCCGAGCACCGCGCTCGCGGACCCCTGCCGGGCCGCCGTCGGGCCCAGCGTGACCCGGAACGTGGTGCCCTCGCCGAGCGTGCTCCGCGCGACGATGGCGCCGCCGTGGGCCTCCACGAGGTCCTTGGCGATCGCCAGCCCCAGGCCCGCGCCCGCGATCGCCGAGTTGCGCACCGACGCGGTCCGGAAGAAGCGCGTGAACGCGCGCTCCAGCTCATCCTCGCTCATGCCGATCCCGGTGTCGGAGACCTCGAGCACGGCGTTCCCGGCCTCGGACCCGGCAGTGATCGTGACCGTCCCCCCGCGCCGGGTGTACTTCAGCGCGTTGGAGACCAGGTTGTCCACGACCTGCCCGAGCCTCCGGGCGTCGCCCGCCATCTTCAGCGGCCCGTCGATGCGCGCGGCCAGCTCGATCCCGGACCGCTCGGCCCGCACCGACTGCGCCCGGACGCACGCGTCCACGATCTCGGCGAAGTCCACGGGCTCCGCGGTGACGTCCAGCTTGCCGACGGCGGCGTCCAGCATGTCCCCCACCAGGCCCAGCAGCCGCTCGGCGTTGCGCCGGGCCACCGAGACGTACATGGCCAGCGACGGGGTCACCTGCGGATCGTCCTGCGCCATCTCGAGGTACCCGACGATCGAGGTCAGCGGCGTGCGCAGCTCGTGGTTCATGTTGGCGAGGAAGTCGTCCTTCGCCGACAGCGCCTCCAGCAGGTCGGTGACCTCGTGGAACACCACCACCGAGCCCCGGTACTCCCCCGCGGAGTCCAGCATGTTCCGCGCGGACACCGAGTACGCGCCTTGGTCCCCCGGCGGGCCGATCCACACCAGCTGCCCGGTGAACTCCTCGCCCTGGACCGCCCGGCGCACGGGACGGTCCTGCGCCTCCAGCGGATCGCTCCGGCCGGCGCCAAAGACCAGCAGCTCGTCCTCGCGGGGGTCCGCCGCCCCCGGCGGGGTGGCCTTGCGGTGGATCTCCTTCTGCCGCGCGTTCATCAGCAGGTCGCTGCCGTTCTGGTCGACCACCACGACACCGGCGTTCGCTGCGTCCAGGATGCCGTCCAGGAGCATGCTGCGCTGCTCGGCCTCGCGCAGCGCGTCCCCGAGCCGGCGCTCGGTCCCCGCGACGATCGAGGACATCACCGAGACCGAGACGGTGAACGCCAGGACCATCACCGGCATCAGGAGCGGGCGGAGCAGGTAGTCCAGGCCCTCGCCGGCGTCCTCGTTGATGCGCTGGACGTAGACCACGGCCAGCGGCAGCAGGAACGAGGCCGCGCGCACCGTGCGCGGCAGGACGCGGGACCAGGCGAGCCAAAAGAACGGGAGCGCCAGCAGGACGGACAGCCCGGCCAGCGAGTGGTGGCCCCCGACCGCCAGCAGGGACAGCCCCACGACGTCGGCGACGGGCAGCAGCAGCTGCGCGCGCCACGGGAGGCGGTCCCAGGGGGCCAGGCACGCCGCGGCGGTGGCGGCGGCGATGATCGCGACGCCGGCCCAGAGCGCGGGGTCGGTCAGCGCGTGGTGCGGGTGCACGACGGCGATCAGCGCGAGCACGACGACGGTGGCGGCCACGGTGGGCCCCTGGTTCAGGATCAGCGCGGCACGCCCCGAGACGGCGGGCGCCTCTTCGCGCAGGCCGATGATGCTGTTGAGTTGCCGGATGCCGGCCAGCAGTCGCATGGGTGGTGGTCCTCCGGTCGGCAAAGGTGCTGCGTCGAGGGGCGGTTGGGGCCGGTGGTGTTCAGCCGATCCCGTGCTGAACATTACCGGCCCGTGGCCGCCGATCGCGGAGGTGGCCGCTGTGGCCGGGTGTGGCGCATGGGGCCGCACTGGTCCCAGGCGCGCGGCGTGGGGCCGCCTCGGGCCATGCGCGCTGCGTGGCCGGTCTCAGGCCAGGTGTGGCGTGAGCGCCAGCTCCCCCTGCACGACGTCGGCGAGGCGCCGCGCGATCGAGTCCGCCGCCGCCTGGTCCTGCGCCTCGACCATCACGCGCACCACGGGTTCGGTGCCGGAGGGGCGGAGCAGGACGCGCCCGGACTCGCCGAGCTCGATCTCCGCCTCGAGGACGGCGGCGGCCACCGCGGGGTTGTGCCCCACGGCGGCGCGGTCCACGCCCTTGACGTTGATGAGCACCTGCGGGAGCACGGTCATCATCCCGGCCAGGTCCTTGAGCGTCCGCCCGGTGCCGGCGACGCGCGCGGCGATCTGCAGGCCGGTCAGCACGCCGTCGCCGGTCGTGGCGTAGTCCGCGAAGATGACGTGGCCGGACTGTTCGCCGCCGAGGTTGAACGCGCCGTCGCGCATGGCCTCCAGCACGTAGCGATCCCCGACGCCGGTCTCCCGGATCTCGATCCCGGCCTCGCGCATGGCGATCTTCAGGCCGAGGTTGCTCATGACCGTGGCCACGAGCGTGTTGTCCTTGAGCTTGCCCTGGTCCTTCAGGGTGGTGGCCATGATGGCCATGATCTGGTCGCCGTCCACCACGGTGCCCTCGTGGTCCACGGCGAGGCAGCGGTCGGCGTCGCCGTCGTGCGCGATCCCGAGGTCGGCGCCGTGCGCGAGGACCGCGGCCTGCAGGTTCTGCAGGTGGGTGGAGCCGTAGCCGTCGTTGATGTTCAGTCCGTCCGGGTCGGCCCCGATGACCACGACCTCCGCGCCGGCGGTGGAGAAGACCTCGGGCGAACAGCCGCTCGCGGCGCCGTGGGCGCAGTCGAGGACCACCTTGAGCCCGTTGAGCTGGTTGGGCAGGGTGCCGAGCAGGTGGACCACGTAGCGGTCCTCGGCGTCGGCGAAGCGCTGCACGCGCCCCACGTCGCCGGCCACGGGGCGGCGGGGTTCGCGCTCCATCTCGGCCTCGATGGCGTCCTCGAGTGCGTCGTCCAGCTTCTTGCCGCCGCGGGCCAGGAACTTGATGCCGTTGTCCGGGGCCGCGTTGTGCGAGGCGGAGATCATCACGCCGAAGTCCGCGCCCAGGTCCGCCACCAGGTACGCGGCCGCCGGGGTGGGGAGGACGCCGGCGTCGAACACGTCGACGCCGGAGGCCGCGAGGCCGGCCTCGATGGCCGCGGAGATGAAGTCGCCGCTGATGCGCGGGTCGCGCGCGACCACGGCCACGGGCCGCTTGCCGTGGGGGACCTGCTCGAAGCCCAGCACCACCGCGGCGGCCTGCGCGAGCTGCATCGCGAGCTGGGGGGTGATGAGCACGTTCGCTTTTCCACGGACGCCATCCGTGCCAAATAACCTTGCCATAGTTGTCCATCATAGGTCCGGCGGCGCCAAAGCCCGCGATTCGGCTGGTCGGAGACGGATTGCCCCGCGTCCCTTTTCGAAGGGTACCCAACCCCGGCACCGCGTGCCATACCGGTCCCGTCACGCCCCGGCCGCGCGTGCCATAGCGGTCCCGTTCCATCCTTTGCGGGCTGCCTCACGGGACGCGTTCCGTCCCGATCGCGCGCTGCCGTCGAACCGCTGGCGCTTGTGACGATCTCGGTTCGACCCGTGGCCAAACCTAGCTTTCGGACGCGATGCGGCGCATCATGGCGCCAACCGCACGCACGCCCGGCCACCGAGGAGCATCCGATGAACAAGACCACCGCCCCGGCACTGTTGGCCGCCGTCGCCTTCCTCGCGGTGGTCCCGCTGTCGGCCGCCGCCGCACCGGCGCCCGCCCTCGAACCGCCCCCGGAATTCCCGGGACTGTGTTTCATCTACACGGGCGGCGGGTGGGTCGGCGCCGCCTGCCCGGATCCGGTCGAGCCCGCCGACCCTGTCACTACCGATCCGGCCGACCCCGGCACCACCGAGCCCGCCGATCCGGCCGACCCCGGCACCACCGAGCCCGCCGATCCGGCCGACCCCGGCACCACCGAGCCCGCCGATCCGGCCGACCCCGGCACCACCGAGCCCGCCGATCCCGTCACCACCCCGCCCGCGGAGCCCGCCACACCGTAGACCGGGCCGGCAACAACCCCGCACCGGGGCCGCACGAAGGGTACCCAACCCCGTCCGCGCGTGCCACACTGGCCCTGTTCAGGCGCGGCCGTCCCCAGGTCGGCACGGCCACGCGAGCCCTCCTCTCACGCAGGGAACCACGATGAGCGCACCGGAATCGGGCACGCCCCGCATCGTCGTCGGGGTGGACGGATCCGACGCCTCCGTCGACGCGCTGCTCGAGGCGCAGCGCCTCGCCGCGGCCCTCGGTGGAACCCTCGACGTCCACCTGGTCTGGGAGATCCAGCTGGTGCCCGGCGCCTTCCCGCCGCCGGACTGGGACCCCGAGCGCGACGCCGGGCAGGCCCTCTCCGCGGCCCTCGCCGCCGCGTTCGGCGAGCGCCCGCCGGAGGGGCTGCGCACCACCATCTCGCGCGGCCAGCCCTCGCGGATCCTCATCGAGGCAAGCCGGGGCGCCCGGATGCTGGTGCTGGCGAGTCGGGGGCTGGGCGGGTTCACCGGCCTGCTGCTGGGATCCGTCTCCGCCGCCTGCTCGGCGCACGCCCACTGCCCCGTGCTGATCGTTCCGCCGCCGGCCCGCGAGGAGTCCGCAACGGGAGAGACCGCCGGGGAAGAAACCACCATCGGAAGGAAAGCACCATGAAGGCTGTCGTCTACGAGGGTCCGGGCAAGAAGTCCTGGACCGACGTCCCGGACCCGACCATCCAGCGTCCCACCGACGCGATCGTGCGGATCGACACCACTACCATCTGCGGCACGGACCTGCACATCCTCAAGGGCGACGTCCCGGCCGTCCAGCCCGGTCGCGTCCTGGGCCATGAGGGCGTCGGCACCGTGACGGAGACCGGATCCTCGGTGACCGGGATCAAGGTGGGCGACCGCGTGATCGTCTCCTGCATCAAGTCCTGCGGGCACTGCGCCAACTGCGTCGCCGGCCTGAACTCGCACTGCATGGGCGACGAGGGGCAGTCCGGGATCGGCTGGATCTTCGGGCACCTCATCGACGGGACGCAGGCCGAGTACGTGCGCGTGCCCTACGCGGAGAACTCGCTGCACAAGCTGCCGGAGGGCGTCACCGACGAGCAGGCCGTGATGCTCTCCGACATCCTGCCCACCGGCTTCGAGATCGGCGTCCGGTACGGGCGGGTCAAGCCCGGCGACACGGTCGCCGTGATCGGCGCCGGGCCCGTGGGCCTGGCCGCGATGGCCACGGCCGGGCTGTACGGCGCGGCGCGGATCATCGCCGTTGACCTGGACGAGAACCGCCTGGAGCAGGCCCGCCAGTTCGGGGCCACGGACACCGTCTCCTCGGCGGCGTCCGACTGGAAGGAGCGGGTCCTGGCGCTCACCGACGGGCAGGGCGTGGACGTGTCGATCGAGGCGGTCGGCATCCCGCTGACGTTCCAGATGGCCGTGGACCTGGTCCGCCCGGGCGGCAACGTGGCCAACGTGGGCGTCCACGGCAAGTCCGTGGAGCTGCACCTGGAGCAGCTGTGGATCCAGAACATCAACATCAGCACCGGGCTGGTCAACGCCAACACCACCCCGCTGCTGCTCAAGCTGGTGGCCAGCGGGAAGATCCCGGCCGAGCGGTTCGCCACGCACCGGTTCGGCTTCGACGAGTTCATGGACGCCTACGACACCTTCGGCCGGGCCGCGGAAACCAAGGCCCTGAAGGTGGTCATCAGCCGGTCCTAGGGTCCGACGCCGGAGCGTCGCCTGGCTCGCCCGGGTCCCGCGCGTTCTTCGCCGCGGCGGGGCCCGGCCCGGCGTCGGGCGGCGCCTCGCCCCGGACGCCGTCGTCGATCGGCACGTCGAGCCGGCCGCCGGGCGCCAGCGAGAAGACGCGGGCGCCGACGCGCACGCGCACGGGCGGCGGCGTGCCCGGCTCGGAGCGCAGCTGCAGGCGTCCGCCGCCGAGGCCCACGTGCAGGAGGTGGCCGCGGTAGCGCACGCTGAAGGACACGTGCCGCAGCCCGGCGGGCATGCGCGGGGCGAACGCCAGACCGTCGCGGCCCATCCGCAGCCCGGCGAAGCTGCGCTGCACCACGTCGATGCTGCCCGCCATCGCGCCGAGGTGTACGCCGGTGCGCGTGGTGCCGCCCTGCGTGTCGTCGAGGTCCGCGTCCAGCGCCTCCCGGTACGTCGCCCACGCGGCCTCCGGGTCCACGGTGGCCAGGACCGAGGCGTGCGCCACCCGGCTGAGCGTCGAGCCGTTCGCCGTGCGCGCCAGGTAGTAGGCGACCGTGGCGCGCAACTCGTCGGGGCCGACGTCGTAGCCGAGCCGGGACAGCTCGTCCCGCAGCCCGTCCGCGCCCAGCAGGTAGACGAGCATGAGGACGTCCGCCTGCTTGGAGAGCCGGTAGCGGTTGGTGGTGTCCCCCTCGGCCTCCAGGATGAGGTCCAGGCGCTCGATGTTGCCGTAGCGGCGGCGGTACCCCTCCCAGTCCAGCTCGGCGAGGTCCGCGTAGCCGGCGAACTGGCTGATGGTCCCGTCGTGGAACGGCACGAACATCCGCCGGCTCAGCGTGTCCCAGGCACGCACCTCCCCCGGCGAGATCAGCAGGCGCCGGCGCACGCTCAGCCACTCCCCGTCCCGGGCGGGCAGGAGGAGCCGGGCGACGGTCCGGAACAGCCAGGCCGCCATGACGTTCGTGTAGGCATTGTCGTCCACGCCCGCGCCGGGGCGGCCCGGGTAGCCGTCGTGGTACTCGTCCGGGCCCATGACTCCGCGCAGGTGGAAGCGGTCCGTCCGCGGATCGTGCTCGGCGAGCGAGGCGAAGAGCCGCGCCACCTCCACCAGCAGGTCCGCTCCCTGGGCCAGGAGCCACTCGCGGTCGTCCGTGGCCTCGGCGTAGGACCACGCGTTGAAGGCGACGGCGAGCCCCACGTGCCGCTGGCGGCGGGAGTTGTCCGGGATCCAGCGGCCGGAGCGGGCGTTGTAGAGGCGGTCCGGCGTCTCCTCCCGGCCGTCGCTGCCGCACTGCCACGGGAACAGCGCCCCGGCCAGCCCCTCCGCCCGCGCGGCGTCCCGGGCCGCGTCCAGCCGTCGCCAGCGGTAGCCCAGCAGCTCCCGGGTCAGGGAGGGCAGCCGCGTGGTGACCAGCGGCAGCACGAACAGCTCGTCCCAGAACACGTGCCCCCGGTAGCCCTCGCCGTGCAGCCCGCGGGCCGGGACGCCGGCGTCGAGGTCCGCGGTGTGCGGGGTGATGGTCTGCAGCAGGTGGAACACGTGGAGGTTCAGGACCAGCTGGGTCTGCGGGTCCGCGTCCATGTGCACGGCGAAGAGCCGCCAGAGCGGGTGCCACGCGGCGTGGTGCCGGGTGGCGAGCTGCGCGAACGTGCCCGGCGCGCGGGCGACCTCGGCCAGCGCCGCGGTCCGCGGGCTGGAGATCGCGCTGTCCCGCGACGTGACGAACGCGGCCGTCTTCAGGACCGTCACCGGGATGCCGGCGCGCAGCTTCACCAGTAGCGTCCACCCGATGTTGCCGGCGGCCGTGGGCGGCAGGTCCCCCTCCGGGTCCCGCGCCGTGGTGCGCACGGCGACGGCGATGCGGATCGCGCTGTCGCTGGTCAGGACCTCCGTGTACTGGGTGCCGCCGGGCAGCGTCCCCTGCCCCAGCTGGACCAGGTGCCGGTTGGCCAGCAGCGCGTCCTCCGGGACGTTGGCGTTGACCACCGTGGTGTCCGTGCCGCTGCGGACCTGGATCTGGACGTCCCGGTCGACGGCGGTCAGCACGGTCTCCAGCGCGGCGAGGTGCTTGTCCGCCATCGAGACGATCCGCCGCTGCCGGACGCGCAGCCGGTCCCCCGCGCGGTTCTCCAGCAGCACGCTGCGGCCCAGGACGGCCCGCCGCAGGTCCAGCTCGCGCCGCTCCTCGACGATCCGCAGGCCGCCCGCGGACCACCAGTCCGCGCCGAGGCGCAGGTCGAACTGCAGCCAGTTGGGCGCGTTGACCATGTCCTCCAGCTCGACCCTGTGGTCCTGGACCACGCTCTCCAGCCGGTTGTAGACGCCGGCGAGGTAGGTGCCCGGATAGTGCAGGGCGTCGGCGGCGCGTTCCGGGGCGGCCCCGCGCGTGCCGAGGTAGCCGTTGCCGAGCGCGGTCAGCGCCTCCCGGTGCCCCTCGTGGGCGGGGTCGAAGCCCTCGTAGACCAGCACCAGCGGGTCGCTGGCGACGCGTCCGACGTCGAACTCGGTCAGGTTCCCCAGGACCGCGTCGGCCCCGGCGGCCTCCAGCAGCGCGCGGTGCCCGTGCCGGTCGATGCCCACCACCAGGCCGAACCCGCCGGCCCGGGCGGCCCGGACGCCGGCCACGGCGTCCTCGACGACGGCGGTGCGCGCCGGGGTGGCCCCGAGCCGCCGCGCGGCCTCGAGGAACAGGTCGGGGGCGGGCTTGCCGGAGAGCCCCAGCGCGGCCGCGTCCCGCCCGTCCACGACCTCGTCGAAGGCGTCCGCGAGCCCGGCGGCTTCGAGGACCGGTCGGGCGTTGCGGCTAGAGGATGCCAGCGCCAGCCGGACGCCGCCGTTGCGCAGCCGGCGCAGCAGGTCGACGCTCCCGGGCAGGACTGCGACGCCCTCGGCGGCGAGGCGGACGCGGAACAGGCGGTCCTTGGCGGCGGCAAGCGCGGCGACGGTCAGGTCTGCGTGAGCACGGGCGATGTGCACCGGGGCCGGTCCCGGGGTCAGGTCCGCGGGGCCCCGCGGGCCGCGCGTCGGGTCCGGCGGCGGCGCTGACGCTCCGGACGTCGGCTGCGTGGCAACGGTCGCCCGTTGCGGCGCGCCGTCGCCTGGGGATTCATCCCCCACCTGGTCCGCGGACCCGGCCGGCAGCGCGATGCCGCGGGCGGCGAGGAACGCGGCGATCCCGTCCTCCCGCGGGCGGCCGTCGAGGAAGGCGTAGTAGTCGTCGTCGGTAAACGGTTCCGGGCGCCCGTCGACGCGCAGCCGCGGGTCCGCCAAGACGGCGTCGAAGAGCTCCCGCCAGGCCTCCAGATGCAGGCGCGCGGTGTCGGTGACGACCCCGTCGAGGTCGAACACCACGGCGTCAAAGGGCGCCAGCGCGGCAGCGGCCGTCGGGGAGGCACCGAGCTCGACGGCGTGCGGGATCGCCGCCGTCCTCCGCGGCTCCCGCGGTTCCGCCATGCCAGCCTCCTCGCCGCGCCGTCCGCCGGGCCGGGCGGGCTCGGCGGTCCCGTGCTCCCGGGATGGGACCGGCCCGTGGGCCGCCACCCGGGACCGGCGCTACTCCGACGCGGCCCGGGGCGCGTCCGCCTCGTTGGACCACGCGGACTTCGGGGCCACGGCGAAGCGGCGCCCGCTGACCTCGCCCACGACGAGCCGGATGAAGTGGTCCTTCTGCCCCTCCTGCCAGGGGAAGAGCTCCAGCGCCGCGGAGTCCAGGACGTCCTCGATCCGCTCGATCGGCTCGGCGGTCGCCGTCGCCATAACGCTCCACGCGTCGCCGGTGTCGGCGGCGACGCCGTCGGTCTCCAGCGCGACGGGGCGGCCGGAGAGCAGGGCCGTCAGCTTGGTGCCCGGGGCCGTGCGGAAGACCAACGACCCGTGGTCGACCACGTAGTTGATCGGGAAGACCTGGGGCGTGCCGTCGACGGTCACGCCGAGGCGTCCGACGGTCTCCCCTCGTAGGTAGGTCCAGCATTCGTGGGCGGGCAGGACTTCGACTTTCGGCGGCGGCGTTGGTGGGGTCGTCATGGACGCGAGCCTACGCCCGCGCCCGCGGCGTCGGCTAGGTTCGCCGGGCGACGGCGGCAGCGCGGCCGAGGCGTCGTTCAGGTGCCTGTACCGCCGTCGTGCCCGGAACGCCAAAAGGCCCCGCAGCAAAAAGCTGCGGGGCCTTCGGGAAAGCGGGTTTAGCGCTTCGAGTACTGCGGGGCCTTGCGTGCCTTCTTGAGGCCAGCCTTCTTGCGCTCGACGGCGCGGGGGTCGCGAGTCAGGAAGCCAGCCTTCTTGAGCGTCGCGCGGTTGTTGTCGCGGTCGATCTCGTTCAGCGAGCGGGCGATGCCCAGGCGCAGCGCGCCGGCCTGGCCGGAGTCGCCGCCGCCGTGGATGCGGGCAATGACGTCGTACGCGCCATCAAGATCGAGGATCTTGAACGGCTCGTTGACTTCCTGCTGGTGCAGCTTGTTCGGGAAGTAGTTCTCCAGCGTGCGGCCGTTGATGATCCAGTTGCCGGAACCGGGGACGACGCGGACGCGGGCGATGGCCTGCTTGCGACGGCCGACGGCTGCACCGGGAACGGTCAGCGCGGGGCGCTCCTTGACGACGGTCTCTTCGGCCGCCGACGACTCGGAGGTGTACGCGGTAGGCGCAGCACCCTCAAATTCATTCTGCTCTTCAGTGTTCTGAGCCACGATTCTCCTTGAAAACTTATCTCTTGTTTCGGGGCCCAGCGCTACTGCGCGACCTGGGTGATTTCGAACGTCTTGGGCTGCTGGGCGGCGTGCGGGTGCTCGGCGCCACGGTAGACCTTGAGCTTGTGGAGCTGCTGCGCCGCAATGGAGTTCTTGGGGAGCATGCCGCGGACGGCCTTCTCCACGGCCTGGACCGGGTTCTTCTCAAGCAGTTCCGCATAACTCACGGACTTGAGGCCGCCCGGGAAGCCGGAGTGCCGGTAGGCGCGCTTCTTTTCGAGCTTGGCGCCGGTGAGGGCCACCTTCTCGGCGTTGATGATGATGACGAAGTCGCCCATGTCCATGTGGGGGGCGAACGTCGGCTTATGCTTGCCGCGCAGCAGAGTTGCGGTCTGGCTGGCGAGGCGTCCCAGAACGATGTCAGTGGCGTCGATGACGTGCCACTGGCGATCCTGGTCGCCCGGCTTCGGAGAGTACGTACGCACGTTTATTGCCTTCGTTTCCTTGGATACTGGTCAAGCGCGTTCCGGGGCAACGGCGTGAGATCCACCGCCAAGAATGCACTGTGTTATCGGTATGCGCTGTACCAGTTCATCAGGTGAGGACTGACTCCAACCGGCCATCCCTTATTTGCCTGCAATCCCCACAGACCAGGGCCCTGCAACTGGGCCGTCACGCGGAGAAGGTTTCGTCAGGCATAGGACACGCACAACAGCTTGCAACGATACCGCACGGGTGGGCTGGGGCCAAAAGGGCGTCTGCGGGCTCCGACGCGTTCGTTGCCTGGCTCGGCCCCTCACGGCGCGCCCTTGGGGCCGTCGCGCTCGGAAGTCGCAGCTGTCGCCGAATCGTGACCAAGGTCTCTTTGCGCCGTTGAAATGTGAAGCAATTTGGCGTGCGTGGATGCCCACGTCCGCCTGCGCGGGCGGCCCGTGCGGGATTGGGAAGAGTCAATCGGTGCATGTCGCAGTCCGTCGCCCAGTCCTGGTCCGGCTGGGCGTCAACGCGCCCCCATCCCCCGGGCCCCTTAAATCTGTGTGAATGCTGGGAAGTTGCGGTGCGCGGCGAGTCTGTCATGCGCGCGACAAGATCGCGGAATCACGTGACGCATGTGGCGCAATGTAGTCAGTGTTATCAGAGTGGCGAGGAAAATCTCCGAAAAATATGTGAAGGGATTATGGCATCTCGAGACGTCTTCGCGCCACTCTGCACGTCATCTCGGGGATGTGGCGCATCGATGATCTGAAAATCACTCTGGACACCACCCTGCGGCGCGCTTACGCTCTGATTTCAGGTGCCAGTGGTTGGAGAACCACGTGGGGGCATGGCCGGCGACGGCATGGCACCGGTGGTACCAGCCAGGAACCTGTCGTTCCCCCGAGAACTCTCCATCATCACTCGTTCGACCTGGTGCGGCGGACCGGCCGCACTTTCTTGAGACAAGGCTGGGGTACAACATGAACACTCTGTTCGCAAACATCTACATCGCTATGGAAACCGTCGCCGGCAAGCTGCGCCGCGACGAGAAGGGCGCCACGGCCGTGGAGTACGGCATCATGGTCGCGCTGATTGCCGTCGTCGTGATCACTGCCGTTACTTTGATCGGCACGAACTTGACCGAATCGCTCAACAAGGTCGGGACGTCGATCAAGCCTAAGTAGACCCTCAGTAACTCCAGAGCCTTCGGGGAAGTAGGAATGGGTGGGTTCCGCTTCGGCGGGACCCACCCGTTGCATCAGACAAATCGGCAACCCTATGTGAGTTGGGAGTAATGAGCACTCAAAGCGATCAACGAGAGTTCGGCTCCTCAGCAGTGGAATTCGCTTTGCTTCTGCCAGTTCTCCTCACCCTCATCTTGGGAATCGTCGAATTCGGATACGCCTTTAACCAGCAGATCTCATTGACGCAAGGTGCGAGGGAAGCCGCCCGCCACTATGCGATCCATGCTTCCAGCGCACCGGTCTCATCTGCCACCCTGACGGCCACCGCCCGGGCGGCAGCACCCATGGCTGCCGACCTGGTTGCCAGCTCTGTGCCCGCCTCCGGCTGTCCCAGTGGCACCTCCGTGACCGTAACCACCATCCGGAACTACACCTCACTCACTGGCTGGTTCGATTTCGCCGGAAACACGGTCACGCTGACGAGCAAGGCGGCGATGCGATGCGGCGGATAGTTCTCATGGCCGCCGTTCTCCAGCTCAAAGCGAGGGACGAGCGGGGGGCTTCCGCCGTTCTCGTCGCCGTCATGATGGTGGCGCTCCTCGGATTCGCCGCGGTGAGCATCGATGTGGGTCGGCTTTACTGGGAAAAAGCTCAGCTCCAAAATGGTGCCGACGCCGGAGCGCTGGCCGTAGCCAGCGTATGCGGCAAGAACGAAACCGATCCCCAATGCATCAACCCGAACAGTCTGACGTCGGGCCTAGCCAATGCGAATGCCGTCGACGGGCTAACGAATGTGCGGTCCGTCATCGTCGACACAGTGGCCAACCGGGTCGTTGTTGAAACCGGCGCGCTCGAAACCGGCACCTCCACGAATCGGGTATCCCTATGGTTCGCCAAGGTTCTCGATCCGTCTCTCGCGAGCGCCGAGGTCGCAACGGCCGCAACGGCCCGCTGGGGAGGACCGTCCTCCCTCACGTCCCTCTTTCCCCTGGCTTTCTCGCAGTGCGAGGTCGATTCGTCGCCGACCTTCGACGGGGAGCTCCAGTTCCTGCTGAGCCACGGCAACGGCAACGATAAGAAGGACACCTGCCACAGCACCTCGTCCGGCCAAGAGCTGCCGGGCGGGTTCGGCTGGATCGACCAGGCTTCCGGGGGTAGTTGTGAAGCGCAGACCACGATCGGAGCGTGGGCAACCTCGGACACCGGCAACAACCTGAAGTCCGGATGTCCCACGCGGCTAGCCGAGTGGAAGACGGTCCTCCAGAAGGGCGGCAAGATCATTGCTCTGCTACCCGTCTTCGACAAGACCGAAGGCTCGGGGAACAACGGTAGGTACCGGATTCACGGCTACGCAGCCGTCGACGTCCGGGGCTGGAACTTCCAAAGCGGCAACGACTATCTGCCCACCGACGCCCAGAAGGTCTTCGACGACGGCAACTATAAGAATTCCGACCTGGGCATCATCGGCCGATTCACGCGCTACGTCTTCGATGAAATCGATGGCGAACCGGGAACCGACGGTTCGCCCTACGGCGCCAACATCGTCAGCCTGACGGGCTAACGCCCGCATCCACGTGAGACCGCCGGTCCTTCCGGCCGGCATGCACATCCGAGAAAGACCGAGGGAACCTGATGAAAAGTCGCGTACTAGGCGGAGTCGTGGCCTTGGTGCTGGCGATCGTGGGCACCGTCCTGCTGCTCACCTATGTGAAGGCCGCGGACGCCCGCGCCCAGGCGTCCCTCAGCCCGGTGGAAGTGCTGGTCGCGACCGCCGACATAGCCGCGGGAACCCCCATCGGCGAGGCCGCCGATTCCCTCACCCGGAAGACCCTGCCCAACGCGGCCGTCACCGACGGCGCCGTGGAGTCCTTGGACGGTCACGACGGTCAAGTCTTGGCGCACGATCTGGTCGCGGGCGAGCAACTGCTCACCGCGAAGCTGATCGCCGAAGATGCCCTTCTGGTTCCCGGAACGATCCCCGTGCCGACCGGCCTGCAGGAAGTCACGGTAGTGCTGGAGCCCGAGCGCGTGGTCGGCGGCAAACTCCGCGCCGGCGACCAGGTCGGGCTCTACGGGAACTACACGGTCAAGGAAAAGAACTCGGACGACGACGACGAGGTCAAACTCACCAAGCTGCTCTACGACAAGGTGCTGGTGACCGCCATCCAGGTCGCACCCGGCGAAGTGTCGACCGAAACGGCCGAGGGGACGACCGCCCTGCCGACCGGCTCCGCGTACGTGACCCTTGCGGCCGACTCGACCCAAGCGGCGAAAATCATCCACACCCGCGAATTCGGATCGCTGTGGCTGACCAAACAGAACGACGACACCAAGGCCGGCAACACCAAGGTCTGGGACATCAACGAGGTGCTGAAGTGAGCAGGTTTCTTGTACTGACCGACGACCTTGGTTTCGAAGCCACCGTACGCGCGGCTGTCGGCGGGGCGATGGTCGGCTCGATCCACCGTCTGGCCGGAGCGGCCGTTCGCCTCCCGCCGGCGGAGCTGCTGACCCGCAGCGGCGGCGAACCAACCGACGTCGTGCTGGTCGGTCCCGACGTGGACCGCGAGGCGGCCCTCTGGCTCTCGACCGCCCTCGATCTGCAGCACCCGGACGTCTCCGTCGTCATCACCGCGGTCTCCGATCCCGACCTGGTCCTGAGGGCGATGCGGGCCGGTGTCCGCGACATCGCCGACCCCAAGGCCGATCCCGCGCAGCTCCGCGTGCTGCTGGAGCGCTCGTGCCTCACGGCCGAAGGCCGACGCCGCCAGCAGGGCGACCCGTCGCGCTCGGACCGCGGCCGGGGACGCGTCATCTCGATCATGTCGCCCAAGGGCGGCGTGGGAAAGACGACGATCGCGACCAACCTGGCGGTCGGTCTCGCCAAGATCGCTCCCATGGGCGTGGTCATCGTGGACCTGGACCTCCAGTTCGGGGACGTCGCCAGCGCGCTCCACCTTGATCCCGAGCACACCATCACCGACGCCGTATTCGGGGCCGCGGCCCAGGATTCCATGGTGCTGAAGGCCTATCTGAGTGTCGACGAGTCGGGGGTCTACGCGCTGTGCGGTCCGCGGACACCCGCCGATGCGGATCTCATCGGCCCCGGCCAGATCGCAGCGCTGGTGGCGCAGCTCGCAGCCGAGTTCCGGTACGTCGTCCTGGACACCTCCCCGGGACTCGGCGAGCACCTCCTCGCGGCGCTCGAACAGACCACCGACGCCGTATGGGTCTGCGGGATGGACGTCCCCAGCGTCCGCGGCATGAACAAGGCACTGAGCGTCCTCGGCGAGCTCCAGCTGATTCCGCAGGGCCGCCACGTGGTCCTGAACTTCGCGGACCGCCGCAGCGGACTGTCCATCCAGGACATCGAGTCCTCGATCGGTTTCCCGGTTGACGCCGCCATCCCGTGGTCCCGTGCCGTGCCACTGAGCACCAATAAGGGGGTTCCGCTGCTTGCCGACCGCGTCCGCGACGGCGCCACACGCGGGCTCGAGAAGCTCGTGCGACGGTTCGACGACGACTCGTCGAAGGCCTCCGGGCGCGGGCTCCACCGTCGGGAGGTGGTCTCGTGAGGCTGTCCGATCGGCTCCATGCCGCTCGCGGTCTGCCGCCGGAGCCAGCCAGCACGATCGCGGCTTCTTCCCGACACGTCGCCGGAGCGGAGCCCGCCGCCCCAGAAGGTCTCGCGGCCCGGCTCGCCGCTGTCCAGGCGGTGGATCTGTTCGAAGACCTCGACGGCGTCGTCGATGCGACCGACGGCGACATTTCGTCCGCGGTCTGGGAGGAAACCCAGGTTCTCCCGGGACCCCTCCTGAAATCGCGGGCCGCCCCTTCGCCTCAGGCCACGGGCGGCCAACGAAGCACGGTCGACGCCTTGGCCGGGCTCAAGGCCCGGTCTGCCGAGGCGTTGTTCCAACGACTCGGTTCCCGCATCACGGACCCGTCTCTCACGGAGGAGGCGCTGCGCAAGCTCGCGCGCGACGAGCTGAGCGAGGTCATTGACGCCGAGCAGGTCCCGCTCTCGCCGGAAGAGCGGCGGCGGTTGATCCGGGATGTTGGCGACGAGGTACTCGGACTGGGACCCCTGCAAAGGTTCCTGGACGATCCCGAGGTCTCCGAGATCATGGTCAACCACAAGGACCAGATCTACGTGGAGCGCTCGGGTGGCCTGCATCTCACCGACGCCGCATTCAGCTCGGACGAACAGCTGCGGCGTGTCATCGAACGCATCGTGTCGCGGGTCGGTCGGCGGATCGACGAGTCGTCGCCGCTCGTCGACGCGCGGCTCGAGGACGGCAGTCGCGTCAACGCCATCATCCCCCCGCTGGCCGTCAATGGCCCATCGCTCACGATCCGTAAGTTCGCCGCCACTCCGTACACCGTCCGGGACCTCATCGACTTCGGCACGCTCAGCAGCGAGATGGCGGTGCTGCTGGAGGCCTGCGTGGAGGCCCGGCTCAACGTCATCGTGTCCGGCGGCACGGGTACGGGAAAGACCACGCTGCTCAATGTGCTCTCCGGTTTCATCCCCGACAACGAGCGCATCGTCACCATCGAGGACGCGGTCGAGCTGCAGCTGCAGCAGGACCACGTGGTCCGCCTCGAGAGCCGTCCCGCCAACATCGAGGGCAAGGGCGCCATCACCATCCGGGACCTCGTCAAGAACTCCCTGCGCATGCGGCCGGACAGGATCGTCGTGGGCGAGGTCCGCGGGGGCGAGGCCCTCGACATGCTGCAGGCCATGAACACCGGCCACGACGGCTCCATCTCCACGGTGCACGCCAACTCGCCCCGCGACGCCGTTTCCCGCCTCGAGACGCTGGTGCTCATGGCGGGCATGGACCTGCCGCTGCGCGCCATCCGCGAACAGGTGACCTCCGCCGTGGATCTGATCGTCCAGCTGACCCGACTCCGCGACGGCACGCGGCGGGTAACCCACCTGACCGAGGTGCAGGGTATGGAGGGCGACGTCGTCACGCTGCAGGACGCGTTCGTCTTCGACTACTCCGCCGGGGTAGACGCCAACGGCCGTTTCCTCGGGAAGCCCATTTCCACGGGGGTACGTCCGCGCTTCCTCGAGCACTTCGAGAAGGTCGGGATCACCGTGCCGGCGAGCATCTTCGCCACCCCTCCCGCACACGGGAGGCGCTGACCGTGGACCTGCTGATCCCCGCCGCGGGTATCGCCGCGTGCCTCGGCGCTTGCCTCCTCACGCTCTTCGTGGTCCTGCGGCCCGCCAGCGCCGAGGTTCCGCTGAGCCGCAGGCGGGTGCACCGCGACCACGCCACGGAGGCCTCCGCGCTCACCCGCCTCAGCGGAGTCACCGTGCAAGCCATGGAACGCCGCGTCGGCGCGGCCGGGAGCGGCCCCTTCAACCGACAGATGCTTGAGCTGGCCGGGGTCAAGATGGCTCCCGCGGAGCTCCTCGTAGTGGTCGCGGCCGGCATGTTGATCGCGGGGCTCGCCGGACTCGTCATCGGCGGTCCGGGCATGGGGCTCCTGCTGGCGACATTGGTCCCGTTCGCCGCGTGGCTCACGCTGCGGCTCAAAGTGGACAAGCGCCGCGCCCGGTTCGCCGACCAGCTACCCGACCTCATCATGACGCTAACCGGCAGCCTCCGCGCCGGGCACTCCGTCATGCGGGCCATCGACGGCGCCGCGCAGGAATTCGACGCGCCGCTGTCCGAGGAGCTGAGTCGGATCGTCAACGAGTCCCGCGTAGGCAGGGACCCAGACCAAACCATGTTGGAGTCCGCGCATCGGATGCGGTCGGAGGATTTCTCCTGGGTGGCCGACGCCATCCGCATCAACCGGGAGGTGGGCGGCGACCTCTCTCAGGTTCTGGACCAGGTCGGCGACACCATCCGCGAACGCTCCCAAATCAAGGGCCAGATCCGGGCTCTTGCCGCGGAGGGGAAGTTCTCCGCCTACATCCTGGTGGGGCTGCCGTTCGCGATCACCGCCATCATGTTCGTCATGAATCCGTCTTATATCGGTTCCCTCTTCACCGAAACCCTCGGCATCCTGATGCTCGTCGTCGGCGGCATCTCCATGGCCATCGGCACGCTGTGGATGAGCCGCATCATCCAGATCAAGTTCTAGGACGTTCCATGGGCATCGAAACCCTCGCCTGGCTGGCCATCCTGATGGTCGTGCTCCCGCTGGCGTTCCTGGTCTGGGGCTTCGTTGCGGTCGACCGCAACGAGATGGTCCTCATCCAACGGAACCTCAACCGCGCCGCGCCCACACCGGGCGCGGAGGCGCCCGGGGGGCAGTCCGACTTCGCGGCCCTGGCCCGGAGGCTGACCAGCGGGACCTACGCCGCGAAACTCGACCGTCTGCTGGCGCGCGCCGGGCGCCCGGCCGCGTGGCCGCTGGAACGGGTTCTCGTCATGAAGCCGCTGCTCGGGATCGCGGGTGCAATCATCGGTCTGCTGCTCCTCTTCGGAAATCCGAGTGGCACCACGCTCCTCCTTGGCGCCTTCCTGACCGTCTTCGGCTACTTTCTGCCCGACCTCTTGGCCTACAACATTGGCATCAAGCGCCAGGAAGCGATCCAGCGCGAGCTCCCCAACATCCTGGACCAGCTGTTGATCTCGGTCGAGGCGGGATTAGGACTAGAGGGTGCCATGTCCCGCGTCGCCATGAACGGGACCGGACCACTGGCGGAGGAGATGAGCCGTACGCTCCAGGAAATGCAGGTGGGTCGTTCGCGCCGCGACGCCTACCTCGCCATGGCGGAGCGATCGTCCGCCGACGACCTCAGGTCCTTCGTCCGGGCCATCGTACAGGCCGAAAAATACGGAATCGGGGTGGCACGGGTTTTGCGCTCCCAGGCCGCGCAAATGCGGGTCAAGCGCCGCCAGCGCGCCGAGGAACAGGCCATGAAACTCCCGGTGAAGATCCTCTTCCCGCTGCTGCTCTTCATCTTCCCGGCGCTCTTCATCGTCATCCTCGGTCCCGCCGTCATCAACATCGTGAAAAGCGGCGTCTTTGGCGGCTGAGCGGCCACCAAACACCGGAAGATACGCGGTTCGACATCAAACAACACCCGGTCCGTCGTCACGGCCGGGTGTTGCGGTGGTTGTTGTCCTGGACGGACTTGGTTCCTCCGCGGGCGGAGGCAGTCTGTCTGAAGAACGGAAAGGATCTGTCTACAGGAACAGCGTCAGGATGCGTGGAGCGGCGACGTTTGAGAATAGGAGCGCCGATCCGGCCAAGACAGCCACCCACAGGGCGACCGTCGTCAGGGTTCGCGTCCTGCTGCCCGCGGGTCGCGGCCGGGCGTGGATGCGCCCGACGGAGGCCGCCGGCGCCATCTCGGCGCCCATCTTGGTGAGTACGCCCGTTCTCATAGCGCACCGCCCGGGATACGAGGCTGCAGGTTCATCGGGACGCTCTTGTGGCCCCGTGGTACTCGAGTGGATCGAAGTGCTGGATTCACCGTTCCCCCATTCTTCGCGCGGTGCAGGCCATAAAACCGTTTACCGCTGAGTCTGTTCCGGGGGTTCCCCGCCCCGGTCCGATGCGTCCGCCGACCTACTGGTCGGCGTTTCCATCGGTGCTGTGACAGGAATGTAACAGCGCTAGTTGCACCGCAGGCAACAGAAATGGCTCAATTTTGACTCAAGATTCCTGGAGCGCCGGTGAATCAACACGCCACGCCGCAGGACGGCACGGCCCGCAATCCTACGACCCGGAGCCTCGCCGCGCGGAGACGTCGTGGGGCTTCCGCCGGGCCCGCGTGAGCGACGCGCGGTGCGCGACGTCGTCGTCCTGGGGGTAGGCGACCTCCTCCAGCACCAGCGGGTGCGGCGCGGCGAGGTAGGTCTTGGCGTCCCGCACGCGCTCCCCCAGCCGCTCCCCGACCCAGCCGGGGGGCTGCCGTCCGTCACCGACCATGAGCGCGGCGCCGATGAGCGTGCGCACCATGTTGTGGCAGAACGCGTCGGCCCGGAGGTGCGCGACCAGGATCCCGTCGTCCCCGCGCGCGAACCGGAACGACTCCAGCGTGCGGATGGTGGTGGCGCGCTCGCGCGGTTTGCAGAAGGTCAGGAAGTCGTGGCGTCCCTCGACCGCGCGGGCCTCCGCGTTGAGCGCGTCCTCGTCCAGGTGCGTCGCATGCCAGAGCGTGTCATTGCGGGTCAGCGGGTCCCAACGCTCCTCTCCGTCCGCGATCCGGTACGAGTACCGCCGCCACAGCGCGGAGAAGCGGGCGTCGAACCCCGGGGCGGCGACACCGGCGTCGTGCACGACGACGGTCCCCCGCAGGCGCGAGACCACGCCTCGCACGCGGCGCAGCAGGGCGACGTCGGGGGCGATGTCTTTGCCGCGCGGCAGGCCCGCGTACTCGGCGGGCGTGATGTCGAAGTGGACCACCTGGCCGCGGGCGTGCACCCCGGCGTCGGTCCGTCCGGCGACGGCGGTGCGCACCGGGCGACGGAACAGCATCTCCAGCGCCTCCTCGAGCGCGCCTTGCACGGTCAGGCGGCCCGGCTGCGCGGCCCAGCCGGAGAAGCCGGAGCCGTCGTAGGCCAGCGTCATGCGGATGCGGACGGAGGCGGGCTCCGGGGCGGAAGCGTCGGGGACGGTCCCGCCGGCAAGCGCGTACGGGTCGTCGCTGGCCGGGGCCGTGATTTCCATGCCCTCGATTCTAGGCGACCGGACCCGCCCGCGATTCCGCCCCCTCGTCGCGACGGGGGTCAGGTCCGGGCAGGCACCGAGCCTTCCGGGAGCAGTAACGTCGTCAGTCCCCCCCGGCGGGCGCGATTCCGCGCGAAGGCTCGCTTCGGTCCCCTATCGGTCCACGGACGGGCGCATTGCACACATCGAAAATTGGGGCGTACTCCATATCAACTAGTAGACTCCTCTACTTGTGCGTCCCGCGCGGATTACCCGAACATTCAGGGACAGCCTTCTCCATGCCCAGCGGATACCAGTAAGCCCTTCCGATCCAACCGGCCTCAGGCATGAAGCATTTCCGGCGGCCGGACTAGCTGCGCGGCTCCGGACATAGCCCGCCACTCACTCCGCTTGCGGGGACCACGCATCGTTGGCACGCGCCAATGTCAGGAATGTGCGCCAGTCACTGCCGCAGCGATCCGAAAGGCCGGGATAGGCTCCCTGAGGACTTGAGCAGGCATCGATGGCAAGCGTAAGGAGCAGGAATTCACTTGGAACTACTGGGCGGCATGAACCGCGAGGAACTGCAGGTCTTTTCATGGGTTGCGGCCGCCGTCTTCGCGCTGGTGGTCGGCCTCTGGCGTCCTGGCAAGCTGCATTGGACCGCGCTGGGATCCGTCCTGCTCTTCGCCGCCCTCAACGCAGGCGCCGGGATCTACGTCCTGAACCACCTCGGTGATTCGCGCTGGTCTCCAGGGGGACAACCGCCACTGACCGCTCCGTCGCTTTCCGGGACGCCGGTCGTGGGGCAGTTCATGGGTCCCTTGGACTCCGCCCTGAACGGGGTGGTCGGCGGAGTGAACGAGTTCCTGGCCTTCCAGCAGGCACTTCCCGTAGCACTGGACTTCCTCGCCACGTCCGGCTGGGCCCTGCTGGTGTCGTTCCCGCTGGCCCTTCTCGCCGTCGGCATCAGTCTCGGCGCGACCAGGCGCCGTACGGCGGAGTTCGAAAGGTACCGCGCGACCGTCGACCTTCTCCAGAATGAGCTTGAGCAGGTCAAGCGGCAGATCGCGGCAGGGCATTCCGTTGGCACGCGACTCCCCGCGGAGGGCCCGGTCGCCGGGGTGCAGCCCCTGCCCACGCGCGGACGGTGATTCAACGAGCGCGGCGACTCGCGCCGCCGGCGTGGCCTCCGCGACCCTTGCTCCGCCGTCGTGCTCATCGCAGAAAAAAGTTCTCATTCGTCCCGCTACAAGTCTTCTGTAACAGCGACAACAGAGGTACGCTCAGTCTCACTCGCACCAGTATCGGCCGGTAGCGAAGTACCGGCCGTGTATGAAAGGAAGGCCCGCCGCTCAATGAGCGGCGGGCCTTCCCGGTGTTCGGTCCTCGAGAGGGGCTAAGGCCTAGGCCTCGTCCTTCTTCTCGTTCTTCTCGTCGGCGGCCTCGACCGGCGACGCGGCCGACTCGGCGGAGTCGGCAGACTCAGCCGAAGCGGACGATGCCGACGCGGTCTCCTCGACCGTCGGCTCCTCGGCGGGCGCGGCGGTGGCGGCGGCCTGGGTGGCCTCCTTCACGACGGCCTGCTTCGGGGACACGGGCTCCATAACGAGCTCGATGACGGCCATGGGGGCGTTGTCGCCCTTGCGGTTGCCGATCTTGGTGATGCGGGTGTAACCGCCTTCGCGCTCGGCCATCACCGGGGCGATGTTCACGAACAGCTCGTGGACGATGCCCTTGTTGGTGCGGTTGCGGGACGCGATGGTGCCCTGCACGCGACGGCGGGCGGCCAGGTCTCCGCGCTTGGCGAAGGTGATCAGGCGCTCGGCGTACGGACGAAGGCGCTTGGCCTTGGTCTGCGTGGTGGTGATGCTCTTGTGCTCGAACAGCTGTGCCGCCAGGTTGGCGAGCATGAGGCGCTCGTGGGCAGCTCCGCCTCCGAGGCGCTTTCCCTTAGGGGGGGTAGGCATGGTGTTATCTCCTCATATGGTGCCCGCGGTCCCGCGCCTCACGGCGCGGAACCCACGGGCAAAGTACATTACGTCGAAGGCGGCCTTTAGGCCTCTTCGTCACCGTAGACGGTGTCGTCTTCTTCAATGGCTGCGGCGCGGGCTGCCAGATCGAACCCTGGAGGGGAATCCTTCAGGGACAGACCCAGCTCGACGAGCTTCGCCTTGACCTCGTCGATGGACTTCGCGCCGAAGTTGCGGATGTCCATCAGGTCGGCCTCGGAACGGGCCACGAGCTCGCCCACAGTGTGGATGCCCTCGCGCTTGAGGCAGTTGTACGAACGAACCGTCAGCTCCAGGTCCTCGATCGGCAGCGCCATGTCGGCGGCGAGAGCGGCGTCCGTCGGGGACGGGCCGATCTCGATGCCCTCGGCGGCCGAGTTGAGCTCGCGCGCCAGACCGAACAGCTCGACCAGGGTGGTTCCGGCCGAAGCGACGGCGTCGCGCGGCACGATGGAATCCTTGGTCTCGACGTCGACGATCAGCTTGTCGAAGTCGGTGCGCTGCTCGACGCGGGTGGCCTCCACGCGGAAGGTCACCTTCAGAACGGGCGAGTAGATGGAGTCGACCGGGATGCGGCCGATCTCGGCATCGAAGCTCTTGTTCTGCGACGCGGAGACGTAGCCGCGGCCACGCTCGATGGTCAGCTCCATGTCGAACTTGCCCTTCGCGTTCAGCGTCGCGATGTGCAGGTCCGGGTTGTGGAACTCGACGCCGGCCGGCGGGGTGATGTCCGCGGCCGTGACGACGCCGGGGCCCTGCTTACGCAGGTAGGCGACGACGGGCTCGTCGTGCTCGGAGGACACAGCAAGGTTCTTGATGTTCAGGATCAGTTCGGTGACGTCTTCCTTGACACCCTGAACGGTGGTGAACTCGTGCAGCACGCCGTCGATCCGGACGCTGGTGACAGCAGCACCAGGAATGGAGGACAGGAGCGTGCGGCGCAGCGAGTTGCCAAGGGTGTAGCCGAAGCCGGGCTCCAGCGGTTCGATGATGAACCGGGAACGGTTATCGGCTACTACTTCTTCGGTGAGGGTGGGGCGCTGTGCAATAAGCACTTACATTTCCTTTCAGCGAGCATCCGCTATATGACGCAACACAGGGGGTGGAAACGACGTCTGCCGCGAAGGCGTTCGTCAGGGCAGTCGGTCAAGTGGGCCGCGTATGGCGCGCACCGCCGTCGTACTCGCTAGAGCACGACGGCGACACGCGCCGGACGAGGGCTACTTAGACGCGGCGACGCTTCGAGGGGCGGCAGCCGTTGTGGGCGCTCGGGGAAACGTCCTGGATCGATCCGACCTCGAGGCCGGCGGCCTGGAGCGAGCGGATGGCCGTTTCGCGACCGGAGCCCGGTCCCTTGACGAACACGTCAACCTTCTTCATGCCGTGCTCCTGCGCGCGCTTGGCGGCAGCCTCGGCCGCCATCTGCGCGGCGAAGGGGGTGGACTTGCGGGAGCCCTTGAAGCCGACCTCTCCGGCGGAAGCCCAGGAGATGACCGCACCGGACGGGTCCGTGATGGACACGATGGTGTTGTTGAAGGTGCTCTTGATGTGCGCCTGGCCCAGCGCGATGTTCTTCTTGTCCTTGCGACGCGGCTTGCGTACCGCTCCACGAGTCTTGGGGGGCATTGCTTACTCCTACGATGAATTGGCTATGGGATCCGCTAGATTTAGCGGGTCTTCTTCTTACCGGCGACGGTGCGCTTCGGGCCCTTGCGGGTGCGAGCGTTGGTCTTGGTGCGCTGTCCGCGGACCGGCAGGCCCTTGCGGTGGCGAATGCCCTCGTAGGAGCCGATCTCCACCTTGCGGCGGATGTCGGCAGCGACTTCACGGCGGAGGTCACCCTCGACCTTGAAGCTGCCTTCGATGAAGTCACGCAGCTGGAGAAGCTCAGCGTCGGTGAGGTCCTTGACACGAGTGTCCGGGGAGATCCCGGTCTCGGCAATGGTCTGTTCTGCACGGGTCTTGCCCACGCCGTAGATGTAGGTGAGCGCGATGATCACGCGCTTTTCGCGCGGGATGTCTACGCCAGCGAGACGAGCCATAGTGGTTGTCTTCCTTACGTGTTTCGCGGAGGTGTGGAGCAGCACATCCCTGTCGCCAGGTCCCCGGCCTCCGTGCCGGGGGTGTGCGTCCCGCGTAGTGGACGCTGTGCTGCCGTGTTAACTAACTACGCGCAGGCCTAGATTTCCGAGCGGAAACTAGCCCTGACGCTGCTTGTGGCGTGGGTTTTCGCAGATCACCATGACCCGGCCGTTGCGGCGGATCACCTTGCACTTTTCGCAGATCGGCTTCACGCTAGGGTTGACCTTCACGGCTCTGTTCCTTTGCGGTTGCTGTTTCAGTGGAGCTGTAACTACCTTCGGCGCCCCGGATTTCCGGAGGCCCAAGACCTACTTGTAGCGGTAGACGATTCGGCCGCGGTTGAGGTCGTAAGGACTGAGCTCCACCACTACACGGTCCTCGGGGAGGATTCGAATGTAGTGCTGACGCATCTTTCCCGAGATAGTGGCAAGTACCACGTGTCCGTTGGGCAACTCAACGCGAAACATCGCGTTGGGAAGCGCCTCCGACACGGTGCCTTCTACCTCGATGACACCCTCTTTCTTGGCCATATCCTCCGCTAACGTTTGTGCCGGTCGCTAGGGTGCTTCCGGCGTGTATATATTTCGACTGCTCGAGCCCCCGCCCCGGCCCGGTTTTTGACACCGGACGTTTTGGGCACAGACGTAGAGACAACCAACAAATAAGCCTACCCGGTGGTCCCGCATAACGGAAATCGGGGCGATCCGTCACGCCGACGCGCCGATCGCGCTCGGTTTGGGCCGTTTTCCGTGGCTTCTTCCAGAGCGCCGGGGACGCTCCCCGACTTCGGCAGCGTATGCACTCTCCAAGGGGCTTCTGTCCCGGGAAGCGTTCCCACTCCCCCGGCGCTCACTGGCTTACGCAAGGTACCAACTCGCCAGGGTGCTTGTGCCGGTACGAGCCGCGGACCTTAGGCGGAAAACCGGTCGGCCCGTAGGTGGGCCTGTGGAGGTCGAGTCCGGGCTGTGGATACCGCCAGCGGACTCTCGACGGATCCGACACCATGGGCGTATGAGACGCCCCGCTCCCCTGCCACCGCAGCTGCAGCAGCGCACGTTCACGCTGGTTGAGGCGCGGGTGCTCGGCGTCGGCCGTGGCCGCCTACAGGCTTCGGACATCACCAACCTCGGTCGCGGCCTGTACCTCCACGGATCCGGTCCGCCGGATCCGCTTCAGGTTCTCCGCGGACTCACGCAGCTGCATCGGGGAATCTGGGCTTCACATCAGACTGCCGCGCGCATCCACGGACTATGGCTGCCGCGTCGGCTGGAACAGGAGCATGCTCTTCACGTCAGCCGGCACCGGAGCAGCCCCGCGCTCACGCTCCGCGGCGTCACCTGTCACAGCGTGCTCCAGTACCCGGACGAACTCGTCGCTCACGATGGCATTCCCTTCGCCTCGCCTGCCCGCACGTGGCTGGACCTCGCGAGTGCGATGTCCCTCGACGATTTGGTGTCGATGGGCGATCAACTCCTTCGGAACCCCCGCTCGCAATTTGAGGAACGGGCCGCACCGTGGGCAACACGTGATGGGCTCGTCCGACTCCTGGCAACGCACCCGAACCTTCAGGGCATCGTCCGCGCCCGCGAGGCGTTGGAACTCATGCGGGTCGGCGCGGACTCCGCTCCGGAGACCCAGTTGCGTCTCGCGATCGTCCGCTACGGGCTGCCGGAGCCGGAACTCCAACTTCGCCTCAACCCGCGCGACGACTTCTCTCCCCAGGCAGACATGGGCTACCGGCGCTATCGAATCGCCATCCAGTACGACGGGGAAACGCATCGGGACCCGCTACAGCAGGCCCGGGACAACGACCGTGACGGACGCTTCGATGCCGCGCGTTGGCGCTACTTCAAGTTCGGGTCACCCGATTTGGCCAACGGGTTCGCCCGAGCGTGCCACCGAGTGGCGGAGGCCGTGCTCGAGGCGCGTCGCCCGCGATGACTCTCTGGGATCAGCATCCTCCGGCCGCCTCGGTACCTGCGCAAGCCGGGGAGCGTCGCCTTGGCCGTTAACGCTCCCCGGGATCGACACCCTCTGGACTCCGCATAGCCTGCCCAAGCCGGGGAGCGTCCCCTTGGCCGTCAACGCTCCCCGGGATCGACACCCTCTGGACCCCCCATGACCTGCTCAAGCCGGAGAGCGTCCGTTTGGCCGTCAACGGTCTCCGGGATGGGCATCCCCTGGGTTCCGCATGGCCTGCTCAAGCCGGGGAGCGTCGCGGAGGGAGGGGGAAGACGGCTGGACAGGGCGGGACCAATGGGCCGAGCGCCCCATAGCTACCCTGCGCCGGCTGTAGCTCCCTACTACGGGCGGAGCGGAGAGGGCGTCCTGCTACGGGCGGAGCGGAGAGGGCGTCACCCCGAGCGGGGCCAGGCCGGCAGCGCCGCCGTCGTGCGCGGTGAGGACCCAGATGCCGCCCATGTGCACGGCGACGGTGTGCTCCCACTGGGAGGCCCGTGCGCCATCGGTGGTGACCACGGTCCAGTCGTCGTCGAGAACGCGCGTCTCGATCGAGCCGCGGACGAGCATCGGCTCGATCGCCAGGCACATGCCCGGCTTCACGCGGGGCCCGCGGTGCCCGGTGCTGTAGTTCAGGACGTCGGGGGCCATGTGCATCTCGGATCCGATGCCGTGGCCCACGTAGTCCTCGAGGATCCCCAGCGGCTCGCCGTCCTGCGCGGAGACGTACTCGTCGATGGCGTCGCCGACCTCGCCGAGGAAGCGCGCGTTCGCCAGCGCGGCGATCCCCCGCCACATCGCAGCCTGGGTGACGTCGGAGAGCCGCTGGTCCGCGGGATCCGCGGTCCCGACGATCACGGTCCGCGCCGAGTCGGCGTGCCAGCCGTCCACGATCGCGCCGCCGTCGATCTTCAGGACGTCCCCGTCGGCGAGCACGTAGCCGCTCGGGAAGCCGTGGACGACCTCCTCGTTGACGGACGCGCAGATCGTCGCCGGGAACCCGTGGTACCCCTTGAAGTTGCTGCGCGCGCCGTGCTTCTCCAGCACGCCGGCGAACAGCGCGTCCAGCTCCGCCGTGGTGGTCCCGACCTGCGCGGCCACGACGGCGGTGTCCAGCGCCTCGGCCAGCACCAGGCCCGCCTCGCGCATCTTGAGGATCTGCCCGTTGGTCTTGTACTCGATCTTGGCCTGGCCGAACTGCATGGGGGTCTTCCTCCGGTTTGCTGGGTGTGTCTGCCGGTACGACGGCGGCAGCCCCCGCCGTGGGGGCGAGGGCTGCCGGATCGTGCCGTGGGGGGTGCGCCGCTACTTGGCCGGGGTCTCCAGGGCCCCGAGCACGCGCTCGGTGACCTCGTCGACATCGCCGAGGCCGTCCACGGGGCGGACGATGCCGCGCTCGAGGTAGCGGTCGACGACGACCTGCGTCTGCTCCTTGTAGAGGCCCAGGCGGTGCCGGATGACCTCTTCGTTGTCGTCCTCGCGGCCCTCGATCTCGGCGCGCTTGAGCAGGCGCGCGACGAGCTCGTCGTCGTCGGCGGTCAGCTGCAGCACCGCGTCGAGCTCGTGGCCGCCCTCGGCGAGGATGTCGTCCAGCTCGTCGACCTGCGCGGACGTGCGCGGGTAGCCGTCGAGGAGGAAGCCGTCGGCGACGTCGTCCTGCGTGAGGCGGTCGCGGACCATCCGGTTGGTGACCTCGTCGGGGACGAAGTTGCCGGCGTCGATGTACTTCTTGGCCTCCACGCCCAGCGGCGTCATCTCCTTGACGTTGGCGCGGAAGATGTCCCCGGTGGAGATCGCCACGACGCCGAGGCTCTCGGAGATGCGTGCGGCCTGGGTGCCCTTGCCGGAACCGGGAGGGCCAATGATCAGCATTCGTTTCATCGCAGAAGTCCTTCGTAGTGTCGCTGCTGCATTTGGGCGTTGATCTGTTTGACGGTCTCCAGACCCACACCGACCATGATGAGGACCGAGACGCCGCCGAAGGGGAAGTTCTGGTCGGCGTTGATAAGCACGAACGCGATCAGCGGGGTCAGCGCGATCAGTCCCAGGTAGATGGATCCCGGGAACGTGATGCGGCTGAGCACGTACTGGAGGTACTCCGCCGTCGGGCGGCCGGCCCGGATGCCCGGGATGAAGCCGCCGTACTTCTTCATGTTGTCCGCCACCTCGGTGGGGTTGAACGTGATGGCCACGTAGAAGTACGTGAAGAAGATGACCAGCAGGAGGTAGACCACCATGTACAGCGGGCTGCTGCCGCTGAAGTGGGTCTGCAGCCACAGGGCCCAGTCCGGCAGGGTGCCGTCGGACCGGACGTTGAACTGCACCAGCATGCTCGGCAGCGCCAGCATCGAGGACGCGAAGATCACGGGGATCACGCCGGCCATGTTGACCTTGATCGGGATGTACGTGGACGTCCCGCCGACGGTGCGGCGGCCCACCATGCGCTTGGCGTACTGCACCGGCACGCGGCGCTGGGACTGCTCGACGAACACGACGAGGGCGACGACGACGAGGCCGATCGCGATCACGCCGGCGAAGACGCCCCAGCCCTGGCTGGAGGCGATCGCGGCCATCGAGGACGGGAAGCCCGCCGCGATGGAGACGAAGATGAGCATGGACATGCCGTTGCCGACGCCGCGCTCGGTCACGAGCTCGCCGAACCACATGATGAGGCCGGTGCCCGCGGTCAGGACGATGATCATCAGCAGGATGTTGACCAGCGAGTCGTCGGGCACGATCGGCAGGGTGCAGCCCTGGAACAGGTTGCCGCTGCGCGCGAGGGAGACCAGCGTCGTCGCCTGCAGGAGGCCGAGCGCGATGGTCAGGTAGCGCGTGTACTGGGTGAGCGTGGACTGGCCGGCCGCCCCCTCCTTGTGCAGCTCCTCGAACCGGGGAATGACCACCCGGAGCAGCTGCACGATGATGGACGCGGTGATGTACGGCATGATGCCCAGCGCGAAGATGGAGACCTGCAACAGGGCGCCGCCGCTGAAGAGGTTCACGAACTGGTACAGGCCGCCGGTCGTGTTGCCGGCCGCGAGACACTGCTGGACGTTGCCGTAGTCGACGCCCGGGGTCGGGATGAACACGCCGAGGCGGTAGATCGCGATGATGCCGAGCGTGAACAACAACTTGCGTCGCAAGTCAGGCGTCCGGAAGACCCGGGCTATGGCGCTGAGCAAGCGTCCTCCTGAGTGGTGTGGTGCCGGCCACAGGTGGCCGGGGATTGACGTCCTGAGTCTACCGGTACGGGACGGCTAGTCCGCTAATGGGACACCGCCGCACCGGCGTCGTTCTGTGGGGAAGTCTACGGGCAAATCTGGGGACTGAGTGGTGGGGCGGACGGAAGGGAAGCGAAAGGCCCCCGGAGGGCCGGGATATCCCGGCCCGCCAGGGGCCTTCAGCTGTACCGTGCGATCACGGGGACCTTAGAGCGCGGTCACCGTTCCGCCGGCGGCGGCGATCTTCTCGGCGGCGGACGCGGAGAAGGCGTTGACCTTCACGTTGACCTTCACGTCGATGTCGCCGGTGCCCAGGACCTTGACGGGCTGGTTCTTGCGAACGGCGCCCTTCTCGACCAGGGCCTCGACGGTGACGTCGCCACCCTCGGGGAACAGTTCGCCGATCTTGTCCAGGTTCACGACCTGGAACTCGACCCGGAACGGGTTCTTGAAGCCGCGGAGCTTCGGAAGGCGCATGTGCAGCGGCAGCTGGCCACCGGCGAAGCCGGCCTTGACCTGGTAGCGCGCCTTGGTGCCCTTCATGCCGCGGCCCGCGGTCTTGCCCTTGGAGCCTTCGCCACGACCCACGCGGGTCTTGGCGGTCTTGGCGCCTGCGGCCGGACGGAGGTGGTGCACCTTGAGTGCATTTTCCTTGATAGCCATGATTACTTCGCCTCCTCAACCTTCACGAGGTGCGGAACCGTGTTGACCATCCCTACGGTGACGGCGTCGGCGGTGCGGAACACGGTGTGTCCGATCCGCTTCAGGCCGAGCGAGCGCAGGGTGTCGCGCTGGTTCTGCTTGCCACCAATGGTGGACTTGATCTGGGTGATTGCCAGTGTGGCGTCGCTAGCGACAAAGTTCTTCGCCATAACTACGCACCTACCTTCTGGTTCTGGATGTTGCGCAGCATCTGCGACGAAACGACCTGATCCAGGGGCAGACCACGGCGAGCCGCGACGGATGCCGGCTCCTCGAGGGCCTTCAACGCCGCCACGGTGCCGTGGACGATGTTGATCTGGTTCGAGGACCCCATGGACTTGGAGAGGACGTCGTGGATGCCGGCGCATTCGAGGACGGCGCGAACCGGACCGCCGGCGATAACGCCGGTACCCGGGGCGGCCGGACGAAGCAGGACCACGCCTGCGGCTGCCTCACCCTGCACCAGGTGCGGGATGGTGGAGCCGACGCGGGGAACCCGGAACATCGTCTTCTTGGCCTCTTCGACGCCCTTGGCGATCGCCGCGGGCACCTCCTTGGCCTTGCCGTAGCCGACGCCGACCATGCCGTTGCCGTCTCCGACCACCACGAGGGCGGTGAAGCTGAAGCGACGGCCGCCCTTGACGACCTTGGAGACGCGGTTGATGTTCACGACGCGCTCGAGGAACTTGTCCTTGTCGTCGTTCCGGCTGTCGCGGGAGTCGCGGCCGCCACGGCCACGTCCCTCGCCACGGCCACGGCTCTCGCCGCGTCCGCCGCGGTCGGAACCGCGGTTGTCGCCACCGCGACGCGCGCCGGCGTCAGCCGTCGTCGTCGCGGGAGCGGTCTCGGTAGCTTCAGACACCTGAGTTTCCTTCTCGTTAGTAGCTTCGCTCACAGTGCCAGCCCACCTTCCCGCGCGCCGTCGGCGACCGCGGCCACGCGGCCGTGGTACTTGTTGCCGCCGCGGTCGAAGACGACCGACTCGATGCCGGCGGCCTTGGCGCGCTCTGCGACGAGCTCGCCAACGCGCTTGGCCTTGGCGGTCTTGTCGCCGTCGAACACGCGCAGGTCGGCTTCCATGGTGGATGCCGACGCCACGGTCAGGCCCTTGCTGTCATCGACAACCTGGACGAACATGTGGCGGGCGGAGCGGTTGACGACCAGGCGCGGACGAACCGCGGTGCCCTCAATCCGCTTACGGACGCGCAGGTGGCGGCGGCCGCGCGCAGCGGCCTTGCTCTTACCCTTAATTCCGATAGCCATGATTACTTACCAGCCTTTCCGACCTTGCGGCGGATAACTTCGCCTTCGTAGCGGATGCCCTTGCCCTTGTAGGGATCCGGCTTACGGAGCTTGCGGATGTTGGCTGCAACTTCGCCAACCTGCTGCTTGCTGATACCGGAGACGAGGACCCTGTTGGCGCTCTCGGCGGTGAGCGTGATGCCCTCCGGAGCGTCGACGGAGACGGGGTGCGAGTAGCCCAGGGCGAGCTCGAGGTTCGAACCCTTGGCCAGCACGCGGTAGCCGGTGCCGTGGATTTCGAGGCGCTTGGAGTAGCCCTCGGTGACGCCCTGGATCATGTTGGCGATCAGGGTGCGGGTCAGGCCGTGCAGCGAGCGGGACTCCCGCTCGTCGTTCGGGCGGCTGACGGTGAGCGTGCCGTCCTCGAGGACCACGGCGATCGGGCTGGCCACGGTGTGGCTCAGCTCGCCCTTGGAACCCTTGACGGAGACGAGCGCGCCGTCGACCTTGACCTCGACGCCGGCGGGGACGGTGATTGGAAGACGTCCAATACGTGACATGGTGTGTTCTCCCTTCCCGTTACCAGACGTAGGCGAGGACTTCCCCACCCACACCCTTCTTGGCGGCCTGGCGGTCGGTCAGCAGACCGGACGACGTCGACAGGATGGCGATGCCCAGCCCGCCCAGCACGTGCGGCAGGTTGGTGGACTTCGCGTACACGCGGAGGCCCGGCTTGGAAATGCGGCGGACGCCAGCGATGGAACGCTCGCGGTTCGGACCGAACTTCAGGTTGATGGTCAGCTTCTTGCCTACCTCGGCGGCCTCTTCGGCGAAATCGCCGATGTAGCCCTCCGCCTTGAGGATCTCCGCAACGCGCACCTTCAGCTTGGAGGACGGCATGGCCACGGTGTCGTGGTATGCCGAGTTGGCGTTGCGCAGACGAGTCAGCATGTCTGCGACTGGATCTGTCATTGTCATGTGGGCTTCTGCCCTTCCTCGCTACGGTTTCCGCACGACGGCGGACCTGTAACGTAGTTGATCTAGTTTTCGGTCTTGAACGGGAAGCCCAGCGCCTTGAGGAGCGCGCGGCCTTCGTCGTCGGTCTTGGCGGTGGTCACCACGGTGATGTCCATGCCGCGGACGCGGTCGATGGCGTCCTGGTTGATCTCGTGGAACATCGACTGCTCCGTGAGGCCGAACGTGTAGTTGCCGTTGCCGTCGAACTGCTTCGGGCTCAGGCCGCGGAAGTCGCGGATACGCGGCAGCGCCAGGGTCACCAGGCGGTCGACGAATTCCCACATGCGGTCGCCACGAAGCGTGGCGTGCGTGCCGATGGGCATTCCCTCGCGCAGCTTGAACTGTGCGATCGACTTGCGTGCCTTGGTCACCAGCGGCTTCTGACCCGTGATCTGGGTCAGGTCGCGGACAGCGCCCTCGATGAGCTTGGAGTCCTTGGCGGCCTCGCCAACACCCATGTTCACGACGACCTTGACCAGGCCCGGAATCTGCATGGTGTTGGAGTAGCCGAACTCGCTCTTCAGGGATTCGCGGATTTCGGAGGCGTACTTGGCCTTCAGGCGGGGCTGGGTCTTCACAGCTGCTTCAGTCATTACAGTGCCTTCCCGGAAGCCTTGGCGTAGCGCACGCGCACGGTCTTCTTCACGCCGTTCTTCTCAACGATCTCCTCGCGGAAGCCAACGCGGGTCGGCTTCTTTGACTCGGGATCGACGATCGCAACGTTGGACACGTGGATCGGGGCCTCGACGACCTCGATGCCACCGGTCTTCGTGCCGCGCTCGGTCTGGCCGGCCTTCGTGTGCTTGGTGACGCGGTTGATGCCCTCTACGAGGACTCGCTCGGTCGCCGTGAAGACCTTGAGGACCTTGCCCTGCTTGCCGCGGTCTCCGCCGCGGTCCTGCTTGGCGCCGGTGATGACCTGAACCAGGTCGCCCTTCTTGATGTTTGCACCCATGGTTACAGCACCTCCGGAGCCAGGGAAACGATCTTCATGAACTTCTTGTCGCGAAGCTCGCGTCCGACCGGGCCGAAGATACGGGTACCGCGCGGCTCGCCATCGCCCTTGAGGATGACGGCTGCGTTCTCGTCGAACTTGATGTAGGAGCCGTCGATGCGACGGCGTTCCTTCTTGGTGCGGACGATGACGGCCTTGACGACATCGCCCTTCTTGACGTTGCCGCCAGGGATTGCATCCTTGACGGTGGCGACGATGACGTCGCCAATGCCTGCGTAGCGACGTCCGGATCCACCGAGAACACGAATGGTAAGGATTTCCTTAGCACCGGTGTTGTCGGCGATCTTGAGTCGCGACTCCTGCTGAATCACTATTAACTCCTGTCGTCTCGCTGGTTCTCTCTGGGAGCCTTGCGGAACGGATATGGTCCACCCCCGGCTGTCGCTTACCCCCACCTCCAAACCGTGTGGAACCAAGGGGTTCCGCACTGCTGGGGAAGCAGGGCCGAGGCGATGCGCCGGGGAGCCGTGCCGCGCGCCGGCGGGGTTGAACCCGATCGCCGCGCACGATTGCCTGCGTGGGAGGTGGATAGTCTCGACACGCAGAGCGCACAGACCACCCAGTCTACGCGAGGAATGCCGCCATCCATAATCGCGTGATATAGGGTGCGCGGCGCGCCTCAGCGGTCCCTGCGGGCGTCCAGCCGGGCGGTTTTGGCGCCTCCCGAGCAGGTTTCCGCGGGCTGCCCCGCGCTGACATGCGCCGGCGCGGAAGGTTGACCCGAAAGTGATCGGGAGCGCCGCCGTTAAACAGCACGACGCCGGCGCGCGACCCGTGAGGGGTGCGCACCGGCGTCGTGCACCGATCTTCGGAAGGTCCCGAAAAGGCTACTTGGCCTTCTCGATGACCTCGACCAGGCGCCAGTTCTTGTCCTTGGACAAGGGGCGGGTCTCCGCGATGAGGACCAGGTCGCCGATGCCGGCGATCCCGTTCTCGTCGTGGGCCTTGATCTTCTTGTTGCGACGCATGACCTTGCCGTACAGGGCGTGCTTCACACGGTCCTCAACGTCGACAACGATGGTCTTCTGCATCTTGTCGGAAACCACGTACCCGCGGAGGGTCTTGCGGTCACCGCGAGCTTCGGTAGCTTCAGCCACTGCGTTCTCCTTCTCGGTCATTACTTGGCTTCCTCAGTCGCTTCAGTGACTTCAGTCGCTTCGGCGTCGGAGGCCTTCTTCGAAGACTTCTTGGTCTTCTTGGTGGTCTCCTCGACCGGGACCACGACTTCCTGGCGAATGCCGAGCTCGCGTTCGCGCAGCACCGTGTAGATGCGGGCGATGTCGCGCTTGACAGACTTCAGGCGTCCGTGGGACTCCAGCTGGCCGGTGGCGGACTGGAAGCGGAGGTTGAACAGCTCCTCCTTGGCCTTCTTCAGTTCCTCGACCAGGCGGCCGTTGTCGTAACCGTCGAGCTGCTCGGTTGCGAGATCCTTGGATCCGATTGCCATTCCCTATTCACCACCCTCACGACGCACGATGCGTGCCTTCAACGGAAGCTTGTGGATCGCCAGGCGCAGGGCCTCGCGAGCTACCTCATCACTGACACCGGAGAGTTCGAAGAGAACCCGACCCGGCTTGACGTTTGCAACCCACCACTCGGGGGAACCCTTACCGGAACCCATGCGGGTTTCGGCGGGCTTCTTGGTGAGGGGGCGGTCCGGATAGATGTTGATCCAGACCTTGCCGCCACGCTTGATGTGGCGGGTCATGGCGATACGGGCTGCTTCGATCTGACGGTTGGTGACGTAGGCCGGGGTCAGGGCCTGGATACCGTACTCACCGAAGGTGACCGTCGTGCCTCCGCTGGCAGCGCCCGAACGGGTCGGGTGGTGCTGCTTGCGGTACTTGACTCGGCGTGGGATAAGCATTTAAGCCTGTCCTCCTTCTGCGGCCGCCGCGGGGGCCTCGGCGGCCGGAGCTGCCTCGGTTGCCGGCGCGCCGGTGTTGCGGTCGGTACGACGACGACGCTCGCCACCTGCGGCGGCTGCCGGGCGTCCGCCGGGGCGGTCGCCGCGGCCACGCGCCGGAGCGGCTGCGGCCTGGGCCGCGAGCTCCTTGGCGGTCACGTCGCCCTTGTAGATCCAGACCTTCACGCCGATGCGGCCGAAGGTGGTCTTGGCCTCGAACTTGCCGTAGTCGATGTTCGCGCGGAGGGTGTGCAGGGGCACGCGGCCCTCGCGGTAGAACTCCTTGCGGGACATCTCGGCGCCGCCGAGACGACCGGCGCACTGGACACGGATGCCCTTGGCGCCGGCGCGCATTGCCGACTGCATGGCCTTCTTCATCGCGCGGCGGAATGCCACGCGGGAAGCAAGCTGCTCGGCGATGCCCTGGGCGACCAGCTGGGCCTCGATCTCGGGGTTCTTGACCTCGAGGATGTTCAGCTGCACCTGCTTGCCCGTGAGCTTCTCGAGCTCGCCGCGGATGCGGTCGGCCTCGGCGCCGCGGCGGCCGATGACGATGCCCGGGCGCGCCGTGTGGATGTCCACGCGGACGCGGTCACGGGTGCGCTCGATCTCGACCTTGGCGATGCCGGCGCGCTCCATGCCGATGGTCATGAGCTCGCGGATCTTGACGTCCTCGCGGACGTAGTCCTTGTAGCGCTGACCCGGCTTGCTGCTGTCGGCGAACCAGTGCGACACGTGGTCCGTGGTGATGCCGAGACGGAACCCATTCGGGTTGACTTTCTGTCCCATTTACTTTTCCCCACCCTTCTCCGGGGTTGCGACGACCACGGTGATGTGGCTGGTCCGCTTGTTGATGCGGAACGCGCGGCCCTGGGCCCGCGGACGGAACCGCTTCATGGTCGCGCCCTCGTCGACAAAGGCCTCGCTGATGAACAGCTCATCATCGTTGAACGCGACTCCGTCGCGATCTGCGGCGACACGGGCGTTAGCCATTGCCGACGCTACTACCTTGAATACCGGCTCCGAAGCTGCCTGTGGGGCAAACTTCAGAATCGCCAGAGCCTCATTCGCTTGCTTGCCACGAACAAGGTCGACGACGCGCCGGGCCTTCATAGGCGTTACGCGGATATGACGCGCAATTGCCTTGGCTTCCATTGCTTTCCTTCTCTCGTCTATCGAAGAAGTGCTAAGCACTCGCTAACCCTTGCGGGTTAGCGGCGCTTGCCCTTCTTGTCGTCCTTCACGTGGCTGCGGAAAGTCCGCGTCAGAGCGAATTCGCCGAGCTTGTGCCCGACCATCGACTCGGTGACAAACACCGGAATGTGCTTGCGGCCGTCGTGAACAGCGATCGTGTGTCCGAGCATGTCGGGCACGATCATCGAACGGCGGGACCACGTCTTGATGACGTTCTTGGTGCCCTTTTCGTTCTCAGCAGCGACCTTGACAAAGAGGTGCTGATCGACGAAGGGGCCTTTCTTCAGGCTGCGTGGCATGTTTCCAGGCTCCTATCGCTTGTTCTTGCCGGTACGACGGCGACGCACAATGAGCTTGTCGCTTTCCTTGTTCGCGAGGCGGGTGCGGCCTTCGCGCTTGCCGTTCGGGTTGACCGGGTGACGTCCACCGGACGTCTTGCCCTCGCCACCACCGTGCGGGTGATCGACCGGGTTCATGGCGACGCCGCGGACGGTCGGGCGAACGCCCTTCCAGCGCATGCGACCAGCCTTGCCCCAGTTGATGTTCGACTGCTCGGCGTTGCCGACCTCGCCGATCGTCGCGCGGCAGCGGACGTCGACGTTGCGGATCTCGCCGGACGGCAGGCGAAGCTGCGCGAAGCGGCCCTCGCGGGCCACCAGCTGCACGGAGGCGCCGGCGGAGCGGGCCATCTTGGCGCCGCCACCCGGACGCAGCTCCACCGCGTGGATGACCGTACCCACGGGGATGTTGCGCAGCGGCAGGTTGTTGCCCGGCTTGATGTCGGCGCTGGCGCCGGCCTCAATCGCGTCGCCCTGCTTCAGCTTGTTCGGCGCGATGATGTAGCGCTTCGTGCCGTCGATGTAGTGCAGGAGCGCGATGCGCGCCGTGCGGTTGGGGTCGTACTCGATGTGAGCGACCGTGGCGGGCACGCCGTCCTTGTCGTGGCGACGGAAGTCGATCAGACGGTACTGACGCTTGTGTCCACCACCCTTGTGACGGGTCGTGATCTTGCCCGAGTTGTTGCGGCCGCCGGTCTTGGTGAGCGGGCGGAGCAGCGACTTTTCCGGGGTCGACCGGGTGATTTCTGCGAAGTCGGCGACGCTGGAGCCGCGAAGGCCCGGCGTAGTCGGCTTGTACTTACGGATTCCCATGGTTTATTTCCTCGTTAAAGTGGTCTCCGCTTAAGAAAGCGGACCGCCGAAGATGTCGATCGTGCCTTCTTTGAGGGAGACGATCGCACGCTTGGTAGCCTTGCGGGTTCCCCATCCGAATTTGGTGCGCTTGCGCTTACCGGCACGGTTGATGGTGTTGACGGACTCAACCTTGACGGAGAAGATCTTCTCCACCGCCAGCTTGATCTCGGTCTTGTTCGAGCGCGGGTCGACCAGGAAGGTGTACTTGCCTTCGTCGATCAGTCCGTAGCTCTTTTCCGAAACGACGGGCGCCAGGACGACGTCGTGCGGAGACTTGGTGAGGGCGGCGCTCACTTGGAGTCCTCCTTGTTGACCAGGTAATCGAATGCGGCCTTGGTGAAGACGACCTCGTCGGAGACCAGAACATCGTAAGTGTTCAGCTGGTCAACGTAGATGACGTGGACGGCCTCGAGGTTGCGCACGGACAGTGCTGCAACGTCGTTGGCGCGCTCGATGACGACGAGCAGGTTCTTGCGCTCGGAAAGAGCGCGCAGAGTGGCCAGGGCCTCCTTGGTCGACGGCACGGAGCCGGAGACCAGGGATTCGATCACGTGGATGCGATCGTGGCGGGCACGGTCGGAGAGGGCTCCGCGCAGGGCGGCGGCCTTCATCTTCTTGGGCGTCCGCTGGCTGTAGTCGCGCGGCGTCGGTCCGTGGACCACGCCACCGCCGGTCATGTGCGGAGCGCGGATCGAGCCCTGGCGGGCGCGTCCCGTGCCCTTCTGCTTGAACGGCTTGCGGCCGGCGCCCGAAACCTCGGCGCGGGTCTTGGTCTTGTGCGTGCCCTGGCGGGCCGCGGCCAGCTGGGCCACGACGACCTGGTGCAGCAGCGGGACGTTGGTCTGAACGTCGAAGATCGTCGCGGGAAGCTCGACCTTCAGTGCAGAGATAGCCATGTTACTTATGCTCCCTTCACGGCGGTGCGCACGAGGACGACCTGGCCGCGGGCGCCGGGAACGGCACCCTTGATCAACAGGAGGTTCTTCTCGGCGTCAACGGCGTGAACCGTGAGGTTCATCGTCGTGTGGCGGACGGCGCCCATGCGGCCAGCCATGCGCAGGCCCTTGAAGACGCGGCCCGGGGTGGACGCGCCACCGATGGAACCCGGCTTACGGTGGTTCTTGTGGGCACCGTGCGAGGCGCCAACACCGTGGAAGCCGTGGCGCTTCATGACACCGGCGAAGCCCTTACCCTTGGACTTGCCCACGACGTCGACCTTCTGGCCGGCCTCGAAGACCTCGACGGACAGTTCCTGTCCCAGTTCGTAGGACTCGGCGTCGGCCGTGCGCAGCTCGACCACGTGGCGGCGCGGGGTGACCCCGGCTGCCTCGAAGTGGCCGGCCAGCGGCTTGGTGACCTTGCGCGGGTCGATCTGGCCGAAGCCGATCTGGACGGCCGTGTAGCCATCGCGGTCCGCGTTGCGGAGCTGGGTCACGACGTTGGAGTCGGCCTGGACGACGGTCACGGGAATGAGCTTGTGGTTCTCGTCCCAGACCTGGGTCATGCCGAGCTTCGTGCCCAGCAGGCCCTTTACATTACGGGTTGCGGTCATAGTCTCTCAGCACCTCCCCTAGAGCTTGATTTCGATGTTGACGTCCGCCGGCAGGTCGAGACGCATCAGCGAATCAACAGCCTTCGGGGTCGGATCGATGATGTCGATCAGACGCTTGTGCGTGCGCATTTCGAAGTGCTCACGGCTGTCCTTGTACTTGTGGGGCGAACGGATCACGCAGTACACGTTCTTCTCCGTCGGCAGCGGCACGGGGCCAACCACGGTTGCACCTGCGCGCGTGACCGTCTCAACGATCTTCCGTGCTGAAACGTCAATGACCTCGTGGTCATACGACTTCAGCCGGATGCGGATTTTCTGTCCCGCCATGGCGTCATGCCTCTTTCTCGATAGCACTCTTCACGTACATTTCCTGTGCCCTTACGGGTCCTTGCGGACCGGCACTCCCCGCACGGGCTGAATCCGGACGGATCCGGGTTCCTCACCCCGCCGAGGCTCCGACCCCCGCGGTCGGGCGTGTCGCGGAATATCCGTTACACAACCCGAAGAGATTGGGGGCGGTGTCGTTATGGGCCCCGCCGTTTCCGTCGTATCCGCCCCCGCCCCGGGCATTATCCCGGGCGGGACGCGATCTCGGTCGAAACCGGCCCTGGCTCCGCTATCGGTAGACCGAGCGGCGAGCACAAGACATGGAGAGGCGCTTGAACAACTTGTCTAGTCTGGCAGATCGGGCGCCCAAACGCCAATCGGCGGGGTTCTCGGCGACGCGCGGACCGGGGCCGGAAGGCGCTCGAGGGAACGCCCGGGTCCGGGGCCGGAAGGCGCCGTAACGACGACCGGGCCCGACGCCGGAACGACGCCGGCGCACGCGCGGGACCGGCGCCGGAGCACTCCCGGCTGTCGCCGGATCGGGCCCGGATCGGGGCGGGCGACGGGTACCGAAGCCGGTGCCGTGCGTTACGCAAAACATTCTGAGAGCGAAAGCCGAGACCGCCCCCTAACGGCCGCCGCCGCGGTTGGCGCGACGAATGCGCTTGGCGCGGTCGATCTCGTGCCGGAAATACCTCCGGCCCCAGATGGCGGCGGAACCCGCCGCGACCACGACACCGACGACGATCCACAAAACGAGCCACTCCATAGGCCGAGACTACCGCGTCTGGGCGCATTCTTTGTGGTCGGAAGAGGGATCCCCGCCACTCCCCCGCGCCTATTCTTGTAGCGTCCGCATGTTGCGTTTCGAGGAGTGAACAATCATGCTGAGCACCGCGAAAATGACCGCGGTCCTGCCCGTGAAGGACATCGACCGCGCACGCGATTTCTACCAGAAGACGCTGGGCCTCACACCGACGGCCACCATGGAGGACGGCAGCGAGCTGTTCTCCAGCGACGGCGCCACCGCGATCGAGCTGATGGTCAAGCCGGGCGCCGACACGTCCGACCACACGTCCGTGAGCTTCGAGGTCGAGGACCTGCCCGTGGAGATGAAGCGGTTGGAGGGCAACGGGGTGGTCTTCGCGGACTACGACCTGCCCGGGCTGAAGACCGTGGACCACATCGCCACCACGACGCACGAGAAGTGCGCGTGGTTCGCCGACAGCGAGGGCAACATCCTCTGCCTGCATCAGAATATCTAGTCCCCCACGCCGGACCCTCCGGCCATCCCGGGCGCGTACCGCGAAAGGCGGGACGCGCCCTGTTCCGTCTCCGCGCCCTGGGCGCGCGCCGGCAACGGGCGGGCACGCAAAAGGACCCCGTTGCCGAAGCAACGGGGTCCTTTCGTCGACCGTCAGGTCAGAACATCAAGAGAAACTACTTGATGATCTTGGTGACGCGGCCGGAGCCAACAGTGCGGCCGCCTTCGCGGATGGCGAAGCCGAGGCCGTCCTCCATCGCGATGGGCTGGATCAGCGCAACGGTCATCTCGGTGTTGTCACCGGGCATCACCATTTCCGTGCCCTCGGGCAGGGTGATAACGCCGGTCACGTCCGTGGTGCGGAAGTAGAACTGCGGGCGGTAGTTCGAGTAGAACGGGTTGTGACGCCCGCCCTCATCCTTGGACAGGATGTAGACGTTGGCCTCGAAATCGGTGTGCGGGGTGATGGAACCCGGCTTCACGATGACCTGGCCACGCTCGACGTCTTCACGCTTGATGCCGCGAAGCAGCAGGCCACAGTTCTCGCCGGCCCATGCCTCGTCGAGCTGCTTGTGGAACATCTCGATGCCGGTCACCGTGGTCTTCTGGACCGGGCGGATGCCGACGATCTCGACCTCGGAGTTGATCGGCAGCGTGCCACGCTCGGCGCGGCCCGTCACGACGGTGCCACGACCGGTGATCGTGAAAACGTCCTCGATCGGCATCAGGAACGGCTTGTCGCGGTCGCGCACCGGGTCCGGCACGTTCTCGTCGACGGCTTCCATCAGTTCCTCGATGGAGGCAACCCACTTCGGGTCGCCTTCGAGGGCCTTCAGGCCCGAAACGCGAACGACGGGAGCGTTGTCGCCGTCGAAGCCCTGGGCGGAGAGAAGTTCGCGAACTTCCATTTCCACCAGGTCCAGCAGCTCTTCGTCATCGACCATGTCGGCCTTGTTCAGCGCGACCAGCAGGTAGGGAACGCCGACCTGGCGGGCGAGCAGAACGTGCTCGCGGGTCTGGGCCATCGGGCCGTCGGTGGCGGCAACCACGAGGATCGCGCCGTCCATCTGGGCAGCACCGGTGATCATGTTCTTGATGTAGTCAGCGTGACCCGGGGCATCAACGTGCGCGTAGTGGCGCTTCTCCGTCTGGTACTCAATGTGGGAGATGTTGATGGTGATGCCGCGCTGGCGCTCTTCCGGGGCGGAGTCGATCGCCGCGAAGTCGCGCTTCTCGTTGAGATCGGGGTACTTGTCTGCAAGCACCTTGGAAATGGCAGCAGTCAGCGTCGTCTTGCCATGGTCAACGTGACCAATGGTGCCGATGTTGACGTGCGGCTTAGTCCGCTCGAACTTTGCCTTCGCCACAGGTTCCTCCTAGAACGTATACAGAAGACTTACCCCGCCCACGCGGTTCGTGGGCGAAACTCATGCAAGTCTACTGTGGGCTTGATATTTCTTTAAATTGCGGTTTCCGTCGGGCCCCGCTAATCGGGCCCCTCAGTCTGCCTCGTGGAGGCCGGCCGTCCGGCTGGCGGCCGGCCGGCCTCCACGGTGCCGCACCCCGGGGATCCGGGGTGGCGGCGAGTCGTTGAACCGGGCGATTACTCGCCGCGGGACTTCTGGATGATCTCCTCGGCGACAGCCTTGGGGACCTCGGCGTAGTTCTCGAAGGTCATCGAGTACACGGCGCGGCCCTGCGTCTTGGAACGCAGGTCGCCGATGTAGCCGAACATCTCGGACAGCGGGACCGAGGCCTTGATGACCTTGACGCCCGCGGCGTCCTCCATGGACTGGATCTGGCCACGGCGGGAGTTCAGGTCGCCGATGACGTCGCCCATGTACTCCTCCGGGGTACGCACCTCGACGGCCATGACCGGCTCCAGGATGATCGGGGTGGCGCGGCGTGCGCCCTCCTTGAACACCTGGGAACCGGCGATCTTGAACGCCATTTCCGAGGAGTCGACGTCGTGGTAGGCGCCGTCGAGCAGGGTCGCCTTTACGCCCACCATCTGGTAGCCGGCGAGGACACCGAACTGCATGGCGTCCTGGATGCCCGCGTCCACGGAGGGGATGTACTCGCGCGGGATGCGGCCGCCGGAGACGGCGTTCACGAACTCGTACATGGTGCCGTCCGTGGTGTCCAGCGGCTCGAAGGCCACCTGGACCTTCGCGAACTGGCCGGATCCACCCGTCTGCTTCTTGTGGGTGAAGTCGACCTTGTCGACCTTCTTCTTGATCGTCTCGCGGTAGGCCACCTGCGGCTTGCCGACATTGGCCTCGACCTTGAACTCGCGGCGCATGCGGTCCACCAGGATATCCAGGTGGAGCTCGCCCATGCCGCCGATCTCGGTCTGGCCGGTGTCCTCGTTGAGGGAGACGGTGAAGGTCGGGTCCTCGGCGGAGAGCTTCTGGATGGCCGTGGAGAGCTTCTCCTGGTCACCCTTCGTCTTCGGCTCGATTGCCACGAAGATCACGGGATCCGGGAAGGACATGGACTCGAGGACGATCGGGGCGTCGGTCGCGCACAGAGTGTCGCCCGTCGTGGTGTCCTTGAGGCCGATGGCCGCGTAGATGTGGCCGGCGAAGGCCTCGTCCACGGGGTTCTCCTTGTTGGCGTGCATCTGGAAGAGCTTCCCGATGCGCTCCTTCTTGCCCTTGGTGGAGTTGATCACCTGGAGGCCGGAGGAGGCCTTGCCCGAGTACACGCGGATGAACGTGAGCTGCCCGAAGAACGGGTGGGTCGCGATCTTGAAGGCCAGGGCCGAGAACGGCTCGTCGGAGGAGGGCGCGCGGGTGAGCTCGATCTCCTCGTTCTTCGGATCGTGGCCGATCATCGGCGGGACGTCCAGCGGGGACGGCAGGTAGTCGACGACCGCGTCCAGCATCGGCTGCACGCCGCGGTTCTTGAACGCGGAACCGCAGAACACCGGGTACGCGACGGAGTCGATGACCATCTTGCGGATGCCGGCCTTCAGCTCCGCGATCGTGGGCTCTTCGCCCTCGAGGAACTTCTCCATCAGCTCGTCCGAGGACTCGGCAACGGCCTCGACCAGCTGCGCGCGGTACTCGTCGGCCTTCTCCTTGAGATCCGCGGGGATCTCCTGGATCTCGTAGGCGGCACCCATGGTGACGTCGCCCTTGGAGTCGCCCGGCCACACCAGCGCGCGCATTTCGATCAGGTCAACGACGCCGACGAAGTCGTTCTCGGAGCCGATCGGCAGCTGCATGACCAGCGGCTTGGCGCCGAGGCGCTTGATGATGGTGTCGACGGTGAAGTAGAAGTCGGCGCCCAGCTTGTCCATCTTGTTGACGAAGCAGATGCGCGGGACGTCGTACTTGTCGGCCTGGCGCCAGACGGTCTCCGACTGGGGCTCGACGCCTTCCTTGCCGTCGAAGACGGCGACGGCGCCGTCGAGCACGCGCAGGGAGCGCTCGACCTCGACCGTGAAGTCGACGTGGCCCGGCGTGTCGATGATGTTGATCTGGTTGCCGTTCCAGAAGGAGGTCACGGCGGCGGACGTGATCGTGATGCCGCGTTCCTTCTCCTGCTCCATCCAGTCGGTCGTCGAAGCGCCGTCGTGCGTCTCGCCGATCTTGTGGTTCACACCCGTGTAGAAGAGGATGCGTTCCGTCGTAGTGGTCTTACCGGCATCGATGTGGGCCATGATGCCGATGTTGCGGACCTTCTTGAGGTCGGTGAGCACGTCGAGTGCCACGGTGTCTCCCTTAGTCTGTTGAATCCCGTACGACGGCGGCTGCGGCACCTGGGTGCCGCGACCGCCGTCGTGCTCGGCTCGCTGTTACCAGCGGTAGTGGGCGAAGGCCTTGTTGGACTCTGCCATCTTGTGCGTGTCTTCGCGGCGCTTGACCGCGGCGCCGAGGCCGTTCGAGGCGTCGAGGATCTCGTTCTGCAGACGCTCGATCATGGTCTTCTCGCGGCGGGCCTTGGAGTAGCCCACGAGCCAGCGGAGTGCCAGCGCGGTGGAGCGGCCCGGCTTGACCTCGACCGGGACCTGGTAGGTGGCGCCGCCGACGCGGCGTGAACGGACCTCGAGGGCCGGGCGGACGTTGTCCATGGCCTTCTTGAGGGTCGCCACCGGATCGCTGCCGGTCTTGGCCAGCGCGCCCTCGAGCGCGCCGTAGACGATGCGCTCGGCGGTGGACTTCTTGCCGTCGACCAGGACCTTGTTGATCAGCTGGGTGACGAGCGGGGATCCGTAGACCGGATCGGAAACGAGGGGGCGCTTGGGCGCCGGACCCTTACGAGGCATTACTTCTTCTCCTTCTTGGCGCCGTAGCGGGAGCGTGCCTGCTGACGGTTCTTCACACCCTGGGTGTCGAGTGCTCCACGGACGATCTTGTAACGGACACCCGGGAGGTCCTTCACGCGGCCGCCGCGGACGAGCACGATGGAGTGCTCCTGCAGGTTGTGGCCGACGCCCGGGATGTACGCGGTGACCTCGATGCCGCCGGCGAGGCGGACGCGGGCGACCTTACGGAGCGCGGAGTTCGGCTTCTTCGGGGTGGTGGTGTACACACGGGTGCACACGCCACGGCGCATCGGGTTGCCCTTCAGGGCAGGGGCCTTGGTCTTGTTGACCTTCGGCGAGCGGCCCTTGCGGACCAGCTGCTGAATAGTAGGCACTTTCGTGTCCTCCGGTTTCTTGGTTCTGCCGCGCCCCGAGCCGCGTTGGGCCGGGGGCACTGCGCTTTTGGTCGTTTCATCGCACCGTCCGCGGATTCGACCGTAGGCGTGCAAAAGTGTGGCATCCGTTGCGCAAGTTCCCCGCAACCCGGACCGAGTCCATTTGCCACACCTAAAACAATTGACTTAAGACTACCACGGCACGGGGTGTCGCCTGAAACCGGGGGCTCTCCCGGGGGCCGGGGTAAAACGAACCCATGGCCCGAAGGCCGCGCCCGACGCCAGGACCGGGCCGGCAACGAACCCTTGGCCTGGTGTCCGCGCCCAACGCCGGGACCGGGCCGGACGCGGCGCGGAACGCCGCCGAGCGGGCGCCGGGACCACCCATACGGCAGGCAATCGAGTCGACAAGTCAGCTAGTGGACCATGAGAATTCAGCTCCAGGACGCGCATCCGTCGCCCACTGTCCATCATCCAGTCCATCAGGGCGCCGCCGGTCGCCGCCGGTCGCCGCCGGTCATCCCGTTTTCTGGCGCCGCGTCCGGCCATCCCGTCGCCCGCGGCCATCTCCGGCCATCTCCGGCCATCCGGCCTCCGACCTTCGGCATCCGGCATCCGGCATCCGGCATCCGGCATCCGGCATCCGGCCATCGTAGGCATGGCAGAAATGCGCCCGCACCGAACAAAGAGACACCGAACATAGAGACACCGAACAAAGAGAAGTGGCCGGCACCCAGAGGGGTGCCGGCCACTTCGGTTCCGGCGGGCGTCAGCCCGCCGGAGACCTCCTAGCGGAAGTCGTTGCCGAGGTCGTAGTCGTCCATCGGAATGGCATGGAACTCGGGCGCCATGCCCGGCTCGACGCCGTCGTAGTCGAAGCCGGTGAAGGCGCTGGGGCCGGTGAAGAGGTTGGCCTTCGCCTCGTCCGTGGGCTCCACCGTGACCTGCGTGTAGCGGTCCAGGCCGGTGCCGGCCGGGATCAGCTTACCGATGATCACGTTCTCCTTCAGACCCAGCAGCGGGTCCGACTTGCCTTCCATGGCCGCCTGCGTCAGGACGCGGGTGGTCTCCTGGAAGGACGCCGCCGAGAGCCAGGAGTCCGTGGCCAGCGAGGCCTTCGTGATACCCATCAGCTCGTCGCGACCGGATGCAGGCTGCTTGCCCTCGGAGACCGCGCGGCGGTTCTCGTTGGTGAAGCGGCTGCGCTCGGCCAGCTCGCCGGGCAGCAGGCCCGTCTCGCCGGACTCGATGACCGTGATGCGCCGCAGCATCTGGCGGACGATGACCTCCACGTGCTTGTCGTGGATGCCCACACCCTGGGACTGGTACACCTCCTGCACCTCGCGGACCAGGAACTTCTGGGCCTCGCGGGGGCCGAGCACGCGCAGCACCTGCTTCGGGTCGATCGCGCCGGAGACCAGCTGCTGGCCGACGGCCACGCTGTCCCCGTCGGCGACCAGAAGGCGGGCACGGCGCAGGACCGGGTACGCCAGCTCTTCCGAGCCGTCGTCCGGGGTGACCACGATCCGCAGCTGCTTCTCGCTGTCCTCGATGGTGATGCGGCCGGCGACCTCGGAGATCGGGGCGACACCCTTCGGGGTACGGGCTTCGAAGAGCTCCTGGATACGGGGCAGACCCTGGGTGATGTCCTCCGCGGAGGCGACACCACCGGTGTGGAAGGTACGCATGGTCAGCTGCGTGCCCGGCTCGCCGATGGACTGCGCGGCAATGATGCCGACGGCCTCGCCGATGTCCACGGTCTTGCCCGTGGCCAGGGAGCGGCCGTAGCAGAGCGCGCAGGTTCCGACGACGGACTCGCAGGTGAGCACCGAGCGGATCTTGATCTCGGTGACGCCGGCGTTGAAGAGCTCGTCGATGAGGACGTCGCCCACGTCGGAGCCGGCCGGGGCCAGCACCTTGCCCTCGGAGTCGACGACGTCGACGGCCAGGGTGCGGGTGTACGCGGAGTTCTCGACGGTCTCGTGCATGCGCACGGTGCCCATCTCGTCGACCGTGGCGATCGGCACGGTCAGGCCGCGCTCGGTGCCGCAGTCGGACTCGCGCACGATGACGTCCTGCGAGACGTCCACCAGACGACGGGTCAGGTAACCCGAGTTGGCGGTCTTCAGCGCGGTGTCCGCCAGGCCCTTGCGGGCGCCGTGGGTCGCGATGAAGTACTCCAGGACCGACAGGCCCTCGCGGTACGAGGACTTGATCGGGCGCGGGATGATCTCGCCCTTGGGGTTGGACACCAGGCCACGGATACCGGCGATCTGGCGCAGCTGCAGCCAGTTGCCTCGGGCCTTGGAGGTCACCATGCGGTTGATGGTGTTCAGCTCCTCCATGCCGGCGCGCATGGCCTCGGCGACCTCGTCGGTCGCCTTGTTCCAGATGTCGATGAGCTCCGTGCGGCGCTCCTCGTCGGCGATGAGGCCCTTGTCGTACTGGGCCTGCACCTTCAGCGCCTGTTCCTCGTACGGCGCCAGGATCGCGGCCTTGTCCATGTTCGACGTGATGTCGGAGATGGCCACGGTCACGCCCGAGCGGGTCGCCCAGCGGAAGCCGGCGTCCTTCAGATTGTCCAGCGTCGCCGCGGTGACGACCTTGGGGTAGCGCTCGGCGAGGTCGTTGACGATCTCGGAGAGGGCGTCCTTGCCGGCCACGCGCTCGACCCACGGGTAGTCGGCGGGCAGGGTCTCGTTGAAGAGGACCTGTCCCAGCGACGTCTCGATGAGGGCGGGGGTTCCCTCTTCCCAGCCCTCCGGAGCGGGCTGCTCGGCGGACGGGACGAAGCCCTCGACGCGGATCTTGACGACCGAGTTGAGGTGCAGCGAGCCGGCGTCGAGGGCCATGATGGCCTCCGCGGGGGTCGCGAACACGCGGCCCTCGCCCTTCTCGCCGGGACGCTTGGTCGTCAGGTGGTGCAGGCCGATGATCATGTCCTGGGAGGGCAGGGTCACCGGTCGGCCGTCGGACGGCTTCAGGATGTTGTGCGAGGACAGCATCAGGATGCGCGCCTCCGCCTGGGCCTCCGGCGACAGCGGCAGGTGGACCGCCATCTGGTCGCCGTCGAAGTCGGCGTTGAACGCGGCGCAGACGAGCGGGTGCAGCTGGAGGGCCTTGCCCTCGACCAGCTGCGGCTCGAACGCCTGGATGCCGAGGCGGTGCAGGGTCGGTGCGCGGTTCAGCAGCACCGGGTGCTCCGTGATGATCTCCTCGAGAACGTCCCAGACCTGCGGGCGGTAGCGCTCCACCATCCGCTTGGCGCTCTTGATGTTCTGCGCGTGGTTGAGGTCAACCAGGCGCTTCATCACGAACGGCTTGAAGAGCTCCAGGGCCATCTGCTTGGGCAGGCCACACTGGTGCAGCTTCAGCTGCGGGCCGACGACGATGACCGAACGGCCGGAGTAGTCGACGCGCTTGCCGAGGAGGTTCTGGCGGAAGCGCCCCTGCTTGCCCTTGAGCATGTCGGAGAGCGACTTCAGCGGACGGTTGCCCGGACCGGTGACGGGACGGCCACGGCGGCCGTTGTCGAACAGCGAGTCGACCGCTTCCTGGAGCATCCGCTTCTCGTTGTTCACGATGATCTCGGGGGCCCCGAGGTCCAGCAGGCGCTTCAGGCGGTTGTTGCGGTTGATGACGCGGCGGTACAGGTCGTTCAGGTCCGACGTCGCGAAGCGGCCGCCGTCGAGCTGGACCATCGGGCGCAGTTCCGGCGGGATCACCGGGACGGCGTCCAGCACCATGCCCAGGGGGCTGTTGGTGGTGGTCAGGAACGCGTTGACGACCTTCAGGCGCTTCAGGGCGCGGGTCTTGCGCTGGCCCTTGCCGTTCTTGATGATGTCGCGCAGCAGCTCGGCCTCGGCCTCCATGTCGAAGCCCTCGAGGCGCTTCTTGATGGCCTCGGCGCCCATGGAGCCCTCGAAGAACAGTCCGTACTTCTCGCGCAGCTGGCGGAACAGGCCCTCGTCGCCCTCGAGGTCGGCGACCTTGAGGTTCTTGAACCGGTCCCAGACCTGCTCGAGGCGCTCGATCTCGGCGTCGGCACGCTTGCGCACCTGCGCCATCGTCTTGTCGGCGAGGTCGCGGACCTTCTTCTTCTCCGCGGCCTTCGCGCCGTCGGCCTCGAGCTTGGCGAGGTCGTTCTCCAGGTCGCGGGCGATCGCCGCGATGTCGGAGTCGCGGTTGTCGACGAGGTTCTTCCGCTGCAGGTCGTGCTGGGCCTGCAGGTTCGGAAGCTCCGCGTGGCGGCGGTCCTCGTCGACCGAGGTGATCATGTAGGCGGCGAAGTAGATGACCTTCTCGAGGTCCTTCGGCGCCAGGTCGAGCAGGTAGCCCAAGCGCGAGGGGACGCCCTTGAAGTACCAGATGTGGGTCACGGGGGCGGCGAGCTCGATGTGGCCCATCCGCTCGCGGCGCACCTTGGCGCGGGTGACCTCGACGCCGCAGCGCTCGCAGATGATGCCCTTGAAGCGCACGCGCTTGTACTTGCCGCAGTAGCACTCCCAGTCGCGGGAGGGGCCGAAGATCTTCTCGCAGAAGAGCCCGTCCTTCTCCGGCTTGAGCGTGCGGTAGTTGATGGTTTCCGGCTTCTTAACCTCGCCGTAGCTCCATCCGCGGATCTCTTCCGCGGTTGCGAGGCCAATGCGCATAAGGCCGAATGAGGATTCGCTGGACATATGGTCCCTGTCTCTCTCTTGTTCTAAAGAAGTCTGTGCTTCCGAGGGGCTCTGGGCCCGTCGGGGACGGGAAAAAGTCTGGTACGAGAGGCGGGCGCCCGGCCGGTGTGCCGGGCGCCCGCCCCGCCGCTAGACCTCCTCGACGGAGCTCGGCTCGGCCCGGGAGAGGTCGATGCCCAGTTCTTCCGCGGCCCGGAAGACTTCTTCGTCCGAGTCCCGCATTTCGATGGTGGTGCCATCGGTGGAGAGCACTTCCACGTTCAGGCAGAGCGACTGCATTTCCTTGATGAGGACCTTGAAGGACTCGGGAACGCCCGGCTCGGGGATGTTCTCGCCCTTGACGATCGCCTCGTAGACCTTCACGCGACCGTGGATGTCATCGGACTTGATGGTCAGCAGTTCCTGCAGGGTGTACGCCGCGCCGTAGGCCTCGAGGGCCCAGACTTCCATCTCACCGAAGCGCTGTCCGCCGAACTGCGCCTTACCGCCCAGCGGCTGCTGGGTGATCATGGAGTACGGGCCCGTGGAGCGGGCGTGGATCTTGTCGTCCACCAGGTGGTGCAGCTTCAGGATGTACATGTAGCCCACGGACACGGGGTCCGGGAACGGCTCGCCGGAGCGGCCGTCGAACATGCGCGCCTTGCCGGAGTTGCCGATCAGGCGGTTTCCGTCGCGGGTCACGGCGGTGTGGTCCAGCAGGCCGCGGATCTCGTCCTCGGCCGCGCCGTCGAACACCGGGGTGGCGACCGTCGTCGAGCCGGACTCGCGCGGAAGGTTCGGGAGGTTCTTGAGCCACTCCGGCTCGCCCTCGATCTTCCAGCCCTGCTTCGCGGCCCAGCCCAGGTGGATCTCCAGGACCTGGCCGACGTTCATGCGGCCCGGAACACCCAGCGGGTTCAGGACGACGTCGACCGGGGTCCCGTCCTCGAGGAACGGCATGTCCTCGATGGGCAGGATCTTGGAGATGACGCCCTTGTTGCCGTGGCGGCCGGCCAGCTTGTCGCCGTCCGTGATCTTGCGCTTCTGCGCCACGTACACGCGGACGAGCTGGTTGACGCCCGGGGGCAGCTCGTCGTCGTTGTCGCGGTCGAAGATGCGCACGCCGATGACCGTGCCGGACTCGCCGTGCGGCACCTTCAGGGACGTGTCGCGGACCTCGCGGGACTTCTCGCCGAAGATGGCGCGCAGCAGGCGCTCCTCCGGGGTCAGCTCCGTCTCGCCCTTGGGCGTGACGCGGCCGACCAGGATGTCCCCGGCCTCGACCTCGGCACCGATGTGGATGATGCCGCGCTCGTCGAGCTGCGCCAGGATCTCCTCGGAGACGTTCGGGATGTCCCGGGTGACCTCCTCGGCGCCCAGCTTGGTGTCGCGGGCGTCGACCTCGTGCTCCTCGATGTGGATCGAGGTGAGGACGTCGTCGGAGACCATGCGCTGGGAGAGGATGATCGCATCCTCGAAGTTGTGGCCCTCCCACGACATGAACGCGACCAGCAGGTTCTTGCCGAGCGCGAGCTCGCCGTTGTCCGTGGACGGGCCGTCGGCGATGATGCTCTGGTACTCGACGCGGTCGCCCTCGGAGACCAGGACACGCTGGTTGTACGCGTTGCCCTGGTTGGAGCGGGCGAACTTCATGATCGGGTACGCAGACTCGGTGCCGTCGTCGTTCATGACGGTGACCAGGTCGGCCGAGACCTCGGTGACGACGCCCGGCTGGACGGCGGTGATCGAGTCGCCGGCGTCGACGGCTACGTACTTCTCCATGCCGGTGCCGACCAGCGGCGCCTCGGAGGCCAGCAGCGGCACGGCCTGGCGCTGCATGTTGGCGCCCATGAGCGCGCGGTTGGCGTCGTCGTGCTCCAGGAACGGGATCAGCGCGGTGGCCGCGGAGACCATCTGGCGCGGGGAGACGTCCATGTAGTCGATCTCGGACGGCTCGACGAGCACGGGCTCGCCGCCGCCGCCGCGCTCGCGGCAGAGGACCAGGTCCTCGACGAACTCGACGCCGTCGCGCAGCGGGGCGTTGGCCTGCGCGATGAGGCTTTCGAGCTCCTCGTCGGCGGTCAGGTAGTCGACCTGCTCGGTGACCTTGCCGTCGACGACCTTGCGGTACGGGGACTCGATGAAGCCGAACGCGTTGATGCGCGCGTAGGTGGCCAGCGAGCCGATCAGGCCGATGTTCGGGCCTTCAGGGGTCTCGATGGGGCACATGCGGCCGTAGTGCGACGGGTGGACGTCGCGGACTTCCATGCCGGCGCGGTCGCGGGACAGGCCGCCCGGGCCCAGCGCGGACAGGCGACGCTTGTGCGTCAGGCCGGCCAGCGGGTTGTTCTGGTCCATGAACTGCGAAAGCTGGGAGGTTCCGAAGAACTCCTTGATCGCGGCCACGACAGGGCGGATGTTGATCAGGGTCTGCGGCGTGATGGCCTCGACGTCCTGGGTCGTCATGCGCTCGCGGACCACGCGCTCCATGCGGGACAGGCCGGTGCGGACCTGGTTCTCGATGAGCTCGCCGACCGCGCGGATGCGGCGGTTGCCGAAGTGGTCGATGTCGTCGACCTCGACGCGCAGCTCCACCTCGGAACCCTCGCGGGTGCCCGGGACGGTCTTCTCGCCGGCGTGCAGGGCGACGAGGAACTTGATCATCGCGACGATGTCGTCGATGTCCAGGACGGACGCGTCGGGCGCGGCCAGGGACTTGTCGACACCGAGCTTGCGGTTGATCTTGTACCGGCCGACCTTCGCGAGGTCGTAGCGCTTGGAGTTGAAGTAGAGGTTGTCGAGCAGGGCCTCGGCGGCGTCGACCGTCGGCGGCTCTCCCGGACGCAGCTTGCGGTAGATGTCCAGCAGCGCCTCCTCCTTGGTTTCCGTCGCGTCCTTCTCCAGGGTGGCGCGGATGGAGTCGTAGCTGCCGAACTCCTCCAGGATGCGGCTCTCGGACCAGCCGAGGGCCTTGAGCAGCACGGTGACGGACTGCTTGCGCTTGCGGTCGAGGCGGACGCCGACCTGGTCGCGCTTGTCGATCTCGAGCTCGAACCAGGCGCCGCGCGAGGGGATGATCTTCGCGGTGAAGATGTCCTTGTCGCTGGTCTTGTCCGGGGTGCGCTCGAAGTAGGCGCCCGGGGAACGGACCAGCTGGGAGACGACGACACGCTCGGTGCCGTTGATGATGAACGTGCCCTTGTCGGTCATCAGGGGGAAGTCGCCCATGAACACGGTCTGCTGCTTGATCTCGCCCGTGTTGTTGTTCATGAACTCGGCCTTGACGTACAGCGGCGCGGCGTACGTGGCGTCGCGGTCCTTGCACTCGGCCATGGTGTACTTCGGGTCCGCGAATTCCGGCTCGGAGAAGCTCAGGGACATGGTGCCCTGGAAGTCCTCGATCGGGGAGATCTCTTCGAAGATCTCGGCGAGTCCGGAGGTGGAGGCTACGCCCTGGATGCCTTCGGCGATGGCACGCTCGAGGCGGGCCTTCCAGCGCTGGTTGCCCACGAGCCAGTCGAAGCTCTCCGTCTGGAGCGCCAGCAGGTTGGGCACGTCCAGCGGTTCGTGGATCTTTGCGAATGAGATTCGGCCGGCAGCTTCCGCACTGCGGGCCGAACTAGCGGTTTCTTGATGAGAGGTGCTCGAGGCGACCAAGATGGATCCTTCCACAGACCGTCAGGTTTCCGGCGCCGACCCCCACCCGGGATGAGGAACCCGGGAGACCACCGTTTAATCAAGCCCACCGCTATATGAAGGCCGAAGGTAAAGAGGGAAGACGCAAAGATCTACTCTACACGGCCTTACCTACCATGTCTAACCGCCGGACACAAGCGGCTCCCCTGAGGGGGTGGAAATCCGCTGGCTCCGCGCGGGCTCCGTTGATCCGGAGGGTCTGCGCTGGCGCGGACCGGTGCTGGCGCCTCCTACGCCCGGGGCTCGGAAGAGTGGCGCCGCCACGCGGGTTTCGAGACGGTGCACCTCGCAGGGCCGGGATCAGGGAGAGTGGCGCCGCCCAGGGCCGGGGCCTGGGAGGCGTGGCGCCTGCCGGGCCCCGGCCGGGGGACGAGGAGTCCGCAGCCAGGAGCGGATTCCTCCCCCCTGGGGCTCGGACGCGGTCCGGGCCCCTCCTGCGGGCGGGCGGCGGCAGCGGGGGGACCTGCCGTCGTGTCCTCGTCCCGTCAGGTCATCGGCGCCTCCGCGTCCCGGCCAGCAGAGCGACGGTCCCCGCGGCGAGCATCGCGAGGGATGCGGCGACCAGGGCGCCCACGTCGGCGCCGGTGCTGGGCAGGGCCGTCGACGGCTGGACGGCCTGCAGGCGGCCGGCGACGCCGCAGAACGTGACCGTGGCCGACGCCGAGTCGCCCGTCTCCACGATCGTGGCCGTATTGATGCGGGGCTCGCAGGTTCCGGCCTCGACGCCGAGCTCGAGGTCGTAGGCGAAAATCTGCGGCGCGCCCTCGGCGTTCCACGCGGCGCTGCCCAGGACCAGCGGCCGGGCACCCGGACGCGCGCCGTCGTCCTCCACCGTGACGGTCCGGTGCGCCTCTGCGGCGGGGGCGAACACGACGTCGGTCGCCTCTTCCGCCGCCGCCCCGCCGGACGCGCCCCGCCACTCCACCGACGCCAGGCTCCGGCCCGTCGACGCGGGCCGCTGCGCGAACGTGCAGCCGTACGCGAGCACCGCGGTCTCCCCCGCGGCCAGGACCACGTCCCCCGATCCGCCGTCGAACCGGCACGCCCCGCCGCCGCCGAGCGTGTGGTCCAGGCCAGCCGTCGCCGCCATGCCCTTGTACGTGTTGGGGTTGGTGACCGCGACGGTGCCGGCCAGCGACCAGCCGGAGTCCGCGTGCCCCCGCGGCGTGACCGCGACGCGGTAGGACGCCGGCGCGCTCCAGGTGCCCTGCATGACGCGCTCGCGCACGGCCGACGTGTCGATCGACCACAGATACGTCCGCTCCAGCGCGCCCACGGCCGTCGCCTCGACCCGCAGCGGCGCCTCGACGCAGACGGTCGCCGTCGCCACCGCGGCCTGCCCGGTCTCCTCCAGCCGGGCCTCGCTCGTGTGTTCGGCGCACTCCCCCGCCGCGCCGTCGACGTCGGCCGCGTAGTCGAACCGCACCGGATTCCCCGACGCGTCCCAGGCGGCGGTCCCCAGCACCGTTGGGCCCGCACCGGCGCGGTCCGCAACGACGGTGACCGACCGGTCCGTTTCCGCACGGAGCTCGAAGTCGACGTCGGCGCTGGCCTCGGCCACGGAGGTTCCCGCCGCGCCGAACCAGGACACGACGGCGGTGGCGGTGCCGGCGTCGTCGGGTCGGCCGTCGAAGCGGCACCGGTACTCCAGCGTCCGCTCGCCGCCCGCCGGGACCAGGACGGACTCGCCGTCGGCGACGCGGCAGCTGCCGCCGCCGACGTCCGGGATGTCCGCGACCGCGACCTCGAGCGGCTTGTAGTCGTTGGGGTTGCGCACGGCGATGGTCCCGTCGAGGGTCCATTCCGAATCCGTGAAGCCGTCCGGCGTCGCCGTGGTCGTGTGGCGCAGGCTCGCCGGCGTGCCCTCGGCGGTCTCCGTCCGGGTGCGGTCCGCCGCATGGGCGACGCGCCAGTGGTACGCCCGGTCGAATCCGGCGACGGCGGTTGTGGTGACCTCGGGCGGCGCCTCGGCGCACAACCGCATGCTCTGCAGCGCCCGCGGGCCCATCCCACCGTCGCGGACGATCGACGCGGTGCCGGTGAAGTCCGCGCACGTGCCGGCGGTCCCGTCGAACGCCACCGTGGAGCCGAACTCCGTCGGCTTCCCCGCGCGGTTCCATTCGGCGACGCCGAGCGGCGCGCGGTTCCACCCGGGGGCGCCGAGCGGCGCGGGCTTCCATGCGGCGACGCCGGACGGCGTGCGATCCCCGCCGGGCCCCGCGAGCCCGCCGTACACCCGCACGGTCCGGTCCGACTCCCGGTCGAGCACGAACCGGACGGGCGCATCGGCGGCCGCCTCTCCACCGTCCCAGGTCGCCGTCGCCGTGGTTCCCCCGCGGTCGTCGGGCCGGGACGCGAAGGTGCAGGAGTAGGCCAGGACGCGGTTCTCCCCGGGGGCCAGGGTCGCCGTCGGGCCGCCGTCGACCGCGCACGAGGCGCCGCCGCCGACGCCGGTCAGGACGCGGACGGTGGCCGTGATCGATCCCCCCGCGTAGCTGTTGGGGTTGGTGATGGAGACCGTTCCTCCCAGCTCCCACCCGGAGTCCCGGGAGCCGTCGGGCACGGCCCGCACCGTGTAGCCAACGGTGTGCCGCCCGTCGGGCCCCGCGGCCACCTCCGTGGCGTCGGCGGAGGCCCGCAGGTCCCAGCCGTAGGTTCTGTCGAAGCCCGCGGAGGCGGTCTGCGTGAGGCGGAGATCGTCCTCGACGCACAGCGTGGCGCGTTCCCGGGCGGTCGGATCCGTACCGGCCGCGTCGATCCACGCCGTGCTGGTGAAGTCGGTACAGACGCCGGCGGCGCCCTCGTGGGTCAGCTCGGCGTCGAAGACGGTCGGTGTCTTCGCGCGGTTCCAGTCGGCGGTTCCCAGCGGCGCCGGCGCGCGGCCCGGGTCGCCGCGGTCGTCGTAGACGACGACCCTGCGGTCGGTGGCGGTCCGCGGAGTGAAGACGACCGGCACGGTGGCGTCGGCCACTCCGCCGCCCCAGTCCACGGTGGTCGTGTCGGTGCCCGTCGGCGCCGGCGTTCCCGCGAAGGCGCAGCGGTAGCCCAGCACCACGACACCCGTAGAACCGCCCGTGGGCGCCGGGACGAAGGCCTGGAAGCCCGCCGTCTCCGGATCGGCGTCGGTCCCGTCGATGGCGCACTCGGCCCCGCCGCCGACCGCCGCGGCGCCGCCGACGGTCGCCGTGACGGCTCCGTCCGCGAACGTGTTCGGGTTGGTCAGCGTGATCGTGCCGTCCAGGGTCCAGCCCGTGTCGCGGTGGCCGTTCGGCGTCGCCGTCACGGTGTAGCCGAAGCGGGCGGCGCGGGCGTGGTGGATCTCCCGGTGCGCTGGCCGCGCGGTCTTCTCGATGCTCCACAGGTAGGTGCGTTCGAGCGTCGCCCGGACGTCCTTCACGACTTCCAGCGGTGCCCTGCGGCAGGCCTCGATCGTTGCCGACGCGGCCGCGAGCGCGCCGGCCGCGTCGCCCCTGGCCGTCGCGGTGCTCGTGAACGTCTGGCACGTCCCCGGTTCGGCCACGGTCCACGTGACGGAGTAGGTCCGGGTGTGCGCCGCCGCGCCGGAGGCCAGGGTGGCACTCCAGGCGGATTCGGCGTCGTATGCGTCGTCGCCGACCTCCACCGTCCGGTTGGCGGGCGGTTCGCCCGACGCGCCGGGCGCCGCGGTCCCGGCGGGCTCACCAGCCTCCGCCAGAGCTCCGAGATCCACCGGGACGCCGAGGGAGGCCGAACCTTCGCGGGTGTGCGTCGCGGCCGCGTCCCATGTGACGGTGGCCGTGTTCCGGCCCGCGGAGTGCGGACGGGCGTCGAACGGGCAGACATAGTCGAAGTCGACGGCGGTCCGTGCGGGGATGAGCGCCTGGAATCCGGGGGCCGCCGGGTCCGCATCGCCCCGCCAGGAACGCCCGGGCCCCGTGGTTCCCCCAACCACCACACACGCGCCGCCGCCCCCCAGATCCGCCGCGTCCCCGACCGTCGCTTCGATGCCCTGCCAGTCGTTGGGGTTGGCGACGGTGATCGTCCCGAGCATGGCCCATCCCGCGTCGTCCGCCGCCTCGTCGCCCGTCGTGCCCCGCGGTCGCGCCCGAACCTCGTACTGCACCGTCACGTCGCCGGTCTCCGGGTCGGCCTCGTAGGTGCCGGACCCGGTGTGGGTCAGATCGACATCCCAAAGATAGGACCGGTCGAAGCTCGAGACGACATTGCTCTCGACGCGGAGGGCGGCGCCACGGCAGAGCGTCACGGTCCTGGACGCCTCGGAGGCCGCGCCATCGCTGGTGGTCAAGACGGCGGTGGTCCCGTAGTCGACGCACCGTCCGCGGATGCCGGGCCACACGAGGCTGTAGTCGAAGACCCTGGGGCCGTCCTCGGCCCGGACCAGGTTGCCGGCGGGACGCCGCGCGAGATCGGCCCGCTCGGCCACGATCGTCGCGGACGCGTGGGACGCGTCGGGAGTCGCCGCGGCGAATGCGAACGCCGCGGCGGCGGAGGCGGTTGCCGCCCGCCTCGGGGACGTGGCGCGGACCCAAGCCACCGTGGCGGTGTGGGTTCCACCGTCGTCGGCCGTCGTCCCGGCCGGCATCCGGCAGCCGTAGGTGAACGTCGCCCCTCCGCGGGGGATGGTCACGGCGCCGTCCACCGCGTCACCGTCCGCGGTCTCGACGGCGCAGCGGACCCCGGGCAGCGCGGAGGTGAGGGTCACGCCCGCCACCGCCGCCGAGTTCGGGTTGCCGACGGCAATGGTTCCGCCGACCCGGAAGTCCGTGTCCTTCGGCTCGCCGGGGTCGACCCGCACGCGGTAGTCGACGGCGACGTTCCCGGCCGCCGATTCGATGCGGTCGTGGGCCGCGGCGTCCCCGTCCGCCGGAACGAGTGCCGCGATGGTCCAGTCGTAGCCGCGCTCGAAGCTCGGGACGGCCGTGGTTCTAATCGTCAGTTCGCGGTGGGCCAGCCCGCCATTCCCCGATCCGCCCGCGGCGCCGTCCCGGTCACCGACCTCGGCCCGGTCAGTGTTCCCGGCGCCGTGGTCGCCGTTGCCGGCATCGTCGTCCGCGTCGTCCCCGGCAACATCGCCCGCGTCGTCCCCGGCAACATCGCCCGCGTCGTCGCCGGCAACATCGTCCGAGTCGTCGCCGGAATCGCTGTCCCCCGCACCGCCCCGGCCGCCGGTCTCCACGCCGTCTTCGGCAACGACGTCCAGCACAGCCGGGCCACCGTCTTGGGTGCCCCGTCCCGAGCGCTCCCTACCCCCGTCCGTGGCATCGTCGTCGAAGTCGTCCTCGACGCCCACGCGGTCGGGTGCCCCGGCGTCGTCCTCGGGTTCATGCACGGGCACGGTGTAGGCCTGGGCATCGTTCGCAGCGGCGTGCCGGCGACCCACGCCGGCGTCGTCCCGGGCGGACGAGGAGACCGCGCCGGGGCGCTGCTTTGCCGAGACGGTATCCGAAGTCCCCTGCGGGCCGAGACCCACTGCGGCACCGGCGGACACGGTCGCGGACAGGACAAGCGCCATTGCGGCCAGCGCCGCAACGGCGGCGTGGAACCCACCCCGGCCCCGCCTGCGTCTCCGCCCGGGAGCGGAGTCGCCTCTGCGCTCGCGTGCCACGGTCGATCCCCCACGTTCTGGGATCCCCAAGATCCCGAAGCGCCCGGGGCGCCCGGGTGCCGGAGGCCCCCAAGGCCCCCGGCACCCGGCGGTTTCCCCCAAGCGGATGCTGCTCGCGAATGCGTAGGTCCGCCTACCTCACGAAGGTCAAACGAGATGAGCCCGCGCCGGGGCGCAGGCTCGATTGTCAAGGCACGTAGTGATGGGCGACTTCGTGGTTGTCGCTGAGTTGTCATGCGCATTGGCCATCCGGCTCGTCTCTCCCCCGAGACAGCGGCGAACCGTATACCGACCGTGCACTGACCGATAGATCCGAGATCCCATTGATCCCGACCCCTCCCCCAAGTTCCCCAATGAAGTCCGGTAGCGGTTCCCCAACCGCTGGCCGTGACTGAAGTGTAACCATGGTCACAGGAGATAGAGAAGTACCTACACGCGAGATGTGACAAGAATTTTCGCATCCGCTTGTCATTCCACCGTCGGGCGGGGCTCTGCCCCGGCCGCGCCGCGGGTGCCGACGGGATCGGTCGTCGCGGCGGTCCGGGGAGATTGTGGCGCGTGTCGTGGATCACGCTAATCTGGCAAGGACCCGCAGTCCCACCGAAGGAGCCCACCCCATGCCCTCACCCCGCGACGCAGTCATCATCGGCGGAGCCCGCACCCCGTTCACCCGCCTCAAGGGCCGCCTGGCCTCGCAGACGGCGGTCCAACTGGGATCCGCCGCCATCACCGGGGCGTTGGAGCGCGCCGGGGTCGCCGCGGGCGACGTGCAGGCGGTCATCATGGGGCAGGTCGTGCAGGCCGGCTGCGGGCAGAACCCGGCGCGGCAGTCGGCCATCGGCGCCGGAATCGGCTGGGACGTCCCGACCGTCACGATCAACAAGGTCTGCCTGTCCGGCTTGGCCGCCATCACGGACGCGGCCCGGCTCATCCGCCTCGGCGAGGCCGACGTCGTCGTCGCCGGCGGCCAGGAGTCCATGACGAACGCACCGCACCTCCTGCCGGGAAGCCGGCAGGGCTGGACCTACGGCAACATCAGCGCCGTCGACTCCGTGGCTCACGACGGCCTCACGGATGCCTTCGACGGCAACTCGATGGGCGTGAGCACCGAGGCCAAGAACACCGTGCTCGGGATCGAGCGGGCTCCGCAGGACGAGGTCGCCGCCGCGTCGCACCAGCGCGCCGCCTCGGCGCAGCGGGACGGCATCCTCGCCGAGGAGATCGTCCCGGTGGAGATCCCGCAGCGCAAGGGCGATCCGGTGATCGTGAGCGAGGACGAGGGCGTCCGCCCCGACACCACGACCGATAGCCTCGCGGGGCTACGGCCGGCGTTCGCCGCCGACGGCACCATCACCGCGGGCAACTCCTCGCCGCTCTCGGACGGCGCCGCCGCCCTGGTGGTCGCATCGCGCGCGTACGCCGACCAGCACGGACTCGAGGTCCTCGCCGTGATCGGCGAGGCCGGGCAGGTGGCCGGACCCGACAACTCCCTGCACTCCCAGCCCTCGCACGCCATCACTGCGGCGCTGGGCAAGGCCGGGTGGGAGGCGGCGGATCTTGACCTCGTGGAGATCAACGAGGCGTTCGGCGCCGTCGCCTGCCAGTCGCTCAAGGACCTTGACTACCCGCTGGAGAAGACGAACATCCACGGTGGCGCGATCGCGCTGGGCCACCCGATCGGCGCGTCCGGCGCCCGGCTCGCGCTGCACGCCGCGCTGGAGCTCAAGCGCCGCGGCGGCGGCCGGGCTGCCGTGAGCCTGTGCGGGGGCGGCGGCCAGGGCGAGGCGCTGCTGCTCTCCCGGGAGGCCTAGCGCCGGCGGCCCGCCCGGGACGGCCGGGAGGGCCGCAGCCTGCAGCCAGCCCGGGAAGGCCGGGGCCGGAGGCCCGCCCGGCGGTGCCCGCACGCGGAGGCTTGCCCGGCGGCGGCTACCGCTGCCCTGTGGACCGGCGAGCAACCGCGGAAACCCGCGGGATCACCGAATCTTCCGCTAGCGACCGCGGGTGATGCCGCCGACGGTGTCGGGCATCAGCCGGCGCGCCGGGGCGGGCGCGACGCGGAGGGCGAAGCGACGCGCGGGCTCGCGGCCGGACGCGACCAGATCGGCGACCCGCGTGGCGAACGACCCCAGGCCGCGCCCGAAGCGCTTCTCGACGGTGCGGTGCACCAGGTAAGCCGCGGCGCACACGATGCCAATGGTCAGCGCCAGCACCAGGGGACGCGGAAGCCACGGACTGAGGTTTTCGATCAGCCACCAGCCCCACACCTGGTGGAGCAGGTAGACGGGGTAGGTCAGCGCGCCGGCGAGGGCCATGCCCGGCAGGCTGACCCGCCGCAGCGGCGTCAGCGCCAGCAGGGCGACGGCCGCGAAGATTCCGACGACGATGGCCCAGTACGTCTGCGCGGGCACCGAGTAGCCGACCAACTCCATCGCCTCGCGGCTCGCGCTGGCGCCCGTGTGGTGGGCCGAGAGAACCACGTTCAGCGCGAGGACGGCCCAGCGCAGCGGGGTGTGGCCGAACCGGTAGAGGAGGAACAGCGCCATGCCGCCCGCGAAGAGCGGGGCATACTCGGGCATCAGCGCCTGGGAGAAGAAGTTGCCCGGAAGCAGGGGCGCAGCCAGCGCGGCCACCGGCCAGACGGCGGCGAACGCCAAAAGGCGGCCGGGGGTCTGCCAGCCGAGGAACATCAGCAGCAGCACGAGCCCGTAGAAACGCAACTCGGCCCACAGGGTCCAATAGACGCCGTCGATATGCGGGTTGCCGGTGCCGCCCTGCAGCATGGTGAGGTTCACGGCCCAGTCCCAGAGGCTCAGGTGGCTTCCCATCACCGGCCAGATCAGGAAGACCAGCGTTCCCGTGAGCAGCACGGCGACCCAGTAGGCGGGGAACAGCCGGCCGATCCGCGACCCGATGAACTGCGCGGGCCGCTTGCCATAGCTGGAGAGCAGGATGACGAAGCCGCTGATCACGAAGAACAGCTGCACGCCCATGTTGCCGAACACCGAGAACTTGGACAGCACCGGCCACGCATCGCGCGCAGGCTCCACGCCCCAATGGCCATGGTGCCACGCGGTGTAGTGGTAGAGCAGGACGGCGAGGGCGGCCAGGAGCCGCACGCCGTCGAGCAACGCCAGCCGCGGCGCGCGCTTGGTCCGCGCCTCCGTGGGCTGTCCCCCGCGGGCGGCGGGACTCGCGGCGTCGTCGTGGGCGGGCTGCGTGGCGCCGCTTTGTGGCGCGGGACGCACGATATCGAGGGTGGCTGTCATGGGCGGCGCCCTCCCTTGGAGCGGCTGGGTACGTTACGCATTCGTTATCATTCTAGCGTAAGCGGCCAGTCGCGCCGAAAACGCAGAGCCCCGCCCACCCAAGGGTGGACGGGGCTCTGCGTGAAAGAGCGGAACGCTACTTGAGCGTGACCGTGGCGCCGGCGGCCTCGAGGGCCTCCTTGGCCTTCTCTGCGGCTTCCTTCGTGGCGCCCTCGAGGACGGCCTTCGGAGCGCTGTCGACAACGTCCTTGGCTTCCTTCAGACCCAGCGAGGTCAGCGCGCGGACCTCCTTGATGACGGCGATCTTCTTGTCGCCAGCCGACTCGAGGATGACGTCGAATTCCGTCTTCTCCTCCTCGGCGGCCTCTGCGCCACCGGCCGGGCCTGCAACGGCGACGGCGGCGGCGGTGACCTCGAAGGTCTCCTCGAAGGTCTTCACGAACTCGGAGAGCTCGATGATGGTCATTTCCTTGAAAGCTTCAAGGAGCTCTTCAGTGGTGAGCTTCGCCATGGTGTGGCGTCCTTTCCCTGGGGCGGCGTACTTCGACGACGCGAGTTTTTGGTGGGGTGAAAAGGCCCTTAGGCCTCTTCGGTGGCAGCTTCGGCAGCGGGTGCTTCCTCGGCCTCAGCGGCAGGAGCATCGGCCGAGGCCGGGGCTGCGCCACCTTCTTCGAGCTTGAGACGCAGCGCATCGATGGTGCGCGCGGCGGCGGCGGCGGGGGCCTTGAGGATGCCGGCCACGCGGGCCAGCTGGAACTCGCGGGACTCCAGCGCGGCCAACGCGGCCACCTCGCTGGCGTCCATGGCCTTACCTTCGAAGTAGCCGGTCTTGATGACCAGCTGGTTGTTCGCCTTGGCGAAATCCGTGAGGCTCTTGGCAGCGGCAATCGCATCGCCCTTGATGAAGGCGATAGCGGTCGGGCCGGCAAGCTGGCCATCGAACGCGTCGATGCCCGCTTCCTTTGCAGCGATGCCCGTCAGGGTGTTCTTCACAACCGCGTACTTGGTCTCCTGACCAAGCGAGCGGCGCAACTCCTTGAGCTGTGCAACCGTAAGCCCACGGTATTCGGTCAGGACAGCGGCGGACGACTCCTTGAAGTCGGCGGTGATCTCCTCGACTGCGGAAATCTTAGTCGGCGTTGCCATAACCCTCCTTCCGGGGATTGGTTCGTTCGCCGGTATCCCGGTCCCCGAGGCCTGGAGTGGCCTACACACAAAAAACGCCCCGTGCAGATGCACGGGGCTCCACCCGACGCACCGGATTCCGGGGCGCTGGGTCAAGTTCGTTCACCTGCGTGGGCCGCCCTTTGTGAGGGACTTTCGGATGGTTTTCCCGCGCAAGCGCGGAAAAGCACATCGACCGACGGTCTTTGGTAGTTCCAGCATAGCGGCGCGCGTCCGCGGCGCCTAATCGGCGGGAAGAGCGGTCCCCGGCGGGGCGGGATCGACGCCCGGGAGGCATGGCGGGGCGAGGCGCTCAGCATGCGCGGCGGGACGGGATGCGCGGCGCCGGGGAACGGTGCTTAAAGTGAGAACCGGGCCGCTCCGCGCCTCTTGGGGGACGGCGGGAGCGACCCGGTCTCGGAACGCCACGGTGCGGCTTGGGGGAACGCACCGTGACTACAACGCATCGGATAGCTTGGGGAACCGGTCCGACGCGAGGGACGCGTTACCGCGCCACCCGACACAGGATCGTGTCGGTAGACCAAGGTTAGCAGGACATCACGCTAGTCCGTCAAACAGTTATCAGCCCTTAATATCCAATTTCTTTTCCCAGGCGCCCTCGGCGTGGACGGGGCGGAATCCCATGTCCACATTGATCCCGAGCATGTGCTGATTCTCCTCGGCGTTCCACGTGTAGATGCGCTGCACGTCCGGCCACGCGCCCAGGAGCCGGCGGTAGTTCGCGGTCTTCACCAGCAGCCCCAAACGGTGCCCTCGGTGCTCCTCCATCACCAGCGTGTCCTCCTGGAACGCCACCTCGGGCAGGTCGCGCACCACCTCCAGCACGGAGAACGCCACGAGTTCCCCCGTGCGGCGATGGACCGCGCAGGTGTGGACGCTGAAGGAACCACGCCGCGCCTCGCGGTCCTCGGCGACGCGCAGCCTCGCCTCGTCCCACACCGACTGCTCCCACTCCAGTCCACCCATGGGCGGATCGGTGTCCATGCGCTCGATCATGCGGCAGTAGTCCTCCACGGCCTCGTCCGGCACGGGACCCACCCAGCCGACGACGTCGTAGTCCTCCGCGGCGGCGGAACGCGCCTCCGCCTCGAGCCGCGCCATGACGGCCCCGGCCCCGGCGACCTCGAGCCGGCTCACGCGTTCCACCTGCTTGAGCTCCATGCCCAGCCCCACCGCGAACCGCGTGGCCGGCGCGTCCGCGGACACTCCCCCGTCGCCCTCGGCGGGCGCCAACGCACCGTCGATCCCGGACAGCGGCGCCTCCGGGTAGTTGACCCAGGAGTTGAGCTTTGTCCGGCCGCGGGACGCGGACTCACGCTCCGCCGCGGCGAAGAGGCCGGATCCGATGCCCCGGCGGCGGTGCCCCGGCGCGACCGCGACGTGGACGACGGCCATATCGGTGTTCTCGGCCATCGGCAGCCACAGCGACGCCGTCCCCACGATCGTCCCGCCGGTACCCGTGTCCCGCGCCACAAGCCGCAGGCTGGTGCTGTAGTCGCTCGGCTGCTCCCGGGCCAGCCGCCGGCCCGGGCCCTCGCAGAAGTCCCCGTGACCCAGCAGCTCGGCCCAGGCTGCGTCCTCCAGTTCGGCGGCGGCCGCGAAGTCCCGTCCCCCCGGCTCGTCCAGCCCGGCGGGTAGCGGGAGGCTGTGGATGGAAATGTCGGTCACGGGGGTCCCCTTGCTGCCACGCCGGCCGGCGCGAGTGATTGGTTTTTGCCAATCGATAGCCTAGGCGCACAGCCGCGGCGCCGCAAGGCCCCCGCACCACCCGGGAATCAACCCCGGGTCCGGAGCCTCGCGCCGACGAGCCTGGCCCGGGACTCTCGCGCCGGGCAGCGCCGCGCCGCGGTCCCGAACCCGCCATCTCAGGCCCGGATAAAGACGCACGTCGCGCTTCCGGAATCGATGCCGGTCTGGCTGACCGACTGGATCAGGTACCAGTAGGTGCGGCCGCGCACGACGCCGGTGTCGCGCCAGGACTGGGTCAGGCCGGTCCTGCGGCGCACCGCGCGCAGATAGGTGGCGGTGGACTGGATGTTCGGCACGGCCGCCCCGCTGGATTCCCACCGCCAGATGGCGATGTGAGTGGGGGGCTCCGCCCCGCTCTTCGACTCCCAGGTCAGCAAAATGCCCGAGCCGTACCAGGACACCGAGCGGATCAGTGGTGTCCACGGCCGCGCCGACACGAGGTGCGGCAGGGGAACCGGCAGGGCCGGGCGCGCGTAGTGGCGGGCCGCGAGGATGCCGATCGCGTTGAGCGGGTTCGCGCGGAATGCCGTCGTGTTGTAGAAAGCCTGTCCGACGACCCCGGGCACGGAGCGGCCCTTGGTGATGTGGTCGCGCAGTTCGTTGGGATCCTGCCAGGCGGGCTGGGCGGGGTCGCCGACCCGGTAGGCGGCCTCCCCCGTGTAGAGCTTGACCCGGGTGCCGGCCACCTGCCGGGCCCACCACGCCACCAGCACGTCGTAGTTGGCCGGCGGATAGCCCTGGTACCAGTACAGCTGCGGCAGGATGTAGTCCACCCACCCCTCTTTGACCCACTTCCTGCTGTCGGCGTAGAGCGCCGAATAGCTCTCGAGCCCGCTGGTCGCGGAGCCGAGCGCCGAGGAGGTCGAGTTGAGCCAGATGCCGAACGGGCTGATCCCGAAGGCCGCCCGGCGCCGGGTGGCCTTGATGGCGGCGTAGGTGTCGCGGACGAACACGTTGATGTTGTTCCGGCGCCAGTTCGCGATCGACGTGTAGCCGCCGCCGTAGGCGGCGAATGTCGCCGCGTCCGGCAGTGCCTGGCCGGCGACGGGGTACGGGTAGAAGTAGTCGTCGAAGTGGACGCCATCGACGTCGTACCGGCGCACCAGGTCCACGACGACAGCGCGGACGAAGGCGCGGACGGCGGGGATCCCGGGGTTGTAGTAGCGCCGTCCCCCGTAGGCGAAGCTCCACGACGGGTTCAGCCGCGCCGGGTGGCTGGCCACGAGCGAGGTCAGGTCCGCGTCCATGGAGACGCGGAACGGGTTGACCCACGCGTGCAGGGCCAGGCCACGGCTGTGCGCCTGCTCCACCGCGTAGGCAAGGGGGTCGTAGCCCGGATTCGCCCCCTGGGTTCCGGTCAGGTAGCGGGACCACGGCTCCCCGAGGGTCGACGACCACATGCGGTCCGCGGCGGGCCGGACCTGCAGGAACACGGCGTTGAGGTTCCGGGAGACGGCCAGGTTCAGGATGGACCGCAGTTCCGTCTGCTGGGCCGCGGCGCTGAGGCCGGTCCGCGAGGGCCAGTCGATGTTGAGGACGCTGGCCGTCCACAACCCCCGGAACTCGGTCCTGGGGTAGGTGCTGGAAGCCGACGTGTTGCGCGTGGACACGGTGTAGACCTTGTTCGTCACCACCGCGGCGGGAAGCGCCGTGCGCGGCCCCGCGGCCGCCGACGCGGGGCGGGCCCCGCCCGCGGCGGACGTTCCCAGCGCGAGGCCCGCCGCCGCCGTCACCGCCGTGGCCAGCAGGGCCCTGCGCGTCGGCGCCCGAGCCCCCGAGACATGAATGGGCTGGTCCTGCATGGTGGGGCCTCCCCCGGATCGCGCCCGGGGCTGACGCGCCCCGGGGACATCGTGCGATCACCGTACGCCCGGGCCGCGCGCTCGAGAAGGCTCCGGCGGTCACGATTCGGCGCACCTTGCGGGCCGCTCCACCGACGCGGGGAGCCGGGTCCGCAGTCGACCGGGTCACGGAGCCGTCCGGGTCCGCCAACGGACCGGCGCCCGGATCGACGACGGTGCTTAAACGCCGAGGGCCCGACCGGCGTCTGCCGGTCGGGCCCTCAGCGGTTCATCCCGAGGACTAGTCCTCGATCAGGACCTTCGTGACGTTGGGGTCGACCTGGATGCCCGGGCCGAAGGTCGTCGCGATGGTCGCCTTCTGGATGTAGCGGCCCTTGGAGGAGGACGGCTTCAGGCGAAGCACCTCTTCCAGCGCGGCGGCGTAGTTCTCGGCGAGCTTCTTCTGGTCGAAGGAGGTCTTGCCGATGATGAAGTGCAGGTTGGAGTGCTTGTCGACGCGGAAGTCGATCTTGCCGCCCTTGATGTCGTTGACGGCCTTGGCGACGTCCATGGTCACCGTGCCGACCTTCGGGTTCGGCATCAGGTTGCGCGGGCCGAGGATCTTGCCCAAACGGCCGACCTTGCCCATCAGGTCCGGGGTCGCCACCGCGGCGTCGAAGTCGGTCCAGCCGCCGGAGATCTTTTCGATCAGGTCGTCGGAGCCGACGAAATCGGCGCCGGCCGCGATGGCGGCCTCGGCCTTATCGCCGTTCGCGAAGACCACGACGCGGGCGGTCTTGCCCGTGCCGTTCGGCAGGTTGACCGTGCCGCGGACCATCTGGTCGGCCTTGCGCGGGTCGACGCCCAGGCGGAAGGCGACCTCGACGGTGGAGTCGGTGTTCGGCGAGCCGGTCTCCTTGGCCAGGGCGATTGCCTCGACCGGGGCGTACTGCTTGTCGGCTTCGATCTTGGCCGCGGCGGCCTCGTATGCTTTGCTGCGCTTTGCCATCTGCTTGTTCTCCTTATGCAGTCGTGGTCTGTATGGGTCGCGCTCGACCCTGCCACTGCGACGGCGGTGGCGCGCACTGGAAGGTGCGTTTCGCCGTCGTTCCTTGGTTTGTTGGGGGGGGTGCCTCCGGGGAGGCGGTGGGGGACCTAGCCCTCGACGGTGATGCCCATCGAGCGGGCGGTGCCGGCGATGATCTTGGCCGCGGCCTTGATGTCGTTGGCGTTGAGGTCTTCCATCTTGGTCGACGCGATCTCTTCCACCTGCGCCTGGGTCAGCTTCGCAACCTTGTCGGTGTGCGGGGTGGCGGAACCCTTGGCGACGCCTGCGGCCTTCTTGATGAGCTCGGCGGCCGGCGGGGTCTTGGTGATGAACGTGAAGGAGCGGTCCTCGTAGACGGTGATTTCCACGGGGATGACGTTGCCGCGCTGCGCCTCGGTGGCCGCGTTGTACGCCTTGCAGAACTCCATGATGTTGACACCGTGCTGACCAAGCGCGGGACCGATCGGCGGGGCCGGGTTGGCGGCGCCTGCCTGGATCTGCAGCTTGATGAGGCCGGTGACCTTTTTCTTCTTCGGGGCCATTTCGGGTCCTTCTTCTGATTGCGGTTCCCCGCCGCACAGGAGCGTGCTTCGGGGGGTTGACCGCCGTGGCGCGGCGGCCGGGTCGTCCCGGGCCGGTAAAGCGGCCGCCCCGGGGCGAAGAATGTGTCGCTACTGGATTTTGGTGACCTGGTTGAAGGACAGGGTCACCGGGGTCTCGCGCTCGAAGATCGAGACGAGAACCACCAGCTGCTGCGAGTCGAGCTTGATCTCGCTGATCGTCGCGGGCAGCGTCTCGAACGGGCCGTCGTTGACGGTGACCGACTCGCCGACGGCGAAGTCGACGTTGACCTGCGTGATCGGTGCGCGGCCCGGCTTGCCCGACTCGGACGGCGCCTCGGTGACCACGGTGTGCTCCAGCATGGAGTAGACCTCGTCCAGGCTCAGCGGCACGGGATCGTGGGCGTTGCCGACGAACCCGGTGACGCCGGGGGTGTGGCGCACGGCGCCCCAGGAGGCGTCGGTGAGCTCCATGCGGACCAGCACGTAGCCGGGGATGCGCACGCGGCGGACGATCTTCCGCGTGGTGTTCTTGATCTCCACGACCTCTTCCATCGGCACCTGGATCTCGTAGATGAAATCCTCCATGCCGAGGGTCTGGATGCGGGTCTCCAGGTTCACCTTCACGCGGTTCTCGTAGCCGGCGTAGGAGTGGATGACGTACCAGTCGCCGGGCTGGCGGCGGAGCTTGGTGCGGAATTCCTCGAGCGGGTCGACGGCGGGCTCGGCGTCGGCGTCCTCCGCCTCTTCGGCGTCGTCCGCAGCTTCGGCGTCGGCGTCGTTCTCTGATGCGGCCTCGGCGTCGCCGGACTCCTCGGACTGCTCGGGGGCGGCCGCCTCGGCGTCGACTGCCTCGGCCTCGTCGTCGCCCTCCGTGTCCGTGGCGTCGGAGTCCGCGTCGGCGACCTCGGCGTCCTCGGAAACGACGGAATCGGCCGGCGCCTCCACGGCGTCGGCCTCGGGTGCCCGCTCAACGACGTCGTCGCTGAACTGCGCTTCGAGTTCCTTCTCGGACACTACGGTTCCTGCTTTCTTAGACTGGTACACCAGAACTGTGAGATGGCGATCCGGACGACGGGGCGAACCCGAGGACTCGGGCCTACTGCTCCGGCTTGTCCGTGAAGACGAAGAGGGAGGCGTTGCCGAAGACGAAGTCCAGCGCGCTGACGATCAGCATCACCAGCACCACGAACCCGAGGACCATCAACGTGTAGTTGACCAGTTCGCGCCGGGTCGGGGTGACGACCTTCTTGAGCTCGGCGATCACCTGCCGCAGAAACAAGGCCAGCCGGGCGAACATGCCGGCCTTGGCGGGCGTGTCGCCCCGCGGCGTTCCCTGCGAGCTGCTCGCAGCCGTTTCGGTCACTGTGCCTCGTTTCGCGTTCTTCCATAGGGAAAAATCACGGCATACCGCAACCCTGCGGCCGCGACATACCGTGACGTGATTTCGCCGAGCACGCCACGCCGTATGCGTGGATTGCCACTGCGCAGGGCAGACAGGACTCGAACCTGCAACCTGCGGTTTTGGAGACCGCTGCGCTACCAATTGCGCCACTACCCTTCGGGATCGGGATCCCCCGGAATCCGCGGCTTGCGGGCAAGCGCGCTTCATCAGGGTGTATTCCAACACCGAAGAAAGAGTCTACGCAATCGATCCACACAAGTCGAACCGAACGCCACCGGCGCGCCGCGGGGAAGAATCCACGCGGCATCCACGCGGCGCCCGCGCGATCCCCGTTCGGTGGAAGCCCGCCCGGTTCCCGTCCAAGTGGGATCCCCCGGTTCCCGTCCAGGCGGGAGCCCGGTGCGCGACAGATGGGCGCCCGCCCGGTTCCCGTCCAGGATGGCGCCCGGCTCGTGCCCCCAGGCGGGCGCCGGGAATCTCCCGTCACTCGGCACGACGACCGTCTCGCCGCGTGACCCGGATTCCCGACCGGCGAGGGCCCCATGCGGGGGGGCTTGCGGCCCGGGAGCAGTCCCGCAATCGCCACCCCGCGCCGCCTTCAGCCGCCGCCCCGGCCGGCCGTAGGCCCCGCGCCACAAAACGTGATCCGTCGTGGCCATGTCGATAAGGTGGGATCGTCAGGACACGTTCCCCGCCGACCCAGGAAGCGAGACCATGCCACGCATCTCCCGACGCATCGGATCCATCGCAGAATCCGCCACGCTCGCCGTCGACGCCAAGGCCAAGGCGCTCAAGGCCGCGGGACGGCCCGTGATCGGCTTCGGGGCCGGCGAGCCGGACTTCCCGACCCCCGACTACATCATCGAGGCCGCAGTGAAGGCGGCCCACGACCCCCGCTTCCACCGCTACTCCCCCGCGGCGGGCCTGCCCGAATTGAAGTCGGCGATCGCAGCGAAGACGATGCGCGACTCCGGCTATGCGATCGACGCCTCGCAGGTGCTGGTCACGAACGGCGGCAAGCAGGCCGTCTACAACACCTTCGCCACGCTGTTGGATCCCGGCGACGAGGTGTTGCTCCCCACGCCGTACTGGACGACCTACCCGGAATCCATCCGGTTGGCCGGGGGCGTGCCGGTGGAGGTCTTCGCGGGCCCCGAGCAGGGCTACCTGGTGACGGTCGAGCAGCTCGAGGCCGCGATGACCGAGCGGACCAAGGTCCTGCTCTTCGTGTCGCCCTCCAACCCGACCGGCGCCGTCTACGCGCCGGAGGCCGTCGCCGAGATCGGCCGCTGGGCCGCGGAGAAGGGCCTGTGGGTCGTCACCGACGAGATCTACGAGCACCTCACCTACGACGGCGTCCCGTTCACCTCGATCGCCACGGCCGCGCCAGAGTTGGGCGACCGCGTGGTGGTCCTCAACGGCGTGGCCAAGACCTATGCCATGACGGGCTGGCGTGTGGGATGGATGGCCGGCCCCGCCGACGTCATCAAGGCCGCGACCAACCTGCAGTCCCACAGCACGTCCAACGTCGCGAACGTCTCCCAGATGGCCGCACTGGCCGCCGTGTCCGGACCATTGGACGCCGTCAGGGAAATGCACACCGCGTTCGACCGCCGCCGCCGCGCGATGGTCTCGGCACTGGGTTCCATCGAGGGGATCGAATGCCCGGTGCCGCAGGGCGCCTTCTACGTCTACCCCGACGTCCGCGGCATCCTCGGCCGCGAGATCGACGGCGTGCGGCCCTCGACGTCCGCCGAGCTCGCCGCGCTGATCCTGGAGAAGGCGGAGGTTGCCGTCGTCCCGGGCGAGGCCTTCGGGCCCTCCGGCTACCTGCGCCTCTCCTACGCCCTCGGCGATGCCGACCTGGCGGAGGGCGTCGGCCGGATCCAGGATCTGCTTGGCCGAGCGAAGTAGCCGAACGGTTCCCGCCACACGCCGTCCCGCGGTGGCGGGAGCCGCGTTGCGCGACTCCCCGCGCCACATCGGGCCGCTCCCGGCGGGCAGGGATAAGAAGACAGCGCGGATCTAACGTGCGTCCACGGTGCCGCCGCGGACCCAGCGCGGCGTGCTGCCCCATGTGGCGCCCGCTGAACTTGCCCGACCCAGAAAGTACCGTTCCACGGGCTCCAGGACGGACTCGGGGCGCACGAGGATGGGCTTCGCGGGCAGCACCAGGACGTCTCGGCCCTGGATCGTGAGCTCGTTCCAGCGCCTGCGGTCCTCGGCGAAGGATCGCTCGTCGGAGTGGTAGGTTCGGCCATCGATCTCGATCAGTAGGGAGCCGTCCACCTCCAGGTCCACGCGCCCGACCCCGCGAATCCGCCGCTGGCATACCACCGCGTAGCCGGCGGCCCGCAGGACATCCCGTGCCAGGGTCTCGGGGACGGACTCCGCACCGGCATCGATACGCTCGATCACCGCCGCTGCCCGAAGCGATCCGCGGCCCGCACTGAGGTCCTTCAGGTCATCGAGGGTGACAAGCCCCTTGACCACCGCGGATTCGGCGACCACCAGAGCCTCGCGATCCGGCAGGCACGCCAGGACCTGACGCAGGCAGACCCTCAGCGGGACGACGGGTCCATGGGACTGGCGCAGCCGGTGAACGCGGCCGTTCGACGGCGCGCGCACACCACGCGGGGAGCTCAGGTGCAGCCCCTGCCGGTTGTGCACCCAGAGCCCGTGGAACCGGGCGGCACTGACGCAGCCGAGCGAAGAGCCGAGGCTCAGCGCCGCGACGAGTTCCGGGGCGATGCCCGGCATGGCGTAGAGGCCGTAGCTCGGGCGGACCACCGTCCCGGCCGCGACCGCCGCACGCAGCTGCCGGGGCTGCACCCCCGATCCCGCCAGGGCCTTCCACCGCGCCAGTCCGCCCACGTCGGCGAGCGCCTCCTCCGCGTCCATGTGTCCACCCTGCCCAGGAGGGCACGCGGCTGGGCTGGGCTGACCCGGTTTGTGGACAGCCGGCGCCACATCGCCTCCCCGGAAACCTGTGCGGGGTAACCCGCAACCCGGACTGGCGCGGTCCCACCACGTCCCCACAGGCGTGGAACGGGACCATGTGGCGCTGGGTGGACGGAACCGGCGACATCCCACGGCGGAACGGCCCCCTGCGGCGCGGGCCGGACACACCAGCCACGGGTCGGGCTGGAACGGACCCCTGTGGCGCGGGCCGGACGCCTCCCGAGTGCCCCGCCGGAAAACCCCGCTAGAGGATCCTGCGGTCCACGGCCCAGCGGGTGAGCTCGTGGCGGTTTGAGAGCTGCAGCTTGCGCAGGACCGAGGACACGTGGCTCTCGACCGTCTTCACGGAGATGAAGAGGTCCTTCGCCACCTCCTTATAGCTGTACCCGCGGGCGATGAGCCGCATGACCTCCAGCTCCCGGGCGGAGAGCAGGTCCAACTCCTCGTCCGCGCTCACGGCGGCCTGCGTGCCGAAGGCGTCGAGCACGAACCCCGCCAGCCGCGGCGAAAAGACCGCGTCGCCGCCGGCCACCCGCGACACCGCGTCGGAGATCTCGCGCCCGGAGGCGGACTTGGTGATGTAGCCGCGCGCTCCGGCCCGGATGACGGTGACCACGTCCTCGGCCGCGTCGGAGACGCTGAGGGCCAGGAACCGCACGTCCGCGAGCAGCCCGGCGCATTGCGCCAGCACCTCGGCACCTCCGCCGCCCCGCCCGCCGGGCAGGTGCACATCGAGCAGCACGACGGCGGGCCGCAGCTCGTGCACGGCGCGCACGGCCTCCTCGACCGTCGCGGCCTCCCCGACCACGCGCAGGCGCGAGTCCAGGTCGGACTTCAGGCCGGATCGAAAGATGGCGTGGTCGTCGACGACGACCACGTTGATGGCTCCGGGCTCGCTCGCTTCGTTCATGGCGCACTCCTTGTGGGGTCTTCCGGGCGGTGGTGGGGCATGGTCAGGTGGACTTCCGTTCCCTCGGGGCCGCTGCGGATCGCGGCGGTTCCCCCGTTGCGGCGCATGCGCCCGAGGATCGACTCGCGCACGCCCAGCCGATCCTCGGGCACGGCGTCGACGTCGAAGCCACCGCCCCGATCCCGGACGAAGACGTCGACTCCGTCGCCGCGGGCCTCCACGTACACCGAGACGGTACCGCCGGCGTGCTTCGCGGAGTTCAGCATCGCCTCGCGCGCCGCCTGCAGGAGGGCGTCGTGCCCGGCCAGCCCGGTCAGCTGGCCGACGGACACCACCTCGATGGCGGCGGAGTGGCTGTCCTCCAACCGCGCGGCCTCGGCGCGGACCGCCTCGCAGATGTCCCCCTCGGCGACGGGCGTCTCGCGGTACAGCCATTGGCGCAGTTCGCGCTCCTGCGCCCGGGCCAGGCGCAGGACCCGGCCCTCGTCGCCGGCGCTCTTCTGGATCAGCGCGAGGGTCTGGAGCACGGAGTCGTGCAGGTGCGCGGTGATGTCCGCCCGCTCGGCGGCACGGACGCGCGAAGAGCGCTCGGAGACATAGTCGCGCCAGAAACGCAGGCCCCAAGGCAGGAGCACCAGCACGACGCCGGCCAGCACGGCCAGCGACACCAGCGCACCCGACCACAGGGACTCCCAGGTCACGGCCCCGGAGACCAGGAACACCAGCCCAGCGACGACCAGAGCGAGCCCACCGACGAGCCGCGCCACGCCGGCCGCCCGGTCCACCCCGGCGGAACGGCGCAGTCCCTCGCGTCGTACGGCATCGAGCTGGAGCCAGGCGACGAGGGCCCCGGCGAGCACCACGAGGAGGGGCCAGACGACGCCCCAGGCGATGCCCACGCCCACGAGTTGGGCGGTCAGCAGCCCGCCGACGACGAGCAGGCCGGCGCCGGCGAGGATCTCCCGCCCTCCGCGGCGCGGCCGATCCTGCACCGAACGGGCCGTCTCCGCCCAGGCCTCGAGGTTGCGGGTGATGGAGGCGGGCTTTCCCGCGGCCGAGCGGAGGGCGTCGCGCGCCGCGTCCTCCTCGTTCGGGACCAGGATCCAGAGCCAGGCATAGAGCAGGACGCCGGCGCCGCCGAGCAGCGCCAGCAGGACAAAGACCAGCCGCACGGCGCGCACGTCGACGCCGAGGTGCGCGGCCAGGCCCGTGCAGACCCCGGCGAGGACGCGCGTGCCGCCGCGCAGCAGGGGCGGGCGGTCGGGCGGGACTGTCATGCCCCCATCCAAACATGCTCGGGCGTCCGCAACCCCCGAACCGGGGTCCGCCCCGGAGATGATCGGGGGTAGATCAGGGTCGACCCCCATAGCGGCGCCCGCACCGCGGCGGAATCATGGGGACCATGAACAACGCACCTGTTGAGAGCCCCTTCTTCCGCTGGGTCCGCGAGCTCGGCGTCCACCGCAGCGAGGACCGCTGGATCGGCGGCGTCGCGGCGGGCGCGGGCCGTCGCTTCGGCATCGACCCGATTCTCGCCCGCGGCATCGTCGTGGTGCTGGCCGTCTTCACCGGCATCGGGCTTCTCCTCTACGGCCTGGCCTGGGCGCTCCTGCCCGAACCGGATGGGCGCATCCACGCGCAGGAGGCGGGCCGTGGCCGCTGGTCCGGGGGCATGACCGGTGCCCTCGTCTTCTTCCTGCTCGGCACCTTCGATCGGCCCGGCCCCTTCGGTCAGTGGTTCTTCGTCCCGGGGTGGGACGGGTGGTGGGGCGGCACGTTCTGGACGCTGGTCGTGGTCGGCGGCATCGTCTGGCTGGTGGTGGCACAGAGCAGGAAGCGGGGCCTCGAGAACCCGGCCGGAGGTCCCGGCCCCCTCGACGACGGTCCGCGGCGTCCCGAGGCCGGCGGCTACTCCCCTCCCGGTCCCGAACCGTACGGTCCCGAACAGTTCAGAGCCGCACCGGCCGGCGCCGATCAGCCCGCCCCCGCTGCCGCGGCCGGCGCTACGACGGCCGGCACGACGGCGACCGACGCAACGACGGCCGGCACGACGGCGACCGACGCAACGACGGCCGGCACGACGGCGACCGACCCAGGCTTTCCGGGCGATCCGTCGGCAGCCGGCTCGGATGCGGCCAGCCACGGATCCGTCCCGGACACGTCCACTTCCGGAGACGCGACCGCGCCCATCGCCCGGAACCACCCCACACTGCCACTGGCGGCCCATGGACGCGGATTGTCGGCACCGTTGGGCGACCAGCGCAGCGGACACTCGGCCACGCTGGGGTCCACCGCATCGGCCGCGGCGTCCGCGTCGAAGCCCGGCCAGGCCTCGTCCCCCCGCTACCCGGACCCGGACTTCCGGAATCCCGGCTTCCAGGATCGCGGCTTCCCGAACCGCGGTGCGCAGGCCGGCTACGAGCCACCGCGCGCGGTGCCGGCCCCCGCCGTGCCCGCGCGGACGAGCGAGCCGCTGCCCGGCTACGCGGTAGCAGTCGTGCTCGGCATCTCGATCCTCGTCGCGGGGGCGACCGTCCTGGCGGACATGTTCGCGCTGATCGATCTGGGGGACGACACGCTGGCCGTCGCGATGGCCGCAGCACTCACCGTGCTCGGCGCAGGTCTCGTCGGCGCGGCGGCGCGCCGCCACAGCGGCGGGGCGCTGACGGGCTTCGCGATCGCGCTGCTCGTCCCGACGATCCTGGTCTCCGGCGCCACCATCAACCGTTCCCAGGTGCAACCCTGGATCGGCCCGATCGCGGTGCACGAGGGCAACGAGTACACGTACGTCTTCAGCGGAGCGTCGCTTGACCTGACGCCCTGGGGAACCGACATCACGACCGACACGTCCCTCACGGTCAACACCGTGTTCAGCAGCCTGGACCTGACGGTGCCGGACAACATCCCGGTGGTCATCGAGGCCGACAGCGCCTTCTATTCGCTGACCATCGACACCCCCGAGGGCTCGACGACGCACTCCGGCATCGGCACCAGCGACAGCATCCCCATCAACCGGGGGGCGTCCGGCCCGACGCTGACCGTCAGCATCAACGGCGCCTTCAACAACGTCAACGTCACCACCCAGGAGGTCGCGCCATGAGCGAGTCAACCACCCCCCGCAACGACGGCGGCGCCACCAGCGCCGGCACCGCGCCCGACGCCGGCAGCGGCGCCGGCGGCCCGACGACCGGAGCGGGCGCACCGGGCGCGCCCCGCCGATCGGACACGCCGGCCGCGCCAACCACGGCGAAGGCGTCCGGGGCGGGGGCCGGGTCCGGCACGGACACGTCGGACCCGACGGCGATGCGCGTACCCATGGGCACCCTGGTCTTCGGCCTGGTGCTTGTCGGGCTGGGCCTGATCTTCCTCGTCGGGATCCTCTACGGCGTCAGCCTTGACCCCGGTGTGATTGCGGTGTCCATCCTCGTCGGCGCCGGACTGCTTCTGGTCGTCGGCGGCCTGCTCGCGGGGCGCCGGCGCGGCCGCGGCTGAAGCTCCGCGGCGGAGAAGCAACCGCTGTCGACAAGCAAGCCGACGACAGGCCCACGGCGCGGGCGGCCTACGCAGCCGCCAACGCGGCGGCGGCACCGCCCCGAAACCCACGCCGCCGATGGGCCCGCAACGAAAACACCCGCCGCCCCGCCGCGAACGCTCCCACCGCCCGCTCCCGCTAACGCCCGGGACCCACAACGTGAAAGGCTCTACCCATGCAAAACTTCTACTCGACCCTGCGATCCATCCCGTTCCGTCGCGGCCCGAAGCGGATCTTCGGCGGCATCGCCGGCGGCATCTCCGCCCGGACCGGCTGGGATGTGACGCTCGTGCGCATCGGCATCCTGTTGAGCTTCCTGCTGCCCGTCATCGGGATCGGCCTGTACCTGGTCCTGTGGCTGCTGATCCCGTTCCAGGACGGGACCATCCCCCTCGAGCGCTTCATCGGCCGCCACTAGGAACCACCGGGCCCTCCGGTCCCGCTGGGGCCGGCTCGGACGCACCGGGTCCCGCCAGGGCCTCCCCGGGCACTCCGGGCACGCCTGGGCACCCGGCCGCCCAGGCGTTCCTTCGCCCGGAGGAGGCCCCGGAATGCCCTCCCGGGGCGTGCTCCCGGGGCCCGTCCCGGGACGCGCGTGTGGTGGCCGTCTCATCGCGCGCTTGCTAGCATCGAGGCCGAGCCCAGTGTCGCGCTCCCATCCCTGACTTCCTTCGGGAACGAGCAACTGACGAAAGCTGAGCACTGATGCGCATCGGAATCCTCACCAGCGGCGGAGACTGCCCCGGCCTGAACGCCGTGATCCGGGGTGCCGTGCTCAACGGCATCAAGACCTACGACCACGAGTTCGTGGGCTTCCAGGACGGCTGGCGCGGCGTCGTCGAGGGCGACGTCGTCGACCTTCCGCGGCAGCGCGTGCGGGGCATCTCGAAGCAGGGCGGCACCATCATCGGCACGTCCCGCACCAACCCCTTCGAGGGGGAGCTGGGCGGCCCGCAGAACATCACGGCCACGCTGGAGCGGCTGGGCATCGACGCCGTCATCGCCGTCGGCGGCGAGGGCACCCTCGCGGCGGCCAAGCGCCTGACCGACGCCGGCCTCAAGATCGTCGGCGTCCCCAAGACCATCGACAACGACCTCGACGCGACGGACTACACGTTCGGCTTCGACACGGCGGTGCAGATCGCCACCGAGGCCATCGACCGGCTGCGGACCACCGGCGAGTCGCACCACCGCTGCATGGTCGCCGAGGTCATGGGCCGCCACGTCGGGTGGATCGCCCTGCACAGCGGGATGGCCGCCGGCGCGCACGCGATCCTCATGCCGGAGCAGTCGGTCCCCATGGAGCAGGTCGCCCAGTGGGTGCGCGAGGCCCACGAGCGCGGCCGGGCCCCGCTGGTCGTCGTCGCCGAGGGCTGGGTCCCCCAGGACACCGACGAGGCCTACTCGGACCGCGGGCTGGACTCCTTCGGCCGCCCGCGGCTGGGCGGGATCGGCGACCGGGTCGCGCTCGGGATCGAGGAGGCCACCGGGATCGAGAGCCGCGCCACCGTGCTGGGCCACATCCAGCGCGGCGGCGTGCCGACGGCCTACGACCGCGTCCTCGCGACCCGTCTGGGCATGGCCTCGGTCGACGCCGTCTCCGACCACGCGTGGGGCAACATGGTGGCCCTGCGCGGAACCAACATCTACCGCGTCCCCTTCCAGGCGGCGCTGAACAACCTCAAGCGCGTCCCGCAGCACCGGTACGACGAGGCCGCCATCCTCTTCGGCTAGTCTTCCTGCATGGAACTGGAGACCGGAACGCGTGCCATCATCGCCTTGGCGTGGGCGCGCCACCTGGGGCTGGCGGACTCCGCGCTGCACCTCGCGGCGCTTGGCGAAAGCTCCGACCGCGTCGAGGCGCGCGACGACGCCGCGGACACCGTCCGGTTCCTGCGGCTGGTGGGCGGGTCCGTCCTCGCGGGCCCCGGCTGGCTCGTGGACGCCGCCGCGGAGTACGACGACGAGGCGCTCGCGCAGGAGTCGACGCTGGTGCGCCTCATCCGGGACCACGGCGCCATGGACGCCCGCGGAACCGGGGAGTCCGCCCTCTACTACCTCGACGAGCCGCTCGACGTCGCGGAATCGGACTCGACCCTCGTCTCGCTCGAGGCCGAACACGCGCTGGCCCTCGAGGCCGAGTGTCCGCGCGACGACCTGGCCGGGGTGCGCCTCTCCGATCGGGAGCACACCTTCACACTGCTCGCGCAGGACGGCCACGCCCCGCTGGCCGGCGCGGGATACGACGTGTGGGAGGGACTCGTCGCGGACGTCGCGGCGATCACCGTCCCGGAGCTGCGGCGCCACGGCCTGGGGACGTACATCGCCGCCGTGGCAGTCGACGAGGCGCTCTCCCAGGGACTGGTGCCCCAATGGCGGGCCGGGGTGAGCCACCGCGCGGCGCACCTCACCGCCGACGAGCTCGGCTTCGTGCTCTGCGGCTCGCTCACGAGCGCGCGGATCGGCTAGCGCGGGCCGCCAACGAATCCGGCAGACCGGTCGACGCGCGGGACCGGGAAGCCCGCCGGTGCGCTAGCGCGGGCCGCGCATGAAGCCCTGCTGCCGCCCGACGACCTGTCCGGCGTCGGTCGCGACGATCACCTGCTGCGACGCGGCGTACAGCTCGTCCCCGTCGACGACGGACAGTGTCGCCGCGGGATCGACGTTGCGCTTGATGACCGCCAGCGCCACCGGCCCCGCCTCGTGGTGCAGCGCGGAGGACGTGACGCGGCCGACCGCCTTCTCCCCCAGCCGCACCTCGCTGCCCGGTTCGGGCAGGGTGTGGAGGCTGCCGTCGAGGTCCAGGAACACGAGGCGCCGCGGCGGGTGGCCGAGGTTGTGGACGCGGGCGACCGTCTCCTGCCCCTTGTAGCAGCCCTTGGTGAGGTGCACGGCCGTGCGCAGCAGGTCCAGCTCGTGGGGGATGGTCTTGTCGTCGGTCTCGGCGCCCATGCGCGGACGCCACGCGGCGATGCGCAGGGCCTCGACCGCCATGGTCCCGGCCAGGGGCAGTCCCTCGACGGACGACTCCAGCTCGGCGGCGGGCACCAGGTACTCCAACCAGACGCGCCCGGCGGCGGGGTGCTCACCGGCCGAGTAGGAGTAGCCGCCCTCGTTGACCCCGGGCCAGGGATCGCGCCAGGCGGTGCGCCCGGCCAGCGCGGGCACCTCGGCGCAGGAGCCGACGACGGACCAGTCGGCGCTGGCGTCGGCGACCTCGACGCGGAGCATGAAGCGCATGGAGTCGAGCCACGCGGCCAGCGGCGCGGCCTCGAACGACTCGACGATCAGCCAGGTCGTCGTCCCGTCGTCGACCACCCGGCAGTCGTGCTCGATCCGCCCCTGGACGCTGAGGAACAGGGCCTCGCCCGAGGCGCCGGGCGCCAGGCCCAGCAGCAGCTGGGAGGAGAGCGTGTTCAGCCAGCTCAGGCGGTCCGGGCCCGTGACGGTGACGACGCCGCGGTGCGACAGGTCGGCCACCGCCAGCCCGCGTTCGAGCCGGCGCTGCTCCGGGAGCGGCTCGCCGTAGTGGGCCGCGACGCCGGAGTCCATCCCGGAGCCGGCGACGGCCCCGGGACGGCCGAGCAGGGGCGAGGGGACGGCCACTAGGCGGCCTTCTTCAGCGCGGCCGACGCGTGCGCCGCGAGCCCGGCGCCGTCGGCGGCGACGTCCCAGCGCCAGTACAGGTCGCCGTGGACTAGCCCGAAGATGCGCGTTGCGGACGCGTACGGCTTGGAGTTGGTGCCGCGCATGACCAGGTCGGTGGCCAGCTGGATCTGCGGGCCCTTGATGCTGCCGTAGTACAGCTCGCTGATCCCGCCCGGGTGCACGATATTGACCTGGATGTTGAATCCGCCCGCCTCGTTGCGGAGCTCCTCGACGTCGTCCGCGGTCCGCAGGGCGGGCACGATCTCGGCCGGGTTCAGGCCCGGCCCGCCGTCCGCCTCGACGAGCGGGCGGTCCAGGGACCAGAAGCCGGACTCGACGGACAGCGGGCGCAGCCGCGTGCCCTCCTCGTCGGTGAGCCAGCTCTCGGCGCGGTACTGCAGGTAGGGCAGGCCGTTGTGGGTGAACTCGACCCGCTGCCAGAAGTGCGGGTCCTCGCCCTCCCCCGCCCCGAGACGGCCGGAGCCCTCCCAGGTTCCCAGGAGCCAGGACAGCGGAACGAGCTCCGGCGTCAGGTCGGTGGGTATTTCGATGGCCATCAGCTCGGGCCTGCGGCTACTTCTGGCCCTTGAACAGGCGCGAGACCACGAGGGCGGCGACGCCGGCCATGCCCAGGCCCGCGACCACGAGGAGGCTGAGGAAGAAGATTTCGAGAGCCAGGTAGTTGGTTTCCATGGCTCCATACTAGCCCGGCGGCGCGGGTGGTCCGGTTCGCGCGACGCAACGTTGCGGAGCCGCCGGGAGGCCGCTCAGGCCAGCAGGATCCGCTCGACGAAGTAGGCCAGCCCGCCGGCCGCGATGACGGGCGCGACGCCCGCGGCGACGGCCGCCGTCGTGCCCCGGGGACCGCCCTCGGCGACAAGCAGCGCCCGGCACGCCACGACGACGGAGCCCACGACGGCCCCGACGGCGACGGCCGGCAGCAGCGCGAGGTTTGCGTCCACGAAGCTGGCGAGGCCGCCGACGAGCATGGCCACGGCGAGCCCGAGCGGCGCCGTGATGCGGTCGGGCCAGCGGATCGTCCCGACCAGCACGGCGGCGCCGAGGCTCAGCCCGGAGACCAGCATCATCGAGGAGTTGGCGGCGTTGGATTCGATGCGGTCGGCGGCCACCCAGCCGGAGGCCAGGACCGCGACCAGCACGCCCGACGCCCCGGCCAGCGTCGACTCGAGCCGCAGTTGCTGTCCCGTGCCGCGCAACAGCTGGGTGAGGAAGACCAGGATCAGACCGACGGCGGCGCACGCCCCCATCCAGATCATGGGCTGCGGCATGGGTGCCAGGGCGGCGAGCGTCGTCGCCGACCAGCCGGCGAGGCCGATGACCAGCGACAGCGGCACCGGGGCCGGCAGGTCCAGGAGGCGGGGCCAGCCCGCGGCGAACGCGAGCACGAGGACCGACGCGACCACCCACACGGCCGCGACGCTGACGGCCGCGTTGCCGGCGTAGCTCGCGGCGACGACGGCGGCCGTGCCGGCCAGGGCGGTTGCTGCGACGGTTTTGGTCCTCACACCCTCCATCCTGCCCTATCCCCTGCGCGCCATCGACGGCGCGGCCGGATCGGGCGGCCGGACCGGGCGGCGGCGAGGAGCCGCGCGCCCGCGTCCGGGGGACCCGCGCATCAGTGGCGGAGAGGCGCCGCGCACCCGCGGCAGGTCGGTCCCGGTTTCCCGCGTGTAAGTCCCGGTTTCCCCCGTGTAACGCGGGAGCGCGGCCCGCCGTTTCACCGAGGTCACCGGCGCCCGACCCTCCGTGTTTCCTTTTCGTGACGCGGAACATGCCGCTGCGCGGGGCCCGCGTTTTATACTGGTCCAATCCCCGGACCCAATGGCGTGCTCGGTTCCACAGGCATTGAGGAGGCCCGCAATGGCCAGCATCATTCTCCTGACCAACGCGTCGGGTCCGTCGATCGAGGTGCTCCCCGCGCTCGAGCTCCTCGCGCACGAGGTCCGCATCTTCCCGGCCGCCGCCACCGCGCTGCTCGACGTGGACAAGGCCGACGTCGTGATGGTCGACGCCCGACGCGACCTCTCCGGCTCCCGCTCGCTCTGCCAGCTCCTGCGCACCACCGGCCTGTCGGCGCCCATTATCCTGATCCTCACCGAGGGCGGGATGGCCGCTGTCTCCGCGCTGTGGCAGGCGGACGACGTCGTGCTGGAGAGCGCGGGCCCCGCCGAGGTCGAGGCGCGGCTGCGCCTCGCGACGTCCCGGCCGGCCGACGCCGGGGTGGACTCGACGGAGATCCGCGCCGCCGGCGTCGTCATCGACGAGGCCAGCTACACGGCCAAGGTGCACGGCGAGCCACTGAACCTCACCTACAAGGAGTTCGAGCTCCTGAAGTACCTGGCCCAGCACCCGGGACGCGTGTTCACGCGCGACCAGCTGCTCCACGAGGTCTGGGGCTACGACTACTACGGGGGCACCCGCACGGTGGACGTCCACGTGCGGCGGCTGCGGGCCAAGCTCGGCGCCGACCACGAGCAGCTCATCGGCACTGTGCGCAACGTCGGCTACCGCTTCACGAGCACCCGATCCCCGAGCGACGCCGACGAGACCGTCCAGGCCTAGGGTCCGCCGCCGGTCCCGGCTCCCCAAGTCAGCGCCCCGGCGCTATGTTGGTTGCATGAGCGCACCCGAGAACCCCGACTGGATGATCGAGACCGTCAAGGGCGTGCCCGAGGACGACGTGATGCGGCGCGTGCGGGCGTTGGCCGCCGACGCCGAGGACTCCGACGGCAACCCGCCGCTGAGCGAGCAGACCCTGGTGGAGCTCGGGACCGGCGACGACCCGGACGCCGTGCTCGGCGCCTACGCCTACCTGTCCGAGGGCGAGGGCCGGGAGTCCGGCGAGCTCGTCGGGGTGGGCGTGGCCGTGCAGCCGCGCTCCGCGGGCGGCACCGGGACGCTGGAGCTCGTCGTCCACCCGGACTACCGCAACGACGGCATCGGCACGGCGCTGCTGGGCGTCCTCGGCGCGCAGACCGACCTACAACGCCTCAACGCCTGGTCCCACGGCAACCACGACGCCGCCGCGCGCCTGGCCGAGCGCCACGGCTTCGCGCCCGTCCGCGAGCTGTGGCGGATGCGGCTGGTCCACACCGGGGAGGTGCCGGCCTCCGCGCTGCCCGAGGGCGTCTCGATCAGGGCCTTCGTCCCCGGCGTGGACGAGGACGCCTGGCTGGCGGCGAACGCGGAGGCCTTCGCCGGGCACGCCGAACAGGGCGCGATGACCCGCGCCGACCTGGACGCGCGGATGCGCGAGGACTGGTTCGACCCGACCGGCTTCCTGCTCGCGGTCGATGCGCGGGACCGGATCCTCGGCTTCCACTGGACCAAGGTGCACCCGGCCGTGGCCAGCCGGACCACGGGCGAGCACCACGCGCTGGGCGAGGTGTACGTCGTCGGGGTGGTCCCGGAGGCGCGCGGGACGGGACTCGGCCGGGCCCTCACGCTGGCCGGCATCGCCCACCTGCGGTCGCTGGGGTTGGAGGCCGTGATGCTGTACGTGGACGCGGACAACACGGCGGCCGTGCGGCTCTACCGCGAGCTCGGCTTCACGCGCTGGGACGTGGACGTCATGTACGCGGCCGGGGCCGCCGCGGGCTGACCGCCGGCGGGTAAAGTGAGACCCGACGCACGGTCGCGCGATTCCGCACCGCCGCGGCCGCGCTTCCCGCCCCTCCTGCCGACCGCGACGCAAAGGACACCACCGATGGACACGCCCACCGTAGCCGCCTCGACCTTCGGCGACAGCGACATGCCCTCGGCGCGGGCCACGCAGGACCGGATCGAGCTGCCCGAGTTCGAGCCCGCCCTCGGCCCCTCCGGCGACTTCACCCTGGACCGTTTCCTGGACCGCGAGATCAGCTGGCTGCACTTCAACGCGCGCGTGCTCGAGCTCGCCGAGGACGAGGACCTGCACCTGCTGGAGCGGGTCAACTTCCTGTCCATCTTCGCCTCCAACCTCGACGAGTTCTTCATGGTCCGCGTCGCGGGCCTCAAGCGCCGCATCGCCACCGGCCTGGCCGTCCCGTCCGCCGCCGGCGTCAGCCCGATCGACCAGCTCGAGCACATCCTGGAGTCGGCCCGCCAGCTGCAGGTGCGCCACGCGCACGTCTTCGCCGAGCAGCTGCGGCCCGCGCTCGCCCACGAGCAGATCCTCATGACCCGCTGGTCGGATTTGGACGACCGGTCGCAGGACGAGCTGTACCGCTGGTTCATCGACCAGGTCTTCCCGGTCCTCACCCCGCTCGCCGTGGACCCGGCCCACCCGTTCCCGTACATCTCCGGCCTGTCGCTCAACCTCGCCGTGATCGTGCGCAACCCCGTCAGCGGCAAGGAGCTCTTCGCCCGCCTCAAGGTGCCGGACATGCTGCCGCGGCTGGTCTCCGTGGACGGGCCCCGCGCGGGCAACTCCGCCGGGCGCGTGGCCCGGTTTATCACCCTCGAGGAGGTCATCGCCCAGCACCTCGAGCATCTCTTCCCCGGCATGGAGGTCGTGGAGCACCACACCTTCCGCGTGACCCGCAACGAGGACCTCGAGGTCGAGGAGGACGACGCCGAGAACCTCCTGCAGGCTCTCGAGAAGGAGCTCCTGCGCCGCCGCTTCGGCCCGCCCGTACGGCTCGAGGTCGCCAGCGACATCAACCCGGCCGTCCGTGCCCTGCTGGTGCGCGAGCTCGGCGTCGAGGAGGACGAGGTCTTCGCCCTCCCCGCCCCGCTGGACCTGCGCGGCCTCGGCGCCATTTCGGCGATCGACCGCCCGGACCTGCACTACCCGACCCAGGTGGCGCACACGAGCCGCTTCCTCAACGAGTCGGAGACCTCCAAGGCGGCCAACGTCTTCGCCGCCATGCGCCGCCGCGACATCCTGCTGCACCACCCCTACGACTCGTTCTCGACCTCGGTCCAGGCGTTCCTGGAGCAGGCGGCGTCGGACCCCAAGGTGCAGGCGATCAAGCAGACGCTCTACCGCACCTCCGGCGACTCCCCGATCGTCGACGCGCTCATCGACGCCGCCGAGGCCGGCAAGCAGGTCCTCGCGCTGGTGGAGATCAAGGCGCGCTTCGACGAGCAGGCCAACATCTCCTGGGCGCGCAAGCTGGAGCAGGCGGGCGTGCACGTGGTGTACGGCATCGTCGGGCTCAAGACGCACAGCAAGCTCTCCCTGGTCATCCGGCGCGAGGGCGACCGGCTGCGGCGCTACTGCCACATCGGCACCGGCAACTACCACCCGCGCACGGCCCGGTACTACGAGGACTTCGGGCTGCTCACCACGGACGACCAGGTCGGCGAGGACCTCTCGCGGCTGTTCAACCAGCTCTCCGGCTACGCGCCGCGCTCCACGTTCAAGCGCCTGCTGGTCGCGCCGCGTTCCCTGCGCTCCGGCCTGATCGACAGGATCGAGCAGGAGATCGCGAACCGGCGGGCCGGCCTGGACGCGCGCGTCGTCGTCAAGGTCAACTCGATCGTCGACGAGGCCGTGATCGACGCGCTGTACCGCGCCTCGCAGGCCGGGGTCTCGGTGGACGTGATCGTCCGCGGCATCTGCGCCCTGCGCCCCGGGGTCCCGGGTCTAAGCGAGAACATCCGCGTGCGCTCGGTGCTCGGGCGCTTCCTGGAGCACTCGCGGGTCTTCCTCTTCGCCAACGCGGGCAGCCCCGTCGTGTTCATCGGCTCCGCCGACATGATGCACCGCAACCTCGACCGCCGGGTCGAGGCGCTGGTCCGGCTGTCCAACCGCGAGGACATCAGCGACATGGCCTCCCTGATGGACCGCTACATGGACGCGGGCACCGCGAGCTGGCACCTGGACAGCGACGGTATCTGGACCCGCCACAACACGGGCGCGGACGGCGAGCCGCTGGCGGACATCCAGAGCTGGCTCCTGGACTCCCGCAGGCGGCAGCGCGGCGCGGTCCGCCGCTGATGACGCTTGCCGTGCGGTCCAGCGACGACCCAGAGGCGGTCACCGAGCCCGCGGCCGTCGTCGCGGCCGGGGCGCTGCCCTGGCGCGTCAACGGGGGCGGGCTGCAGCTCCTCCTCATCCACCGCGAGCGCTACGACGACTGGTCCTGGCCCAAGGGCAAGATCGACCCCGGCGAGACCCTCCCGGAGTGCGCCGTGCGCGAGGTCCGCGAGGAGGTCGGGCTCGAGGCCTCGCTGGGGCTCCCGCTGCCCGCCATCAGGTACCCGGTGACCTCCGGCGCGAAGGTGGTCTACTACTGGGCCGCCCACGTCGGCGGGATCAAGGCGGTGCCGGACGGCAAGGAGGTCGATGCGGTCCGGTGGGTCACCCCGGAACAGGCGCGCCGGACGCTCACCAACCCCTCGGACACCGTCCCGCTGGAGGCGCTGGTCGCCGCGTACGAGGCGGACCGGCTGGAGACGCTGCCGTTCATCGTGGTGCGGCACGCCAAGGCCAAGCCGCGCTCGAGCTGGACCAAGGAGGAGGGCAAGCGCCCCCTGGCCGCCACGGGCAAGCGGCAGGCCCAGTCCGTGTCCAACCTCCTGGACTCCTGGCGGCCCTCGAAGGTGGCGACGAGCCCGTGGACCCGGTGCGTGCAGACCGTCACCCCCTACCTGCAGCGCAGCGGCGCCGCCGTGAAGTTCGTCGGCGCCATCACCGAGGACGAGCACCACCGCCGGCCGGGCAAGGCGCGCCGTACCATCGAAAAGTTGCTGGACAAGCAGGTGGCGCTGGCCGTGTGCACGCACCGCCCCGTGCTGCCGAGCGTGCTCGCCGTCATGGACGAGCGGCTGCCGCGGAAGGCCGCCGGATTCCTGCCGGCCGAGGACCCGTACCTGCGCCCCGGCTCGGTGCTCGTCCTCCAGCAGAGCGCCGCCAAGCCCGGCAAGCTCCTGTCCGTCGAGATCTACGAGACGTTCGAGGACTAGACCCATGCAGCGCAACCCGAGGAGCACGCGATGAGACACCACACCCCGGCCCGGCAGCCCGAGAAGATCGTCCACACGGGGCTGGTCGTCGAACACGACGCCGACCGGTGCCGGTACGCGCTCTGGCACCAGGGAACGTACATCGGCTTCGTCGGCTACTCCGTCGGCGAGGACGGCGTCATCACGCTGCAGCACACCATCATCAACGAGGCCTACGGTCGCCGCGGCTACGCGCGGGCGCTGGTGACGATGGTCCTCGACGAGCTGCGGGACGCCGGACGGAAGATCGTCCCCGAGTGCACGTACGTCCAGGACTACCTGCGCCGCTACCCCGAGTACCGCGACATGGTGGCCGGCTGAGCATGCGGAACACCGCGGAACGACGTCCCGGACGCCCGGGCCGCCTCGCGCGGCTCCTGCTTCCCGCGGTGGCGGCCGGCCTGCTCGTCTCCTGCGCCCCGGCCGGGGACGCCCCGCCCGCCGCCAACACCCCGTGGTTCGGCGGCTACGTCGAGGCGACCGCGTATCCGTACTTCGAGTTCGCCGGCGCCTCCGCCGCGGACGCGACGACAGTGCTGGGCTTCATCGTGGCCGACCCCGAGGACGCCTGCTCGCCGTCGTGGGGCGGATACTTCACGCTGGACCAGGCGGCCGCCGACCTGGGGCTCGAGACACAGGTCGCGGACATCCGGCGGAGCGGCGGCGAGGTGCTCGTCTCCTTCGGGGGCGCGGCCGAGGACGAGCTCGCCACGGCCTGCACGGACCCGGCGGCGCTGGCCACGGCCTACCGCGGGGTGATCGACCGCTACGACCTGGACGTCCTGGACCTCGACGTCGAGCTGAACGACCTCGAGGACTCGGAGGCCAACCTCCGGCGCGCCTCGGTCGTCGCCGAGCTCCAGGCCGAGCGCCCGGCCGAGGACCCCCTCGGCGTCTGGCTGACGCTGCCGGTGGGGTCGACCGGGCTCGGCGAGCAGTCGCTCTCCCTGATCTCCGGCATGCTCGATGCGGGCGTGGAGCTGGACGGGGTCAACATCATGACCATGAACTACGGGGACGGCACGCCCCAGGAGCGCTCGATGCTCGACGTCTCCACCGCGGCGGCCGGCGCGGCGCACGCGCAGCTCCGCGACGCCTATGCCGACGCCGGTCAGGCGCTTTCCGACGAACTGGTGTGGAACCGCATGGGGCTGACCCCGATGCTCGGCGTGAACGACGTGGACGGGGAGCTGCTGACCGTGGCCGACGCGGAGGCGCTCAACGCCTTCGCCCGCGAACGGGGCATCGGCCGGATGTCCTACTGGTCGGTCAACCGCGACCGACCGTGCGGCCCGGAGATCGCCGCCGACGAGGGCGCGGTGGGAACCTGCAGCGGCACGGAACAGCAGACCGGCGAATTCGCTCGTGTCCTGGGCGAGGGCTTCGGCGGCTGACGGTCCGGCGCCGGACCGCGGTCGGCGCCGCTATCCCGCTTGAGGGATCGCGGTCGGCGGCGCTAACCCGCTTGAGGGATCGCGGTCGGCGCCGCTATCCCGCTTGAGGGATCGCGGTCGGCGGCGCTATCCCGCATGCCGGACCGCGACAAAGGCCGGCCCCGCCCGGTGGACCCGGACGGGGCCGGCCTCGGCCGACGGCGCCGGCCGATCAGGCGGACTCGGGCTCGGGTTCGCCCGCGCCGCTGAACACGGTGTTGGTGCGCTCCGGCTTGTACCAGCCCACCGCCTTGCCCTTCAGCGCCTGGATGACCGAGGCGTAGAGCAGGTAGGCGCGCAACGGCTCGTAGATGACCCGATAGAGCGGCACCATCAGCAGGTGGCGGGGGCTCTCACGCACCATGTAGATCGCGATGGCGCACATGATGGCGTGGGTCAGCGCCACGAAGAGCGCGAACAGCGCGATGTTCTGCCAGCTGCCGGCCATCAGGCTGGCGCCGGCCATGACGATGGTCAGCGGCAGGAAGACCAGGGGGACGGCGGTCGAGAGCAGCGTGTGTGGCAGCGCGACCATGCCCAGCGCCCCGTACTTCGGGCGGAAGATCATCCCGGCGTGCTTCCGCAGGGCCTGCAGGTTCCCGTAGGTCCAGCGCAGCCGCTGCTTGGCCAGCCCCGACATCGTCATGGGCGCCTCGGTCCACGCCACGGCCTCGTTCTCCTGGACGATCGAGTAGCCCATCTTCTGGATCGACAGCGTCAGGTCCGCGTCCTCGGCCATGGTGTCGTGCGAGTAGCCGCCGACCCGGACGAGCGCCTCGCGCCGCCACGCGGCGCAGGCTCCGGGACAGATCGAGATGGCCCCGACCAGGCCCTCCGCCATCCGCGTCACGACGATGCCGGAGATGTACTCCAGGCTCTGCCAGGCGGTCAGCACGTTCTTGCGGTTGCCGACCTTGACGTGGCCGGCGACGGCGCCAACGGGCTTGCCGCCGTCGTTCTCCTGGTAGAAGTGGCGTGCGAGGACGCGGATGGTGTGCGGCTCGAAGATCGTGTCGCCGTCGAGCGTGACCACGATCTCCCCGCGGGCCGCGCCGATGCCCAGGTTGCTGGCCACCGACTTGCCGGCGTTGAGCTGGGTCAGGACGCGCAGCTGCGGCCACTCCCGGGCGTAGTCGCGCAGGATCCGCAGCGTGCTGTCCGTGGAACCGTCGTCGATCGCGACCACCTCGAAGGAGGGGTAGTCGCTGGACTTCAGCGCATCGAGGGTCCGCCGGATCACCGGTTCCTCGTTGAAGACGGGCAGGACCACGCTGACGAGCGGCAGCTTGTCCTCGTCGGGTTCCGTCCACGTGCGGCGCCGCTGCCGGTGGTTGTTCATGAGCGCCAGCACGATGTAGAGGAGGGTCATGATGGCCAGCGATCCCGTGCCGAACCAGAACAGCCAGGTGATGACGACGTCCGGGGCGACCACCACGGACGCGAGGGCGCCGGCGGTGACGTCGTCCACCCAGGTACCCTGCGCGTCGTGCTGCGGCATGTACTCCTCGGGGAGCAGGGGCGCGACGGTGGAGAACTGGTAGCCCTTGGCCTTCGCGTCCGCGATCAGGCCCTTCAGCATCTCGACCGTTCCCGACCGGTCGCCGCCGCCGTCGTGCATGAGGACGATGTGGCCCTTGCCGTCCAGCTCGGGCAGGACGATCTCCTCGCCCGGCGCGTAGGACCAGTCCAGGGTGTCCAGGTCCATGTCGACATGGATATAGCCGAGCTGCTGCGCCTGCAGCAGTCCCAGCGCGTTGTTCTCCGGATCGCCCTCCGGCAGGCGGAAGAGCCGGCTGGCGTAGGAGCCGACGGCGCGCATGGTGCGGTCGGTTCCGACCAGCTCCTCGCGCTGCTGCGCGCCCTCGTCGTCCCAGCCGGTGAAGTGCGTCATGGTGTGGTTGCCGACCATGTGGCCCTCGCGGATAACCCGCTCGAACACGTCGGGGTTCTTCACGACGTTGGTGCCGATGTCGAAGAATGTCGCCGGGACGCCCTCGGCCGATAGGACATCGAGGATCTCCGGCGTGAAGGTCGCGTCGGGTCCGTCGTCGAACGTGATCATCAGCTGCCCGTCCGCCGGCGTGCCGAAGCGCTCCATGGCGTAGGGGCTGTCGCCGATGAGCTCGGCTTCCTCGTCGGTGACGGTGCGGAAGACCTCGTCGCTGAAGGGGTCGGCGAGGAACACCGCGCCGTTCTCGCGCTTGACCAGGGCCATCCGCGCGAAGGCGAAGCCGGTGTCGGTCCCCAGCAGCGGGATGTTGTACACGTCGCCGCTCGCGAGGAGTTCCGCCGGGTAACCCAGTTCCTGGTTCAGCGGCTGCTCCCACGTGGGGCTCAGCGCCTGCGGAACCACCCACGCCACGGTGCCGGTGAGCGTGGCCAGGCACAGCACGATGCCGGCCAGCACGCGCCGCCAGCGCTTGCCCGTGGGATCGAAGAACACCGGCACGCTCGGCGCCGGGGCGGCCGCCTGGGCGTGCGCCCCGCCGCCGACGAACCGGCGGCCCACGCGGCCCGCCCGCCGACCGTACGAAAGGTCCCCATTGCCGATCAAAATCCCCATGTTGCACCGTCCCCCAAGTTCCGTCACTGCCGGCGCACCGCGATCTGGCGGCTTACCCGCGGATGTCCGATTTCGCCCCAAGCTTGCTCGGGACACCCGATACTTCATCGTAGGGAGCACACCCCGACACTGGTCAACGGCCGGTTCCTGAGGTCGACAAGACTTTGACATGCCACTGGGCAACCTGTGGTGCGTGTGAAAGAAGGGTTTCGCGACGCCGACGACCCCCGCGGCCTCGCTGGCGAGCTCTCGGCCGGACTTGGATCCTCTTGTCCCTTGTCAGGGGCCTTATGAGCGAGATCGGAACGTCGCGGCGGGCTCTCCGGAGGGTTTCGGGCGCGCGAGGTGCTGTGCGTCAGCTGTGAAACGCATCACACCGTACATGTGGCTCGGTCAATCCGCTATATGACGCATTTTGCCGAGGGGATTCGCGATTCCGACGGCGACCTCCGTATCATGCCCCGCTGGCCCGGCGCGTCGACCCGCGCGCCGCCCCACCTCCGGTGCCGCCGCCCGGTCCCCGCGGCGCGGCGGTGGCTAGACTGGACGCGTGACTATCGCGACCCCCTATGAGGACCTGCTCCGCGACGTGCTGGCGCACGGCACCGCGAAGGGCGACCGCACCGGAACGGGCACGCGCAGCGTCTTCGGACGACAACTGCGCTTCGACCTGTCCAAATCCTTCCCGCTGATCACCACGAAACGCGTCCACTTCAAGTCGGTGGCCGTCGAGCTCCTCTGGTTCCTGCGCGGCGACTCGAACGTGCGCTGGATGCGGGAGCAGGGCGTGACGATCTGGGACGAGTGGGCGGACGCCGACGGCGAGCTGGGTCCCGTCTACGGCGTGCAGTGGCGATCCTGGCCGACGCCCGACGGCGGGCACATCGACCAGATCGCGAAGGTCGTCGAGTCCATCCGGTCCAACCCGGACTCCCGCCGGCACATCGTCTCCGCGTGGAACGTCTCCGAGCTGCACAACATGGCGCTCCCGCCGTGCCACGCGTTCTTCCAGTTCTACGTGGCCGACGGCCGGCTGTCGTGCCAGCTCTACCAGCGCAGCGCGGACACCTTCCTGGGCGTGCCGTTCAACATCGCCTCGTACGCGCTGCTCACCCACATGGTCGCCCGGCAGACGGGCCTGGCGGTCGGCGAGTTCGTCTGGACCGGCGGCGACGTGCACATCTACGACAACCACCTCGCGCAGGTCCGGGAGCAGCTCTCACGCGAGCCGTACGAGTCGCCGCAGCTGCGGATCCTCCGCACCCCGGAGAGCATCTTCGACTACACCCTGGACGATTTCGAGGTGGTCGGCTACCGCCACCACCCCACGATCAAGGCACCGATCGCCGTATGAGCGGCGGCCACGCGGCGATCGGCGCGGACGCGGACAGGGCGGCCGGGGGACGCCCCTCCCGGATCGGCATGATCTGGGCGCAGACGGCGGAGGGGGTCATCGGCGCCGCTGGCGGCATGCCGTGGCGCCTTCCGGAGGACATGGCCCACTTCGTGCGCACCACGACCGGTCACCCGGTGATCATGGGACGGCGCACCTGGGAGTCGATCCCCGCGCGCTTCCGCCCGTTCGCCGGACGCACCAACATCGTTCTGACCTCCCACGCGGCGACTGCCGCGGAGGTCCGGGAGGCGGGCGCCCTCGCCGTCGGCACGCTCGGTGAGGCCCTGGAGGCCGCCCGCGGCGCCGAGGGGTCGGAGGAGATCTGGATCGTGGGAGGCGGCGAGATCTACGCCGCCTACGAACCGCGCGCGGACACCGCCGTCGTCACCGTCATCAACCTCGAGGCCGACGGCGACACCCGCGCCCCGCAGCTCGGCGACCGGTGGCGCCGCACGCTCCTCGAGCCCGACGCCGGCTGGCTCGTCTCCGCGACCGGCCTCGAATACCGCCACGAACTTTGGGAGAAAACCCCGTGAAGGAAGCCTTCAGGACCCTGGCCAACACCCCCGAGCCGCTCTTCGCGCTCGGCTACATGCTCTTCCCGCTGCTCGCGCTGATCTCGGCCGCCCTGGGCCTGTGGATGATCGTCACCGGACAGACCATCGGCGGCCTGGTGGTGCTGTTCACGGTGACACAGGCCCTGGCCTTCGGTGCGTTCTGGGCGATCGGCCGGCGCCGCCGGATCCTCGACGCCCAGTAGGCGCGCCGCGTCCGCGGGTCCTCGCGGGCCGCGCGGACGGGGCTTCACGCTGGGCGTAACGGACTGCCCCCGCGCGCCCGCTCGTCCTACGATGGGCCTATGACTTCCTCAGTAGGCTTCGTTGGTTACCGCGGCATGGTCGGCTCCGTCCTGATGCAACGCATGCAGGAGGAAGGCGACTTCGCCGGCCTGGACCCCGTCTTCTTCTCCACCTCGCAGGCCGGCGGCGCCGCTCCGGCGTTCGCGGAGGGCGCCGGCGCGCTCAAGGACGCGTACGACGTCGACGAGCTCGCCAAGCTGCCGATCATCGTCACCGCACAGGGCGGCGACTACACGGCGGACGTCCACCCGCGGCTGAGGGCGCGGGGCTGGGACGGGTTGTGGATCGACGCCGCGTCCACCCTGCGGATGAACGACGACTCCGTGATCGTGCTGGATCCGGTCAACCGGAACGTCATCGACGGCGCGCTCGCCGGCGGGACGCGCGACTTCGTCGGCGGCAACTGCACAGTCTCCTGCATGCTCATGGGCCTGGGCGGCCTCTTCCGGAACGGTCTGGTCGAGTGGAGCACCTCCATGACCTACCAGGCGGCCTCCGGCGGCGGCGCCCGGCACATGCGCGAGCTGCTCACGCAGTTCGGCGACATCAACGCCGCCGTCTCCGGCGAGTTGGCCGACCCGGCGTCCGCGATCCTGGAGATCGACCGCAAGGTGCTCCAGGCCCAGCGCGGAGGACTCGACGCGACGCAGTTCGGCGTCCCGCTGGCCGGCTCGCTCATCCCCTGGATCGACGCCGACCTCGGCAACGGCCAGTCCAAGGAGGAATGGAAGGCCGGGGTCGAGACCAACAAGATCCTGGGCCTGTCGGCCGAGGACCGCGTGGTCGTCGACGGGCTGTGCGTCCGGGTCGGCGCCATGCGCTCGCACTCCCAGGCCCTGACGCTCAAGCTCCGGGAGGACCTCCCGGTCGAGGAGATCGAGCGGCTCCTCGACGCCGACAACGAGTGGGCCAGCGTCGTGCCGAACACCAAGGACGCCACGGTCAAGGCGCTGACCCCGGTCGCGGCCTCGGGAACGCTGGACATCCCGGTCGGTCGCATCCGCAAGCTGGAGATGGGCCCGCGGTACATCTCGGCATTCACGGTCGGCGACCAGCTGCTCTGGGGCGCCGCCGAGCCGCTGCGCCGCATGCTTCTGATCGCCCTCGGCAGGCTCTAGCCGTCCGGCTGGCGGCGCGGTTCGGCCCTAGCTCTCCCGCTTGGCCCGCGCCACGTCATGGGCCGCGACGTCGTACAGGCGCTGCAACTGGTCCAGGCGGGCGTCGTCGATGTCCCCCGCCGCGCGCGCCTTCGTGCCGTGGTCCAGCAGCCGCTTGGCTTCCTTGAGGTTCGCCTCGGCCAGATCCAGTGCGTGTTCCAGACTCGTGCTGTGTTCCATGCACCCATGTTGCGCCCGACCCGCGGGAAAGTCCACGGTGACCTGCGGGCCGGGCGGGCGGCCGGCCGGCGGCAAGCGCGCCCGGGACGCCGCGGCTAGAGCGCGCAGTCGATGAGGAGCGGCTCGTTGTGGAGGACGATGCCGAAGCGCTCCGCGACGCCGTCCCGGACCGCCCGAGCCACGGCGAGGATGTCGTCCGCGCCGGCGCCGCCGCGGTTGGTCACCGCCAGCGTGTGCTTGGTGGACAGGGAGGCCCTGCCCCCGGCGAGGTGCTCGCCGGGGGTGCCGGGCAGCCCGAAGCCCTTGCCGAAGCCGGCGTGGTCGATCAGCCAGGCCGCCGACAGCTTCACCCGGTCCCCGTCCCCGGCCGGGTACCGGGGGGCGTCCCCGGGCAGGGCGTCGGCGGCGGACCGCTCGACGACCGGGTTCGTGAAGAACGACCCGGTGCTGTAGGTGTCGCGGTCGGCCGCGTCCAGGACCATGCCCTTCCCCGCCCGCAGCCGCAGGACCTCCTCCCGGACGCGCGCGGCGGGGGCCCGCCCGCCGATCGCCACGTCGAGCGCCCGCGCCAGCTCCGCGTAGGCGATGGGCGCCCCGAGCGTGCCCGGCTCCAACTGGAAGTCGACGGACAGGACGACATATCGCGGCGAGCCGTTGACGGTGGTGCGCTTGAGCACGGAGTCGCGGTACCCGAAGCCCAGGTCGGCGGCGGCGAAGGTGCGGATGCGCCCCTCGGCGCGGTCCCACGTGCGCACGCGCGAGATCGTGCGGGACACGTCGGTGCCGTAGGCTCCGACGTTCTGCACGGGCGTGGCGCCGGTGGACCCGGGGATGCCGGACAGCGCCTCCAGCCCGGCCAGTCCGCGCCCGAGCGTGGTCGCCACGACGTCGTCCCACGGATGGCCCGCCTGGACCCGGACGGTCGCGCCGGCGCAGGAGGCATCGGTGCCGTCGATGTCGACGCCGGTGCTCGCGATGCGCAGCACGGTCCCGGCATAGCCCGCGTCCGACACCACCAGGTTGGAGCCGCCCGCGACGATCAGGAGATCCTCGCCGGCCGCGTCCGCGGCCCGGACGGCGTCGACGATCTCCCGCTCGGTGGCGGCCTCTTCGAAGCGGCCGGCGGGACCGCCGACGCCGGTGGTGGTCAAGGTCGAAATCAGCTTCTCGGTCACGCTGACCAGCCTAGTGCCCCGGCGGGCGGCCCAGAACTGGGGCGGCCCGCCGTGGCCGGCTAGAACTGGACGAGCGCCTGCGCCTTAACCAGGACCTTCTGCTCCCCGACGGCGACGGCGAGGTCGACGCGCGCGGTGCGCGCGTCGGCGTCGAGCTTGCCGATGGTTCCCGCGACGGTGACCTCCGTGCCGGGATGGTCCGTGGGGTTCGTCCCGGGCGGGTCCTCGACGAGGACGGGCTTCGTGAAGCGCGTCTGGTAGTCCACGATGCAGGCGGGGTCCCCGATCCAATCGGTGACGAGCTGCACCGCGGCGCCCATGGTGAACATGCCGTGCGCGATGACCCCCGGAAGGCCCACCTCGACGGCGAACCGCTCGTTCCAGTGGATCGGGTTGAAGTCCCCGCTCGCCCCCGCGTAGCGGACCAGATCGGCGCGGTTCACGCGGACGGTCGTGGAGCCGATGGGCTGGCCCACCTCGAGCTGGGTGAAGTCGATGCCGTTCATGGCCGGTCCTCCCCGCGCACCAGGAGCGAGGAGACGACCGTGGAGACCTTCTGCCCGTCGGCTGTCGAGATCTCCGCGCGGGTGGTGATCATGGCGCCGCCGCCCATGGCGCGGACCTGATCCACGTGGAGCTCGGTCACCAGGGCGTCGCCGGCGACGATGGGCCGGTGGTGCGTGAAGCGCTGGTCGGCGTGGACGACGCGCGAGAAGTCGATGCCCGACGCCGGGTCGGCGATCAGCTGCGCATCCGCGCGCTGGGCGATGATGACGGCGAACGTGGGCGGCGCGACGACGTCGTCGTGGCCCATCTCCGCGGAGGCCTCCGGCGAGAAGTGCGCCGGGTTGGTCGCCTTGACGGCCCGCGCGAACTCGCGGATCTTCTCCCGGCCGACGACGTACGGCTCGCCCGCCGGATAGGTGCGCCCTTGCAGGGCTGGATCGATGCTCATGGGGTCCTCGCTGTGGACGGTTGGGTCTCGGGCGCCGGTGGCCGGGCCGTTCCCCCCAGCCTAGCCATGAGCGGGGCCACGCGGGCAGATGGCGCGATATGATGAAATCATCACATCGTGCCCCGCGGGGCGGAGAGCGAGGCGGCCGTGCGGCTGGCCCCGGGGCAAGAGCCCCTGTACGAGATCAAGGCGAACCTTTTCAAGGCCCTGGCGCATCCGGCCCGGATCCGCGCGCTCGAGCTGATCCGCGACGCCCCCGGCGGTTCGGCGACCGTGGCATACCTCCTCGCGCGCATCAACATCGAGGCCAGCCACCTCTCGCAGCACCTGCGCGTCCTGCGCCGTCACGGGGTGGTGGTCTCCGAGCGGCGGGCCAGCAACGTCGTCTACTCGCTGGCCCATCCGGGCGTCGCGGCGCTGCTGGGCATCGCCCGCGACTTCCTGCTGGACGGTTTGGAGGAGGCCGACGCGCAGCGCGCGGAGCGGCTGCTCGGGCCGGGTCCCGCGGAGCAGCGCGCCGGAGATGCGCGGTGAGCCGCGGGACCGGCGGGACGGCCGGCCGGACCGGGGCGGCCGCGTACCTTGGGGGCTTCCTGCCCGCGCCGGAGGACTACGCCGGGTTGCGCCTGAGCTGGCGCGGGGACATCCTGGCCGGCATCACGGTCGGGATCATCGCGCTTCCGCTGGCCCTGGCGTTCGGGGTCTCCTCCGGGGTCGGCGCGGCGGCCGGGCTCGTCACGGCGGTCATCGCCGGCGCCATCGCCGCCGTCATGGGCGGCTCGCACGTCCAGGTCTCCGGACCCACCGGCGCGATGGTGGTGGTGCTGGCGCCGATCGTCGCCGCGCACGGCGCCGCGTCCGTGGCGCTGCTGAGCCTGATGGCCGGTGTCATCGTCCTGGTGCTGGGCCTGTTGCGCCTGGGCCGGGCGGTGGCCTACATCCCCTGGCCCGTCGTCGAGGGGTTCACCCTGGGCATCGGGGCCATCATCTTCCTGCAGCAGGTGCCCCTGGCCACGGGCACGTCGGCCGAGACGGGCATGAACACGGCCGCGGCGGCCTGGCTGGCCGTCACCTCCGCCACGTGGCCGACGGTGGGAACCACGCTCGCGATCGTCGCGGGCGTGGCCCTGCTGCTGGTGCTCGCCCCGCGGGTTCACCCCGGGATCCCCGCGAGCCTGATCGCCGTCGTCCTGGCCACCGTCGCCGCGGAACTGCTCGGGCTGGACGTGCCGCGCATCGGCGAGCTGCCCTCGTCGCTGCCCGCCCCGTCGCTACCGGCCTTCTCCCCCGCCCTCTTGGGCGACCTCGCCGGCCCCGCCGTCGCCATCGCCGTGCTGGCCTCGATCGAATCGCTGCTCTCCGCGCGCGTCGCCTCGGGACTGCCGGGTCCGACCGGCAGGACCACGGGACCCTACCAACCCGACCGCGAGTTGACCGGCCAGGGGCTCGCGTCCATCGCGGCCGGGCTGTTCGGCGGGATGCCGGCGACCGGCGCGATCGCCCGCACGGCCGTGAACGTCCGCAGCGGGGGGCGCAGCCGGGTCGCCTCCCTCGTCCACGCGGCGCTGCTGCTGGCCGTGGTCTACGCGGGGGCGCAGCTCGTCTCGCGGATCCCCTTGGCCGCTCTCGCCGGCATCCTGATGGTCACCGCCACCCGCATGGTCTCCCGCCACACCGTCTCCTCGATCCTGCGCTCCTCGCGCGCGGACGCGGCCCTGTTCGTCATCACCGCCGTCATCACCGTCGCGTTCGACCTGATCGAGGCCATCCAGATCGGGCTCCTCGTGGCGGCGTTCTTCGCCCTGCGCAGCGTCGCGCAGCTCTCCGGGGTGCGCAGGGAACCGATCCCCGGCGAACCCCACGCCGGCGACGAGCGGATCGCCCTCTTCCGCCTCGAGGGCTCGATGTTCTTCGGCGCCGCCGAACGGATCCTGCAGGAGATCCAGGCGGTGCGCGACGTCGAGGTGGTGATCCTGCGGCTGTCCCACCTGCGGATGCTGGACGCCACCGGTGCCAAGGCCCTCGCGGAGGTCATCGAGGCGCTTGAGCGGCGCCGCATCACGGTGCTGATCAAGGGCATCCGGCCCGAGCACGTGCGGCTGGCGGACAGCGTCGGTGTCCTCGAGGCGCTGCGGCACTACAAGCACCGTTTCGACGAGCTCGGCCCCGCGGTCGAGCACGCCCGCGACCACGTCCGGCGGGAGGCTCTTGCGCGGGACGCCGGGACGGCCCGCGGAGACGGCGGGGACGTGGCCCCAGCGGAGACGGACTGAGCGCAGACGCGGCCCAGGCGGACGGACCTACGAGGCCAGCCGCTCCCGTGCGGGACGCCCGGAGCGGCCGGGCGGCTCCGCCCCGCGCTCGGGCCGGTTGATCTCGGCCCACACCGCGTCGAGCGAAAGGCCGAGGACGTCGGCGATCGCGGCGATGGTCGGGAAGGCGGGGGTGGCCACGCGGCCCGTCTCGATCTTTCGGAGGGTCTCCGGCGAGAGGCCGGCGTCGAGGGCGGTGTCGAGCATCGGGCGCTCCCCCCTGGCGCGTCGCAACAGTGAACCGAGGCGCTGCCCGCGCTCGACTTCCGCGGATGTGAGCGGCAACCTGACCATGGTTCCGATTCTAGTACCGGGATAATATGGCCGGGATAATTATTGGCCACGTGAAAGGTGCCGCATGATCGAGATCCTGAATTCCACCGAGCTGGCCCGCGCGCGGGTCGCGGGCTCCGTGGTCGCCGACATTCTGCACACCCTGAAGGCCCGTGCCGCGGTCGGCACGAACCTCTTGGACATCGACCGGTGGGCCGGCACCATGATTGCCGACGCCGGAGCGCGGTCCTGCTACGTCGACTACGCGCCGTCCTTCGGCCGCGGCCCGTTCGGCCACTACATCTGCACCGCCGTCAACGACGCCGTGCTCCACGGATTGCCGCACGACCACGAGCTGGCGGACGGAGACCTGCTGACCCTCGACCTCGCCCTCTCCAAGGACGGTGTCGCCGCGGACTCCGCCATCAGCTTCATCGTGGGCGAATCCCGCCCTCCGGCGAGCGTCGCGATGATCGACGCGACCGAACGGGCCTTGGCCGCTGGGATCGCCGCGGCCGGACCCTGGGCCCGCATCGGCGACATCTCCCATGCCATCGGATCCGTCCTCGGCCAGGCGGGGTACCCGATCAACACCGAGTTCGGGGGCCACGGGATCGGATCGACGATGCACCAGGACCCGCACGTTGCCAACACCGGACGACCGGGCCGGGGATACGCACTGCGCCCCGGGCTGCTGCTCGCGCTGGAGCCGTGGGTCATGGAGGACACCGCCGAGCTCGTCACCGACGCCGACGGGTGGACGCTCCGCAGCGCGACGGGCTGCCGGACGGCTCACAGCGAGCACACCATCGCCATCACCGACGAGGGGGCCGAAATCCTCACCCTGCCGCGGCCGGCGTGACCGCGAGGAGGGAGGCGCACCCCTCCTCCGGCTCGGACGGCTACTTCCGGCGCGGGGGCTGCGGCGCGGGAGGGTTGTCCTTGCGGTACGCGCGGACGTCGCGCCCCCGGACCATCAACCCGGCGATGTGCGTGAGCAGCCCCGCGAGAATGATGCCCACGGCGGTGTACATCAGCGTGGGCCGATCGGTCGAGCTCCCGACGACCGCCAGGACGATGCCCACCGCGGAGAGGGCCATCGAGGCGACCACCAGCTTCTTGTAGAGCGGGGAGGCGGCTTCCCACGGCGTGCTGATCATGATTCCAGACTATCGGGCGGGCCGGGGGCGCGCGACGCCGTGCCTGCGGGGCACCGGGTCCGGGCACCCCGAAACGGCGCGTCCTGCCGGAACAGGGCGCCGCAAAACAGGGTGCCGCGGAACAGGGCGCCGCAAAACAGAGTGCCTCAGAACAGCACGTCCTGGACGGCGGGCGCCTCCGTGGCACCCCCGCCGCGCGTCAGCCGCCGCCCCTTGAGGGCCCCGGCGTCCACGGCGAAGAGTTCGTCGCTGCCGCGCAGGCGGACCCCCAGGACCTGTCCCGACACCGAGTCGACGGTGAAGCCGTGGCTCCCGCCCGCCAACGACCCCGGGTAGGGCCGCACGCGCCCGGCGTCCCATCCGGCGAGCAGCCCCGCGGCCGCAGCGGGCGGATCCCAGCGCTCGTCGACGGGCCGGAACGGCACCGTCGCGGCCTCGGGCGAGGCGTCGAGCAGTCGGCGGACGGAGGCGGCGCGCCCGGCGTGCGCCTCGGCGAGCGACCCGGCGTCGTGCGCCGCGCCCGGACCCGCCGCCAACCCGGCCGCCTTGGCCGCGGAGCGGACGGACTGGCCCAGGCGGAGTTCCCGGGTCACGAGGTCCTCCAGCACGCGGACCGCGCGGCCGTCCGCGGCCAGGGCGACGTAGGACCCGGCGACGGCTCCCTGCTCCGCGAGCCTGCGCCACTTGCCGCCGGCGGCGGCCGTCCCGATCTTCGCGGCGCCATGGGCGAAGCTGGCCACGTACAGCCAGTGCTCCTGCGCGAGGTAGGCTCGCAGCCCCTCGGGCGCGATGCCCGAGCGGTGGAAGTCGTGCATGTGGCGCGTGTCCTCGCGGGCGAAGCAGGGCCCGCACTGGTGGCCGCGCTCCGCCGGGGAACGGCCGGGGCACGCGTGCGAGGTGCGGGAGTCCCGCCCGTGCACCACGGTGTGGCCCAGGCACCACTTGCCGGGAACGACGTCGAACACCAGGCGCGTGCCCGGAGCCAGCACGACGTCGGCCGCCCCGCCCGCCGCGCCGCGGCCCACGGCACCGCCCGTCGCCGCGCCGCCGCCCACAGCACGCAGTGCCAGCCGGGGAGGACCGTCCGCGGCGGGCCAGGCGATGCCGTGGCACAGCAGGGACCCCGGCGACGCGTGCGGCTGCTCGGACATGCGTGGGCGTCCTCTCCGTGGGGGGCTGCGGCGGAACGACGAGGCCCCCGGACGCTGTCGCGTTCGGGGGCCGTCGGGCCGCGGGGGCCGGATGGTAGCGGTGCCGGGACTCGATCCCGGGACCTCACGATTATGAGTCGTGCGCTCTAACCAGCTGAGCTACACCGCCACGAATGACCGAGGCCCGCGCCTACATCTTCTCCGAGAGAGACATCGACGCGGGCCAGATCATTCAGAGCCCCCCACCGGAATCGATCCGGTGACCTCGTTCTTACCAAGAACGCGCTCTACCACTGAGCTAGGGGGGCAACGGAGAAAAACTTTACCAGCATTCCCGCGCCGAATGAAATCGGAAAAACCAGGCGTGACGGGCGCCACGGAGCGGCCCCTCAGGGGGCCTGTGGCGCCGCTCCTCCCGGCTCACCGCGCGGCCGTCCGCCTCCCCCGCGCCAGCCAGCGCTCCGCCAGTCCGCGCCAGGCGGGGCGGAACGCGTAGACGCAGACGAGGCGCAGCCGCGCCGCCTCCGTGTAGGCGTCCAGCCGGCGGGGGTCGGCCCCGAGGCCGGCGGCCACGCCGAGGACCCGCGCCGCGGCGGAGTCCCGCTCGGACCCGGAGAGGACGCCCTGGTCCCGCCGCAGCTCCAGGTGCGCGAGCAGGTTGCCCAGGTCCAGCTCCACGTCGGCGCGGGCCGCCGTGTCGAAGTCCAGGATGCCGAGGCGGTCCGCTCCGAGGTCGTACAGGAGCTGCTTGTCGTGGAGGTCCCGGTGCGCCGTCACCAGTGGACGTTCGTCGGCGGCCAGCCGCTCGAGGTCGCCGGCGACCGCCGCCAGGCGTGCGTCGACCCGCGCACGCCCGGCCGGGGTGAGGCCCAGCGGGTCGTGCGCGAGCAGCTGCCCGGCCCACCCGCCCAGCACCTGCGCCTCGCGCCCGGCGTCGTGCACCGGCAGGGCGTCCGCGTCGGTGGCGACCAGCGCGGGCCAGGCCCCGGCCCACAGTTCCCAGGCCGCCTCCCAGCCGGAGGACGACGCGATGGAGCACGCGGCGCCGGCGTACTCGGCGACGGGCTTCCCCGGCAGGGCCGAGAAGCGGACCGCGTCGCCGCCGGCGGAGAGCACCCGCGGCGCGAGCAGGCCCGCCTCGAGGGCCATGGCCGCGAGCCTCCGGGAGGTCTCCGCCACGGCCGGGCCGCGGCCCGGCCTCAGCAGCTTGACGAAGTCGGTGCCGCCGGCCGTGTCCCGGCGCACCACCGCGCGTTTCCCGCGCCGGTGGACCAGCACGGTGCCCTCGTCGGAGAGGCCCGGAAGCCGGGGATCGGCGGCGTGCGGCAGCAGCGTGGCGCCCCGGCCGTCCCACGCGCCGGCGCGGACCCGGCCCGCGCCGTCGACCGCCTCGAACACCAGCGTGCCGTCGGGCGCCGGCCAGGAGCGCCTGACGCTCACCACTTCGCGCTCGACCCCGTTGCCCCCGAGCCCGTCGCCCCCGGCTTCGAGCAGTTCCGGCAGCGCCCGGGCGGCGTGAGCCCGCGCCAAGCGTCCGCCGGTACCGCGTCCGCCGGCACCCTCCCGGAGCGCGGCGCGCGCAAGGCGCAGGCGGGCGAGGACCAGATCCTCCCATCCGGGCGCCGCGTCCCGGAACGGCTCCAGGGCCCGGGCCATCAGGTGGATGCCCGTCCACGGTCCGACGTCGACGCGGCCGGACGCCGGCCGCGCGGCGAGGTACGCGTCCAGCAGCTCCTCCGCGCCGCCGTGCCGTCCCGCCAGGATCTCGGTGGCCGCGAAGCAGCCCAGGTCCCAGCCGGCCGGTCCCCTGGCGGCGCGGTCCAGGTCGATGAGGCGCAGCCCATCGGGCCCGACCAGCAGCTGGTCGGCCGAGAAGTCCCCGTGCAGCGGCACGTCCGCCGCGCACCCGCGGCCCGCCGGCTCCGTGGCGTCGAGCAGTTCGACGGCGGTCCGCCGGGCGAGCCCGGCGGCGCCGGGCAGGACGTCGGCGACCCCGGCCGCGACGCCGAGCAGCGGCCGCCACGGCTCGACGACCCCTCCCGGGCGGGCACCGCTGGCGTGCAGGGCAGCCAGGATCCGGCCGGCCCGCGCCGCCCCGGGGGTGCCGTTCCCGCCGGCCGCGGCCCGCTCCCACGCCGAGGCGAGGTCTTCGCTCCCGTAGCGCGGGTAGTGGAGGGTCCGGGCGTCGCGGCCGGGCCGCGGGACGAGCACCGGCACCCCCTCCCCCGCGAGGCCGGCCAACAGGGCCGGCAGGTCGCCGGGCGGAACCGCCGTCGTCTTCGAGACCCGTCCGCCCTGCCCGGTCTCCGGGCCGCCCAGCACGAGCCGGCGCCACGGGTTGTAGTTCAGCACGGTCCCGGCCGGTTCCCCCCGATGGTCCAGGAGTCCCTCGGCCCGCAGCGGACCCCGCAGCCGGTTGTCCAGCCCGAGCGGTCCGGACATCAGCACGTGCCCGGGCGCGCCCGGCACCGGCGCCTCGCGCAGGCCGTAGCCCAGCGCCGCGTCCTTGAGCCGCAGCTTGTCCGCCTTCTCCCGCGCCGCCGGAGCGAAGCCGGCGACCCACCGGGCCGAGCCGCCGTCGGCCCGCGCCACCACCGACAGCCCGGGCTTGTAGCGCAGGTGGTCGACGCGGCCGTGGCCGCACCCCAGGCGGTCGAGGATGTCCGCGGAGCCGGGGGCCGCGCCCAGCAGCACGCCCACCGCCGGCAGGAGGACGCCGCGCCCGCGCTCGCCGCGGCTCATGCCCGCGCTCCCGGGGCCCCGGCCGGCACGACGGCGCTCGCGGCGCCCTCCGCCTCCCGGGCCACCCACCGCGCGAACTCGCCGGATGCCCCGGCCAACAGCTCCGCGGGCGCCCCGTCCAGCACGATCCGCCCGCGCTCGATCCACACCACCCGGTCCGCGGCGAGGGCCGTCGCCGCGTCGTGCGTGATGCTCACCGTGGTGCGGCCCGCGGTGAGGCGGGCCAGCGCCGCGAGCACCAGCGCCGAGGATTCGGGATCCAGCCCCGTGGTGGCCTCGTCCAGCACGACGACGGCGCCGTCGCGCAGGATCGCGCGGGCGATCGCGATGCGCTGGCGCTGGCCGCCGGACAGCGTCCCCCCGCGCTCGCCCAGCACGGTGTCGTACGCGTCCGGGAACTCGTGGATGAAGTCGTGGGCCTGCGCCGACCGGGCCGCGTCCATGATCTGCTCCTCGGTCGCGTCGAGCCGTCCGTAGCGGATGTTGTCGCGGATGGTCCCGCTGAAAAGCACAGACTCCTGCGGCACCAGGCTCACCTGCGAGCGCAGCGAGGCGAGGGTGATGCGGCGCAGGTCCAACCCGTCGAGCGTCACCGAGCCGGCCGACGGCTCGATCAGCCGCGACAGCAGCAGCGCGAGCGTGGACTTTCCCGCGCCGGACGGGCCGACGACGGCGACCTTCTGCCCGGCGGGGATCCGCAGGTCGATCCGGTCCAGGACCGGGGTGCCGCCGTAGCCGGCGCTGACCCCCCTGAGCTCGATGTCCCCCATGGCGCGCCCCAGCGGCCGCGCGTCGGGTGCGTCACGGATGCCCGCCGGGATGTCCAGCAGGTCCGCGACGCGCTCGCCGGAGGCGGCGGCGCGGGCGATGCGCCCGGTGTACTTGGCCATGTCGCGCAGCGGCTTCATCGCGGTCTTCAGGTAGGTCAGGAAGATGACGAGGTCCCCGGGCGTCATGCCGCCCTGCACGACCCGCCAGCCGCCGCCGACCAGCACGACCGCGGTCGCCAGCCCGACGATCACGTCGGTGCTCCGCTCGAGCCCGGCGGAGAGCCGCTTGGCCCGCACGCCGTCGCGCAGCGTCCTGTCGTTGCTCCCGGCGAACCGGCCCTCCAGTTCCCTCTCCAACCCGTAGGCGTGGACCACGCGCATGGCGCCGAGGCTTTCGTTGGCGATGTTGGCCAGCTGTCCCTCCCCCCGGCGCGTCTTCCGCGAGGCGCCGGTGATCTTTCCCGTGCTGCCGCGCGAGACCAGCAGGTACAGCGCCGCGGCGGCGAGCACGACCAGCGCAAGGAGAGGGTCCAGCCAGAACATCACGCCGGCCATCGCCACCAGCGTCAGGACGTTCGCCAGCAGGGGCAGCCCCGCGGTCACGGCCACCTCCTGCAGCTTGCCGACGTCGCCGACGAGCCGCTGCACGGTGTCCCCGGTGCGCGATCCCGAGTGGTAGGCCCCGGAGAGCGACTGGATGTGCGCGAACAGGCGCTGGCGCAGCGCCGTCGCCATCCGGGATCCGGCGAGCGCGAACGCGACGGTCGCCAGGTAGTTGGAGAGGGCGCGCAGCCCGACGATCACGACGACGGCCGCCCCGCAGGCGAGCATCAGCTGCAGCGTCGCCGGCGGCACGCCGGTGCCCAGCTTCGCGCCGAGGCTCTGGGACGCGGCGTCGACGACGAACTTGACCGGCCAGGGCTCGAGCACCCGGAAGCCGACCTCGAAGAGCAGCGCCACGACGCCGCCGCCCATCAGCCGCCGGTTGCCGGGCAGGTGCGGGCGCAGCACCGAGAGCGTGCGGCGGAACGGCCCCGGGGCGCGCGGCGGGCGCCGCGGATCCCGGCGCCTCACGACAGCGCCCCGGCGCCGGCGCCGGACGCGGCCATGGCCGGGGGCAGCGCTTCGTGGAGCCCGGCGAGCACGCGCCCGAGCACCCGGTCCCAGCCGTGCTCGGCCAGTGCCTCGGCGCGGGCCGCGGCGCCCAGGCGGGCACGGCGGACCGGGTCGTCCGCGAGCGCGTCCAGTGCCGCGGCCAGGTCGGCGGCGTCGGAGGGCTCGACCAGAACGCCGGTGCGCCCGTCGCGGACGATGCCCGGCACCTGGCCGACACGGCTGGCGACGACCGGCAGGCCGGCGGCGAGGTACTCGTAGATCTTCAGCGGCGAGAAGTAGGCGTCGGCGTCGGAGGCCGCCGGATAGGGCGCCACCGCGATCGTCGCCTCCCCGAGGAGCGCGCCCACACGCTCCGGGTCGACCGCGCCGGCGAACTCGATCCGGTCCCGCACGCGCGGCCCGTGGGCCGCGGCGCGGTCGCGCAGCGACCCGGCCAGCGGACCGTCGCCGACGATCCGCAGCCTCCAGTGGCCCCGGGAGCGGGCGACGGCGTCGACGAGGACCTCCACCCCGTGCCAGGGCTTCAGCGTGCCGACGAAGACGACGGCCGGGGACACCTCCGGAGGCACCTCCGGATTCCCGCCGGTTCCCGCGGCCGGCCGCGGCCGGATTCGGTCGGTGTTGACTCCGTTGGCGACCACGACCACGCGGGATCCGGCCTCGGGACCCACCCGGCCGCGCACCCAATCGGCCACGGGCGCCGAGACGCAGACGGTGCGCGCCGCGGCACCGACCTGGTCCCACAGCGCCCGCCGGGCCTCATCCTCGCGGTGTAGCTCGCGGTGGGTGCGCTGCTCGTCGATCAGCGGGGCGTTGACCTCGAGGATCCCGGGGATGGCGTGGTCCCGCGCGAGGGAGGCGAGCACGGTGCTGAAGAGGCTGTAGCGCTCGTAGACGAGGTCGGCCCCGTCGGCCGCGATCCGCCGGACCATCGCGCGGGACGCCCCCGCCTGCGCCTCCTCGCGCACGGCGGCGGGTCCCGGCGGGATCGGAAGCTCGGTGACCGGGAGATCCGCGAGGTCCGCGGGCACGCGGTCCCCGGCGCGCGTGCAGTACAGCCGGACCTCCGCGCCGCGGGCCCTGAGGGCGCGCACGATCTCCTGGACGTGCACCGACGCGCCCTTGGTCCCGAAGAAGGGGATCCCGGGGTCGACGCAGGCGTACGCGACGCGCAAACCCGCGAGGCTTCCGGACCCGGCCGCGACGGCCGCGTGGGTCGGGATGCCGACCCCGGCCCCCACCCCGGAGCCGTCCGTGGTGCCGTCCGCGGCGTCGGTCGGGATGCCGGCCTCTGCCCCCACTGCGCCGGCCCGGTCTTCGAGCGCGGCGAGCGCACGGGCCTGCCGCGCGGAGTCGAAGCGGTCCTCGACCAGCGCCCTCGCCGCACGGGCGACCTCGGCGCGAGGGAATCCGGGATCCGCGACGCGCCGGAGCGCGTCCATGAGCTCACCGTCGTCGCCTGGCTCGACGAGGATCCCGGTGGCCGGAGCGGCGGACCCGGGAGGGCGGACGGCCTCCGGGATGCCGGTGACGTTCGTGGCGACGCACGGGACGCCCACGGCCATGGCCTCCAGCAGCACGGTGGGCAACCCATCGGCGTTGCCGTCGGCGCCGACCACGCACGGCGCCGCGAAGACGTCGGCCCAGCCCAGGAGCGCCCGGATCTCTTCTTGCGTCTGCGGGCCGAGCAGCACCGCGGTGTTGCCCGCGGGCGGGGTCCCGTCGTGGAGCCCGAGCCGCGCGGAACGCGCCACGAGCTCGTCGCGGAGTTCCCCATCGCCGGCGATCCGCAGGTCTGCCGCGACGCCGCGCGCGCCCAGCGCCGCCACGGCGTCGAGCAGATGGGCGAAACCCTTCTTTTCGATCAGCCGACCGACGGCGGCGATCCTGAGCCGGGATCCGGGCGCGGGCGGCTCCCGGAACGGGAACCGGCCGAGCTCGAGGCCGTTGTAGAGCAGGTGCGTCCGTCCCGCGAGGTCCGGGTACGCGGCGGCGAGGTGATCGAGGTTGAAGCGGCTGATGGCCACCGTGTGGGCGGCCCGCCGCAGCGTCCTGCCCAGCCGCTCGGCGTCCACCGACTCGTGGAAGAGGTCCTTGGCGTGGGTGGTGACCGAGAACGTGAGCCCGGCCAGCTCGGCGGCGAGCTCGGCCGTCCGGCCGGCGAGCGAGCCGAAGTGCGCGTGCAGGTGCGTCAGGCCGGAGCGGGTGGCCGCCGCGGCGAGCGCGATCGCCTGGTGCACCTCGGTGGCCTCGTAGCCGGCCAGCTCCGGGAGCAGGTCGGCGTAGCGCCGCGCGAAGCCGGGGACAACGCGGGTGGCGTCGGCCACCGCCTCCCAGCCGTCGGCGAGCTTCAGCGGCTTCGGGACGTAGGACACGGGCGCCTGCACCCGCGCGAGTTCCGGATGGAACCGCGCGTCGGTGCTGGGGCGCAGGGCGAAGATCTCCAGCTTCTCCCCCGCGACCTCCCGCGCGAGGATCTCGGTGACGATGAACGTTTCGGAGAAGCGGGGGTAGACCTTGAGCACGTAGCCGGTGCGCCGGGTGTCAGACTGCGGCATGGGAGTACTCCTCTCGGTGGGGCCCGGCTGCGGGGGCCGGGAAGCGGGCGGATGTTGGCGCGGCGGCGGCGCCGACGAGGCGCGCGGCGTGCCCGGCGAGCTCGGAGAGCCCGTCGAGGGCAAGGGTGCCCCGGGCGGCCAGCTGGCCGGCGGGCGGGCCGGCGGACGGGCCGGCGGTCGGCGGGCCGGCCCCCGGGCGCGCGGCGCGCACGACGTCGGAGAACCAGTCGCCGATCGCCTCCGCGCAGAGGAGGTCCGGGTGCAGCACGCGCACGGCGCCCCGGGCCTCGAGCGAGCGCCCGCGGATCAGTTGCTCGGTCCGCGGCGCCACGCGGGGCACGACGAGCGCCGGCGCCGCGGAGCCGAGGACCTCGCAGACCGTGTTGTAGCCACCCATGACGACGACGGCGGCCGCGGACCGGATGTAGGCCAGGCCGTCGGGCACCGATGCCAGGACGCGGGTCCCCGGTGCCGCGGCGGCGCGGACCTTCTCGCGGAGCTCGGCGGGCATCTGCGGACCCGTCACGACGAGGTGGCGGTGCCCGGCCGGGACGCGGGCCGCGGCGGCCGCCCGCGTCATGGCGTAGCCGTCCGAGCCCCCGCCGGCCATGGTCAGCAGGTAGGGGCGCGCCATGTCCCCCGCGGGTTCCGCGCAATGGCGCCCGGCGGAGAGGTATCCGGTGAACCTCACCCGGTCCGCCAAGGCGCCCGGGATCTCTCCGCCGGCGACCGGGTCGTGGACGCCGGCGTCGCCGTAGACCCACAGCTCGTCGAACGCCTCCGCCACGCGTTCGACGCCGACCCGCCCCCACTCGGCGGCCGCCGAGCACGGGGCGTCGAGCACCTCGCGCAGGCCCAGCACCAGGCGGCAATCGGGGTTGTCGCGGCGCAGGTTGGCCAGCGGCCCCGCGAGCTCGCCGTCGACCCCGAAGGCGTGGCGGTCCACGACGGCGAGGTGGGGCCGGAACGAGCCGAGGACGCCGTCGACGACCGACGAGCGCACGCCCATCAGGCGGTCCATGCCGACATTCAGGGTGCGCGGGGCGTAGCGGCCGTCCCGCTTGTGGATGCCGGGCATCACGACCCAGTCCCAGCCCTCCGGGGCCGGGTAGCTCGTCGCCGTCCGTTCGCCGGTGACGAGCAGCCCCGACACGCGCCGGCCGGTCAGGGCCGGCAGCGCGGTGCTGAGCGCGTGGGCGATGGCGAGGTTGCGCCGCGTGTGTCCGAGCCCCACCGAATCGTGGGAATAGAGGGCCACGCGGAGGCCCCTGTCCCGTGGTGTTCCTGGCATCGTCCGGCCGTCCTTTCGCGCGCCGCCCGCGGGCGGTTGCCGCGCGAGCCGGCCTCCCTGCTGCGGGAAGCATGACAGCGAGCATGCACACGCAACATGAGCCCCCGATGAAGCGCGGATGAGACGGCTCTCATCCGCGGCTGCCGGTGACGCGAAAACGGCCCGGCCGGACACCTGGAATCGGTGTCCGGCCGGGCCGCTCGGCTCGGGGTGGGGGCGCCGCGGCCGCTGCGTGCGGCGGCCGGGGCGTCCCGTCCGGCTAGTAGTCGCGGTTGTTGTTGCCGCTCTTGGCGCCGTCGAAACCACGCGAGGAGGTGCGGGGCTTGCGCGCCCCGCCGAAGCCGGCGCTGTCCTTGCGGAAACCGCCGCGGTCGCCGGAGCGCTCGCCACGGTCGTAGCCGCCCTCTTCGCGCTTGCGGAATCCGCCGCCGCCGCTGCCGCCGCGTCCCCCGCCGAAGCCGCCGCCGCGGCTGCCCGAGTCGCGCTCGCTGCGCGGGGTGCGGCCGTTGTCCAGCTCCAGGCGGATCAGCTCGCCGCCGATCCGGGTGCGGGACAGGGCCTGCCACTGGTCCTGCGACAGCTCGGCGGGCAGCTCGACCAGCGTGTGGTCGGCGCGGATGTCGATGCCGCCGATGTCGGCCGAGCTGAAGCCGCCCTCGTTGGCGAGCGCGCCGACGATCGAGCCCGGCATGACGCGCTGGCGGCGGCCGACGGCGATGCGGTACGTCGCGTTGCCCTCGGTCAGCGTCCGCGACGGTCCGCGGGAACCGAGGCCATCCTTGGCGCCCTTCATCATGCGCGCCTGCTTGGCCGGGGGAAGCGGCATGTCCTCCATCAGCAGCGGGCGTCCACCCTGGGCCATGTGGGCCAGCGCGGCGGCGATCTCTACGCCGGTGACGCCGTGGTCCGCCTCGTACTTCTCCACCAGGCCGCGGAAGACCGTGAGGTCCTCGGAGGCCAGGGTCTCGGTGATGCGCTCGGCGAACTTCTCCAGGCGCTTGTCGTTCACGGAGTCGACGCTCGGCAGGTGCATGAGCTCGACCGGCTGGCGCGTGGCCTTCTCGATGGCGCGCAGCAGGTACTTCTCGCGCGGGGTCATGAAGAGGATCGCGTCGCCCTGGCGTCCGGCGCGGCCGGTGCGGCCGATGCGGTGCACGTAGGACTCGGTGTCGTTCGGGATGTCGAAGTTCACGACGTGGCTGATGCGCTCCACGTCCAGGCCGCGGGCCGCGACGTCGGTGGCGACGAGGATGTCGATCTTGCCGTCGCGGAGGTTCTCGACGGTGCGCTCGCGCTGCTGCTGCGGGATGTCGCCGTTGATGGCGGCGGCGCGGAAGCCGCGGGACTTCAGCTTGTCGGCCAGGTCCTCGGTGGCCACCTTGGTGCGCACGAAGGCGATGACGCCGTCGAACGGCTCGGCCTCGAGGATGCGCGTGAGGGCGTCCAGCTTGTGCGGGCCCATGACCTGGACGTAGCGCTGGCGCGTGTTCTTGCCCGTGGTGGTCGTGGACTTGACCGTGACCTCCTGCGGGTTGCGCAGGTACTGCTTGGAAATGCGGCGGATCGCGCCGGGCATCGTCGCGGAGAACAGGGCCACCTGCTTCTCGACCGGGGTGGCCTCGAGGATGCGGTCGACGTCCTCGGCGAACCCCATGCGGAGCATCTCGTCGGCCTCGTCGAGCACGACGTACTGCAGCTCGGAGAGGTCCAGGGAGCCCTTGTTGATGTGGTCGATGACGCGGCCGGGGGTGCCGACGACGACCTGCGCGCCGCGGCGGAGGCCGGCGAGCTGCGGGCCGTACGGCGAGCCACCGTACACCGGGAGGACGGAGAAGTTGTCGATGTGGCGGGCGTAGGAGGTGAACGCCTCGGCGACCTGCAGGGCAAGCTCGCGGGTCGGGGCGAGCACCAGGATCTGCGTGTTGTGCGTGGTGCCGTTCAGGTCGGCCAGCTCCGCCATGCGGGACAGGGCGGGGACGGCGAACGCGGCGGTCTTGCCGGTGCCGGTCTGGGCCAGCCCGACGACGTCGCGGCCCGCGAGCAGCAGCGGGATGGTGGCGGCCTGGATCTGGGACGGCTTCTCGTAGCCGACGTCGTTCAGGGCGGCGAGGACGCGTCCGTCGATGCCGAGGTCGGAGAACTTGACGGTCTCTTCGGCGGTCTCGGTGTTCTCGCCGGCGTTGGTGTTCTGGTTTTCGGGCATGTCGGAAGACATAGGTGTATACCTCTACTCATAGGGGCGGATGTCAACCGCTCCCTGGGAGCGGCATCCGCGGCACATTCGGACTCTTCACCTGAAGGTCCGGCGCTCCCCTATGAAAAACCACCCGCAGCGCGAGCACACAAACACGAATAGCTCTTGCCTCAAATATTGGGCAGGATGCGAGGGAAGCCGGAAATCGGCGAACACTTCATTCTATCCGATCCCGGCCGCGCGTGCGTCGGAAGGGGCTGTGCGCTTGCGCACACGGCCGCGGGGCGGCGCCGCGGAGGGGCCCCGCGGCGCCCCGCGGCGCCTCACGGCGCCCGGAGCGCACCCGGTCCGGGGCGGGATCAGACCAGCCGCAGCACCTTCTCGGGGAGCTCCCACTCGCCTGCCTCGTGCCCGGCCCGCAGCGCCGCGGCGTCGTCCCGGTCCAGCCCCGTGAACACCCGGCGCACCGTCACGCCGTGGGACGGCCGGTCGACGACCTCGATCGGGTCCCCGGCGCGCAACGACCCCTTGCGCACGACGCGCAGGTAGCAGCCGACGTCGGCCCGGTCGGCGAAGCGCCCCACCCAGCCCGCCTCGCCCATGCGGCGCGCGAACGTCGAGCAAGGCGTGCGCGGCATCGTCACCTCCAGCACGACGTCGGTTCCCACCCTCCAGCGTTCGCCGACGACCGCGTCGGTCGTCGCGATGCCGGCCACGCGGAGGTTCTCGCCGAAGAGTCCCGGGGCGATCTCCCGCCCGAGCTCGGCCGCCCAGCGCCCGGCCTCCTCCTCCGAGTACGCGTAGACGGCCTGGTCCGCACCGCCGTGGTGCTCGCGGGAGGCCTGCACGTCGGCGTAGAGGCCGAGGCGTCCCACCTTGACGGGCCCTGGCACGGGGCGCTTGTCGATGGCCGTGACCCCCACGGGGCCGCGGTCCGGCAGCAACTGGTGGACACGGCAGACGGCGAGGAGGGCGCCGGCGGTGGATTCCATGGCCCCATCCTACGAGCGGTCGCGCGGGATCCGCCCACCCGGCACGGGAGCCGTCCCCGAGCGTTTCCCCGGCTCCGCTGGCGCTTCCCCGGCTCCGCGGCGGCCTCGGCTAGGCTCGGACGCGTGAAGAAGCTCCCGGGAACCCTCCGCGCCGCCGTCTGGTGGTGGGCCGCGCTGGCGGTCGCCGCCGCGGGCTTCGGCGCCGCGTCGATCGGCAACGCCCAGATCGCCCCGGCAGCCGACCGGACGGGGCTGGTGGCCCTCGCCGTCGTGCTCGGGCTGCTCGGCGCGCTGGTGGGCTACGGCGCATGGCAGCTGTCCCGCGGGCGGCTGGCCGGGCGGGGCCTCCTCACGACGTTCGGGCTGATCGGCGGACTGCCCCTGCTCGCGCGCGGGCCGCGCCTCACCGTCCTGGCCGCCGGGCTGCTGATCGGCGTCGTGATGCTCTGGCTGCCGCCGAGCCTGACGTACTTCAAGGAGCAGTCGCGCGAGGCCCGTGCCCGGCGCAAGGCGGAGCGCGCCGCGACCCGGCCGCCGACGCGCCGCCCCTAGCTGCCCCCCTAGACCGACTAGACCGACCGCTCCGCCAGCGGCGCGGCGTGCAGCGCGTCGAGCAACGGCGCGAGCTCCGGCGTCGCCCGCGCCTCGTCCAGCGCGGCGCCCAACGCGGCGTCGTGCGCCGGGCGGGTCGCCTCCAGCAGCTCGCGCCCCGCCGGCGTGAGCTCCGTGTAGACGCCGCGGCGGTCGTCGAGGCAGAGGATGCGGGCCAGCAGGCCGCGGTCCTCCAACCGGTTCACCAGACGCGTGGTGGCGCTGCTGCTGAGGGCGGCGGCCCGGGCCAGCTGCTGCATGCGCATGTGCCATCCGTCCTGCCGGCCCAGGGCGTCCAGCACCGTGTACTCGACCACGGACAGGCCGGCCGCGGACTGCAGCGCCCGCTCCAGCGCGGCCTCGATCAGCCCGTGCAGCGCCGCCAGCGTGCGCCAACCCTGGGCGCGAACCTCCACGGCGTCGTCCCTGATCCCCATCTGCCCCTCCTGTCCCGCGCCCCGGGCGCGGGGTCGCGTGCCTGCCGTTGCCCGGTTGCGCGAATACAACGCGCGTGCAACTATTTATCCAGCGTCTGCAACTAAGTGCTGTTGCAAATAACGGCGCCTGCACTTTTCATCCAGTATACGAAAGAACACGGGTATCCCCATGCCACTCGGCCTCCTCGCCCTCGCCATCGGCGGTTTCGGAATCGGTCTGACCGAATTCGTGATCGCCGGCCTCCTCCCCGAAGTCGCCGCCGATCTGCGCGTCGACGAGGCGGCCGCCGGATGGCTGATTTCCGGCTACGCGCTCGGCGTCGCGGTGGGTGCGATCGCCCTCACCGCGGCCGTCATCCGCCGCCCGCGCAAGCGCGTCCTCCTGGGCCTGATGGTGCTCTTCGTCGCCGGCAACCTGGTCTCCGCCACCGCGCCGGACTACCAGACCATGCTGCTCGGTCGCGTCATCGCCTCCCTGTGCCACGGCGCCTTCTTCGGGATCGGCGCCGTGGTCGCCGCCGACATGGTCCCCCGCGCCCGGCGCTCCGCGGCCATCGCGGTCATGTTCACCGGCCTCACCCTCGCCAACGTCCTCGGCGTGCCGTTCGGGACGTTCATCGGCCAGGCCTACGGCTGGCGGGCCACGTTCTGGGCCATCACGGGCATCGGGATCCTCGCGTTCGCCGGCATCGCGGCCCTGGTGCCCGCGTCCGCCAACGGCGCGGGCGGCACGTCGCTGCGCGGCGAGCTGCGCGCCTTCCGCTCCGGCCAGGTCTGGCTCTCGCTCGTCGTCACGGTCCTGGGCTTCGGCGGCATGTTCGGCGCCTTCACCTACATCGCCTACACGCTCACCGAGGTCGGCGGCTTCTCCAGCGGCGCCGTGCCGTGGCTGCTGGTGCTCTTCGGCGGCGGCCTGTTCGCCGGGAACATCGCCGGAGGCAAGGCGGCCGACCGCCGCCTGGACGCCTCGCTGATCGGTCTCCTCGCCGGACTGGCCGTGGTGCTGGCGGCCTTCGCCCTGCTGGCCTCGAGCCAGCCGGCCACGATGGTGCTGCTGGTCCTCATGGGCGGATTCGGCTTCGGCACCGTCCCGGGCCTGCAGACGCGCATCATGAACTACGCGCCGGGCGCGGCCACGCTGGCCTCCAGCGCCAACATCGCCGCCTTCAACATCGGCAACGCGCTCGGGGCCTGGATCGGCGGCGCGGCGATCGCCGCGGGTCTCGGCTACACCTCGCCCCTGTGGGCGGGCTCCGGACTCACCGTACTCGCCGTGGCCGTGCTGGCCGCCGCCGCCTTCGCCGCCGCGCGCGCGGACCGGACCACCGGCGCACCCGGCGTGCCGGGCGCCGACGTCGCACCGGAATCCGCCGCCGGACTGGATGCCGTCGGACCTCGCGCCGCCCGGTAGGGCATGTCCCGGATCCCGGCGTCCGCGCGACCCCGGCGTGTGTCCCGGGTCACGAGGCGCGGGGATCCGGCGGTAGGGTCGAATGACCCCCAGCCACCCGCGAAAGGTCCCGCATGAGTCTCCTCGCCATCACCAACGCCCACGTCGTCCCCATCGAGGGCGACCCCTTCGACGGGACCGTCCTGGTCCGCGACGGGAAGATCGCCGAGGCCGGACCCGACGTCGTTGTGCCCGCGGACGCGGAGACCCTGGACGCCGCCGGCCAGTGGCTGCTGCCGGGCTTCATCGACGCGCATGTCCACCTCGGCATGCATCCCGAGGGCGAGAACGGCTCCACCTCCGACGTCAACGAGATGACCGACCCGATCATGGCCGCCGTGCGCGCGATCGACGCGGTCGACCCGTTCGACATCGGGTTCGACGACGCGCTGGCGGGCGGCGTGACGACCGTCAACGTCAACCCGGGCTCCGGCAACCCCGTCGGCGGCCTGGCCGTGGCGCTCCACACCCACGGGCGCTACATCGAGGAGATGGTCCTGCGGTCCCCGAGCGGCCTGAAGTCCGCCCTCGGCGAGAACCCGAAGCGCATCTATGGCGAGCGCAAGCAGACCCCGTCGACGCGCCTCGGCACCGCGATGGTCATCCGCAAGGCGTTCATGGACGCCAGGAACTACATGGCCAAGGCCGATCCGAACGCCGTCGACCCCAAGCTCGAGGCGCTCGCGATGGTGCTGCGCCGGGAGATCCCCTGGCGCCAGCACTGCCACCGCGCCGACGACATCGCCACTGCCCTCCGGCTGGCCGACGAATTCGGGTACGAGCTGGTCCTGGACCACGGCACGGAGGCCCACGTGCTCGGCGACGTCCTCGCCGCGCGCGGCGTGCCGGTGCTCATCGGCCCGCTCTTCACGACCAAGTCCAAGGTCGAGCTGCGCGGGCGTTCGCTGGCGAACCCGGGCAAGCTCGCGCGCGCCGGCGTGGAGATCTCGATCATCACCGACCACCCCGTCATCCCGATCCACTTCCTCGTCCACCAGTGCACCCTGGCCGTGAAGGAGGGGCTGGACCCGGTGACGGCGCTGCGCTCCATCACGATCAACCCGGCGAAGGTCCTGGGGCTGGCCGACCGGATCGGATCGATCGAGCCGGGCAAGGACGCGGACCTGGTCCTCTGGTCCGGCGACCCGCTGGACGTGATGCAGCGCGCCCTGCGCGTCTTCATCGCGGGCTGCCAGGTCATGGAGTACGACGCCGGGACGCGCCTGCCGCGCGTGGCCGACCGCCACGTCGTCGCTCCCCGGTAGGGGGGCTCCCCGGTGGAGGCCCTCCCCGATAGAGGCACTTCCCGGTAGGGGCGCTCCCCGGCGGGTGCCGAGCGGGGAACCCCCGGGGATCGGGGCCGGCGGGGGCCTAGCGCAGAAGCGCCACGTCGGAGACGAGCTCGATGTGCGCCTGCATGGCCTCCGCGGCCGCCTCGGCGTCGCGGTCGCGGATGGCCCGGGTGATCTTCCGGTGCGACTCGAGGGAGACCTCCGGGCGGCCGGGCTGCCCCAGGGACTCCAGCCGCGTCTCGAGGATCATCTCCGCGATGAACGTCATGAGCTGCGCGAGGACGGCCGAATGCGCCGCGGCGGTGATCGCCTCGTGGAAGAGCTCGTCCCCCCGCGCGCCGCGCTCGCCGGCGGCGATCTCCCCGGCCATGACGCCCAGCGCTTCCTCGATGCGGGCGAGGTCCTCGTCGGTGCGCCGCGCTGCGGCCAGGGCGGCGAGCTTGACCTCGAGCGTGCTCCGCGCCTCCACGATCTCGGGGAGCCGGTTCTGGTGCTCCCGCAGCTTCCGCAGCACCGCCGCGACGCTCGGCCGGTAGACCAGCACGGCCCCGGTGCCGTGCTGCACGTCGATGACGCCCAGCACCTCCAGCGCGACGAGTGCCTGGGCCAGCGTGGCCCGCGAGACGCCGAGCTGCTCGGCCAGTTCGCGCTCGGCCGGCAGGTGGTCGCCGGGCCCCAGCTGCTCCGACTCGACGTAGCCGAGGATCTGTTTCATCAGCTGTTCGTACAGCCGCGGGCGGGCCACCTTCCCCAGGGGTTTCCCCGTGGGCCGCGGCTTCTCCGGTGTCGCCATGGCGCCCCTCCCTTCCTCCGTGTGCCCCCCAATCTACACCGGGGACCGTCTTGACAAAGCCAGTAGGTGTCTAGGAGGCTAGGCCACTGAACCAGTGACGTGGTTCACATTCCCGCAGCCACCCCGACGCGAAGGGCCCCCCCATGTCCGCACCAATTCTCTCCATCATCGTCCTGGCGGTGATGTTCCTGCTTGCGACAGTGCTGCCCATCAACATGGGTGCCCTCGCGTTCGTCGGGGCCTTCCTCCTGGGGGCCGTCTTCCTGGGCATGGACACCTCGGACATCCTCGCGGAGTTCCCCGGCGGCCTCTTCCTGACCCTGGTGGGTGTCACCTACCTCTTCGCGATCGCGCAGAACAACGGGACCATCGACCTGCTGATCCGGCGGGCCGTCCGACTCGTCGACAACCGGATCGCCCTGGTGCCCTGGGTGATGTTCGTGATCACCGCCGCCATCACGGCGGTGGGCGCCCTCGGCCCGGCCGCCGTCGCCATCATGGCCCCCATCGGACTCGGCTTCGCCGCCAAGTACAAGATCAATCCCCTGATGATGGGCATGCTGATCGTCCACGGCGCGCAGGCAGGCGGCTTCTCCCCCATCGCCGTCTACGGCGTCATCGTCAACAGCCTGATCGCGGACACCGGCTTCGCCTTCAGCCCCATGGCGCTGTTCCTCAGCAGCCTGCTCTTCAACTTCGCGATCGCCATCGTCCTCTTCTTCGTCCTGGGCGGCCGGAAGCTCTCGGGCACCCGCGTGGGCCACTTCGTCGAGTCCGTGGCCGAGGCCCGCATGAACGTGTCCGTCGGCGCGAAGGCCAGCGACGTCGACTTCAAGGGCTCCGGCAGCGGAACCTACGGGCCGCGCGACCCCGCCGGCGACGGCGCGACCGCCACCAAGACGCGCCAGCAGGTGTTCCCGCAGGTCATGACCGTCCTGGGGCTCATCGTCCTGGCCGTCGTCGCCCTGGGCTTCAAGGTCGACGTCGGCTTCGTCGCCATCACCATCGCCGTGGTCCTGGCGCTGATCTCCCCCGAGGCCCAGAAGGGCGCCGTCAACAAGATCAGCTGGTCCACCGTCCTGCTGATCTGCGGCATGCTGACCTTCGTCGGCGTCCTGGAGGCGGCCGGCACCATCGAGTACGTCTCCGACGCCGTGGCCACCATGGGCATGCCCCTGCTCGCGGCCCTGATGATCTGCTACATCGGCGCCGTCGTCTCGGCGTTCGCCTCGTCCACCGCGATCCTCGCGGCCCTCATCCCGCTGGCCATCCCGTTCCTGGACTCGGGCGCCGTCAGCGCCATCGGCGTCGTCTGCGCCCTGGCCATCGCATCGACGGTCGTGGACGTCTCCCCGTTCTCCACCAACGGCGCGCTGGTGCTGGCCAACGCCCCGGAGGGCACGGACAAGGAGAGGTTCTACCGGCAGATCCTCGGCTACGGCGGCATCGTCGTCGTCGCCGGCCCGCTGCTGGCCTGGCTGATCCTCGTCCTGCCCGGCTGGCTGTAGCCCGCCGCCCCGACCGCCGCCACCGCGACCCCCAAGGAGCACCGCATGAGCGCCCCATCCCTGGAAACCCAAGAGACCACCTCCGCCCGCCCGGGCCCGCTGAGCGGCTACACCGTGCTGGACCTGACCCGCGCCCTGGCCGGACCCCACGCGGGCATGATGATGGCCGACCTCGGCGCCCGCGTCCTCAAGGTCGAGACGCCCGGGCACGGCGACGACACCCGCGGGTGGGGCCCGCCGTTCGTCGGGCCCGACGAGGACCCCCAGGCGACGTACTTCCTGTCCTGCAACCGGAACAAGGAGTCCATCGCCCTGAACCTCAAGGACGGGGAGGACCAGGCGGTGCTCACCGAGCTGATCGGGCGCTCCGACGTCCTGATGGAGAACTTCCGCCCCGGCGTGCTGGACCGGCTCGGCTTCTCGGTCGAGCGGCTGCACGAGCTGAACCCACGGCTGGTGATCCTGTCCATCACCGGCTTCGGGCACGACGGGCCGGAGTCGCACCGCAGCGGCTACGACCAGATCCTCCAGGGCGAGGCCGGGCTCATGTCGCTCACCGGCTCCGGCCCGGAGGACCCGCAGCGCGTCGGCGTCCCCATCGCGGACCTGTTGTCCGGGATGTACGGCGCCTACGGCGTGCTGGCCGCGCTGCTCGAGCGTGAGCGGACCGGCCGGGGGCAGGTGGTGCGCACCTCGCTGCTGGCCTCGCTCGTCGGCGTGCACGCGTTCCAGGGTACGCGGGCCACCGTGGCCGGGGAGGTGCCGCGCGCCCAGGGCAACCACCACCCCTCGATCGCCCCCTACGGCCTCTTCGGCTGCCGCGGCGGCCGGGTGCAGATCAGCGTCGGCAGCGAGAAGCTGTGGGCGGCCTTCACCGCGGCCTTCGGGATCGACGGCGGGCGCCCGGAGTTCGCCTCCAACGCTGACCGGGTGCGCAACCGCGACCTCGTCATCCGCACCGTCGAGGACGCCTTCGCGGCGTACGGGCCCGCCGAGCTGCTGGAGAAGCTCGACGCGGCCGGGGTCCCCGCGGGCAAGGTCCGCTCACTCGACGAGGTCTACGCGTGGGAGCAGGTCAGGTCGCAGGGCCTGCTGATCAGCGTGGACCATGCCGTCCTGGGGGACATCACGCTCCCGGGCCCGCCGCTGCGCTTCTTCGACCCGGCCACGGCCGCGGAGACCACGCGGACGGAGCACTCCGCCCCGCCGCTGCTGGACGCGGACGGCGCCTCGATCCGGGACTGGCTCGCCGCGGACCGGGAGGGCGGCCGGTGAGCGCCCCCGCGGCGACGTCGCGCCGACTCTCCTCGGCGGAGCTGATCGGCGTCGTGCTCGACGCCGGCTCCTTCTCCTCGTGGGACGCGCCCGCCGAACAGCGCGCGGCCGGCGGGCGCTACGCGGCCGAGCTCGAGGCCGCGCGGCTCAAGAGCGGGCACGACGAGTCGGTGGTGACCGGCGAGGGACGCATCCGCGGACGGCGCGTGGCCGTCATCGTCTCCGAGTTCGCCTTCCTCGCCGGATCGATCGGCCAGGCGGCCGCGCAGCGCATCACCGAGGCCGTCGAGCGCGCCACGGCGGAGGGGCTGCCGCTGCTGGCCGGACCCGCCTCGGGCGGGACCCGCATGCAGGAGGGCACGCTCGCGTTCCTGTCGATGGTGCGGATCACGGACGCCGTCCGCCGGCACAAGGCAAAGGGCCTGCCCTACCTCGTGTACCTGCGCCACCCGACCACCGGCGGCGTGATGGCCTCGTGGGGATCGCTCGGCCACGTCACGGTCGCCGAGCCCGGCGCCCTGCTGGGATTCCTGGGCCCGCGCGTCTACGAGACGCTGCGCGGCGAGCCCTTCCCGGCCGGCGTCCAGGTCGCGGAGAACCTCTATCGGCGCGGCCTGATCGACGCAGTCGTCGCCCCCGGGCAGCTGCCCGAGATCCTGGACCGCGCGCTGCGCATCCTCGTCCCGGGCGACGCATCGGCCGCGGCCGGCGCCGCGCCCGCCGCGCCCCTGCCCGACAGCCTCGCGGCCCGGCCCGGCGACACCGACGCCTGGGAATCGATCCTCATCACCCGCAACCCGCGCCGTCCGGACCTGCGGTGGCTCCTGGCCGCGGGCGCGGACGACGCCCTGCCCCTCAATGGCACCGGCCAGGGCGAGAACGACCCCGGGCTCGGCCTCGCGCTGGCGCGCTTCGGCGGAAGGTCCTGCATCGTCCTGGGCCACCAGCGGCCGCGGCACGCCGACGGACCGCAGATGGGTCCCGGCTCCCTGCGCGAGGCGCGGCGCGGCATGCAGCTGGCCGAGGAGCTGCAGCTGCCCCTGCTGACCGTGATCGACACGGCCGGCGCGGACCTGTCCCGGGAGGCCGAGGAGGGCGGGCTGGCCGGGGAGATCGCCCGCTCGCTGAACGACCTCATCGGGCTGGACGCACCCAGCGTCGCGGTGCTGCTGGGACAGGGCACGGGCGGCGGCGCGCTGGCGCTCCTGCCCGCGGACCGCGTGATCGCGGCGGAGCACGCGTGGCTCTCCCCGCTGCCGCCCGAGGGCGCGAGCGCGATCGTCTACCGCGACGCGGACCACGCCCCGGAGCTCGCGGCCGAGCAGGGGGTCAACGTGGCCTCCCTGCACCGCATCGGGCTGGTGGACCACGTCGTGGAGGAGCGGCCGGACGCCGCACGCTCGCCCCGGGGCTTCTGCGCGCGCATGGCCCGGGCCATCGAATACGAACTCGAGCTGGCGGCCGCAGTTCCGGCGGGCGAGCGCCTGGAGCGCCGCCGCAGGAAGTTCGGCACGCTCGGCGGCTAGGCCCGCGGCCTCGCCGTCCCGCCCGGAGAGGGTGGGACTGCGGGACGGCCCCGCCGGCACCGCGGTGCCTACAGCGCGGAGAACGCCCGCTCGAGGTCGGCGATCAGGTCCTCGGCGTCCTCGATGCCCACGGACAGGCGCAGCAGGTTGACCGGGACGGCCAGCTCCGTGCCCTTGACCGACGCGTGCGTCATCTCCGAGGGGTAGTTCATCAGCGACTCGATGCCGCCGAGCGACTCGGCCAGCGTGAAGACCCGGGTGGACTCCGCGACCTTGCGCGCGACCGCCTCGCCGCCCCTGAACTGCACGGACACCATGCCGCCGAACGACTTCATCTGGCGCCGCGCCAGCTCGTGGCCCGGGTGGTCCGGCAGACCCGGATAGAGCACGCGCTCCACCTCGGGGCGGCCGAGCAGCCACTCGGCGACCGCCTGGGCATTGGTCGAGTGGCGGTCCATGCGCACGCCCAGGGTCTTCAGGCCGCGCGTGGTGAGGAACGCGTCCATCGGCCCGGACACCGCGCCGACCGCGAACTGCACGAAGCCGATCTTCTCGGCCAGGTCCTCGTCGGCGACGACGACGGCTCCGCCGACGACGTCGGAGTGCCCACCGATGTACTTGGTGGTCGAATGCACGACGATGTCCGCCCCCAGCGCCAGCGGCTGCTGCAGGTACGGGGACGCGAACGTGTTGTCCACGACCAGCAGCGCCCCGGCCTCGTGCGCGATCCCGGCGATCGCCGCGATGTCGCTGATCTTCATCAGCGGGTTCGACGGCGTCTCCACCCACACGAGCTTCGTGGGGTGCGCCGCGACGGCCGCGCGCACGGCGTCCAGGTCGGCCATGTCCACGGGCGTGTTCCCGATGCCCCAGTCCCCCAGCACCCGGGCGATGAGGCGGTAGGTGCCGCCGTAGGCGTCGTTGCCCAGCACGATGTGGTCGCCCGGCCGGGTCAGCGCGCGGATCAGCGAGTCCTCCGCCGCGAGCCCCGAGCTGAAGGAGAACGCGTGCGTTCCGCCCTCCAGCGCGGCCAGCTGCTCCTGCAGGGAGTCGCGGGTCGGGTTGGTGCCGCGGCCGTACTCGTAGCCGGCGCGCAGCCCGCCGATGCCGTCCTGCGCGTAGGTGGAGCTGAAGTGCACGGGGGGCACGACGGCCCCGGTCCGCGGTTCGAAGGCCTGCCCCGCGTGGATGGCGCGGGTGTTGAATCCGGTGCTCTCGTTGGTCGCCATGTTCCGAGCCTACGCCCCCGCGTTCGCGTCGGCGCGGGCCAGGTCATCGGCGGTCACAAGCGCCGCGACGATCCCGTCGGTCGCCACGAGGACCGCGGGAGCGCCGCCGGCGAGCGCCTCCCGCAGGGCCGACGCGGGCTGGTAGCCCCCGACCATCGGCAGCGCGGCCCCGAACCGGTCCGGGACCTCGGCGAGCGCCGTGTCCGCGGCGTGGCCGGCGTCGCGCGCGGCCCGCAGCGCCTCCGCCGTGACGGTGCCGCGCACCTCGCCCACGACGGCGGGCGGGCGGTGGCCAAGCACCGGCAGTGCGGGGAGCCCGGAGGCCTCCACTGCCGCCGCGGCCTCGGCCAGCGTGTGATCGAGGAGCACGTGGGGCACGCGGGCCGGGTCGGTCGGCACGGACTCGCCGACGCGGACGCCGTCGACCGCCGGCGACAGGAAGCCGCGCTCGGCCATCCACCGGTCGTTGAAGACCTTCGCGAGGTAGCCGCGCCCGCCGTCGGGCAGGATGACGACGACGACGGCGTCCTCGGGGAGGTCCCGGGCGGCGCGCAACGCGGCGACGACCGCCATGCCCGAGGAGCCCCCCACCAGGAGGCCCTCCTCCCGGGCCAGGCGGCGCGTCATGGCGAACGACTCGGCGTCGCTGACGGCGATGACCTCGTCGGGGACCGAGGGGTCGTAGTTGCCCGGCCACATGTCCTCGCCGACGCCCTCGACGAAGTACGGGCGCCCCGTGCCGCCGGAGTAGACGGACCCCTCCGGGTCCGCGGCCACGACGCGCACGGGGCCGGACTCCCGGTCGGCGGAGACCTCCTTGAGGAAGCGGCCCGCTCCGGTGATCGTGCCGCCGGTCCCGGCGCCGATGACGACGTGGGTGAGCCTGCCGTCCGTGTCGCGCCAGATCTCGGGGCCGGTCGTCTCGTAGTGGCTCGCCGGCGCCGCGGGGTTGGAGAACTGGTCGGGCTTGTAGGCGCCCGGGATCTCCCGGACCAGCCGGTCGGAGACGCCGTAGTAGGACTCGGGCGAGTCGGGCTCCACCGCGGTCTTGGTGACGACCACTTCGGCGCCGTAGGCGCGCAGGACGTCCCGCTTCTCCTCGCCGACCTTGTCCGGGGTGACGAACACGGTCTTGTACCCCTTCATCTGGGCGACCAGCGCCAGCCCCACGCCGGTGTTTCCCGACGTCGGTTCCACCACGGTGCCGCCGGGCTTGAGCTCCCCGGACTTCTCCGCCTCCTCGATCATCCGCAGGGCGATGCGGTCCTTGATGCTCCCGCCCGGGTTCAGGTACTCGAGCTTCACGAGCACGGTCGCGCGCACGCCCTCGGTGACTTTGGTCAGTTTCACGAGCGGCGTGTTGCCGATGAGGTCCAGGACGGAGTTGGCGTATTTCATGCCCAAGACTCTACCCGCGGGCGTCGCGGCGCGCCCCGGCGGGGGCAACCCGCCGTCATGCGCCTCGGGCGAGAAGGCCGGGGCCCCGATCCGTCGGCGGCGGATGAAATGATGGGGGAATGACGGTTCCCCCGACCCCCGCGCGGTCCGGCCCGGCGGCGCGCGCCGACGCCGAGGCGGAGTGGGACGTCGCGGGGCACTACGCATTGGGGTCGACGCTCTCCGTCCTCCAGCGCGGCGCGCACGACCCCTGCGCGCGCGTGGGCGACTCCCTCGCCTGGCTGTGCTTCGGCACGGAGGCCGGCCCGGCGTCCCTCCGGCTGTCGGCGGTCCCCCGGCCCGCGGCGGCGCCCGGGTGTCCGTCGACGACCGTCAGGATCCAGGGCTGGGGTCCCGGGGCCCGGCTCGCCGTCGCGTCCGCGCCCGCGTTGCTCGGCGAGCGCGACGACTGGTCCGGGTTCGACGAGTCCGGGTTCGCCGAGACGCTGCCGCGCATGGCGTCCGAGGCGCGCCGGGCGCACCCGGGGGTCCGCCTGCCGTCCACGGGCCGCGTCTTCGACTCCCTCGTCCCGGCCATCCTGGAGCAGAAGGTGACCACCATCGAGGCCCGCCACGCCTGGCGGTACCTGGCGCGCAAGTTCGGCACCCCCGCGCCCGGCCCTGCCCCGGAGGGCATGCGCATCCCGCCCGGCCCGCACGCGTTGCGGCGCATCGGCAGCTGGGACTGGCACGCGGCCCGCGTGGACCTCTCCCGGCGGACCACCATCCTGCGCGCCGCGGAGTCCGCCGCGGGCATCGACCGCCTGGGCGCGCTGCGCCTGGAGGAGGACCCGGGCCGCAGGCTCCAGGGCATTCCCGGCATCGGCCCGTGGACGACGGCGGAGGTCCTCCAGCGCACCCACGGCGACCCGGATTCCGTGTCGGTGGGCGACTACCACCTCGCCGCGTACGTCGGCTACGCGCTCACGGGCCGGAAGACGGACGACGCCGGCATGCTGGACCTGCTGCGGCCATGGTCCGGGCACCGCCAGCGCGTCGTGCGGATGATCGGCCTCTCCGGCTTCCGCAAGCCCGCGTTCGGACCGCGCCTGGCCCCCGAGGACCACCGCGGTCGCTAGGCCGCGCACGCGTTCGGGCGTCGGGCGGGCCGCGCCGTCGCCTATCCCCGGCCAAGGAGTTCGAGCGCCTCCTGGCGCATCTCGACCTTGCGGATCTTGCCGGACACCGTCATCGGGAAGCTCTCCCTGACCTGCAGGTAGCGGGGGATCTTGAAGTGGGCGATCTTGCCGGCGCAGAACGCGCGCAGGCCCTCCACAGTGAGCGGCTCGGCGCCGTCCTTGAGGATCACGCACGCCATGAGCTCCTCCCCGTACTTGTCGTCCGGCACCCCGATGACCTGGACGTCGCGCACCGCGGGATGCCGGTAGAGGAACTCCTCGATCTCGCGGGGCGAGATGTTCTCGCCGCCGCGGATCACCATGTCCTTGATGCGCCCCTCGATCCGGACGTAGCCGTCCGGGTCCATGGCCGCCAGGTCCCCGGTGTGCATCCAACCGTCCGCGTCGATCGCCTCGGCCGTCTTGGCCGGATCGTTCCAGTAGCCGCTCATGACGGCGTAGCCGCGCGTGCACAGTTCCCCCACCTCGCCCCGGGGCACCACCGCGCCGGTGCCGGGGTCCACGATCTTGGACTCCAGGTGGGGCATGGTGCGCCCGACCGTCTGCGTCCTCCGGGCCAGGGAATCGTCCGCGCGGGTCATCGTCGACACCGGCGACGTCTCGGTCATGCCGTAGCAGATCGCCACGCCGGCCATGTTCATCTCCCCGATGACGCGTTCCATGACCTCGGCGGGGCAGGTCGACCCCGCCATCACCCCGGTCCTCAGGGAGGAAAGGTCGTAGGCGGCGAAGTCGGGCAGGGCGAGCTCGGCGATGAACATCGTCGGCACGCCGTAGAGGCTGGTGCCGCGGTGCCGCTGGACCGCGTCCAGCGCCTCGGCCGGCTTGAACGTCCTGCCGGGCAGGATGGTCGCCGCGCCGTGCGAGAGCGCGGCGAGGTTGCCGATGACCATGCCGAAGCAGTGGAAGAACGGCACGGGCAGCACCACGCGGTCCTCGGGCGTGTAGGCGAGCAGCTCGCCGATGTGGAACCCGTTGTTGAGGATGTTGCGGTGGGTCAGCGTCGCGCCCTTGGGGAAGCCCGTCGTGCCCGAGGTGTACTGCAGGTTGATCGCGTCCTCGGGCTCGAGGGCGGACAGGAGCGCGTCCAGCGCGCCCTGGCCCACGGCATCGGCACCCGCCAGCAGGGCGTCCCAGGTCAGCTCGCCGGCTTCCGGCTCCGGTCCCGGGGATCCGCCCGGACCGGGCAGGAGGACCAGCTCGCGCAGTCCCGGGGTGTCCGCGCGGACCCGCCGCGCCATGGCCGGGTAGTCGCTGTTCGCGTCGGCCGGCGCGACGACGAGGGCGCGCATGCCGCACTGCTCGACGACGAACGCGAGCTCGTGGGTCCGGTAGGCGGGATTGACGTTGACCAGGACGATGCCGGCCTTCGCGGTGGCGTACTGCAGCAGCGTCCATTCGGCGCAGTTCGGGCTCCAGATGCCGACCCGCTCGCCGCGCCCGACCCCGGCCGCCATCAGCGCACGGGCGATGCGGTCCGTGTCCTCGTCCATGCGGGCGTACGTCCACGAGCGCCCCGTGGACGCCTCCACGATCGCCTCGCGCTGCGGGTTCAGGCCCGCGATGCGCCGGAAGTTCGCGCCGATGGTCTCCTCCAGCACCGGAAGCCCGCGCCCGCCCTCGATGTGGGAATCCGCGGGGGGACGCACGTCGGACTGGATCATCATCGACTCCTGGGGGTTCTGCGGTCAGACTGTGATCCAGAACATACCAGTTGGCCTGGCGGCCGCGGGGAGGAGCGACGGATGGACGAACGCGACGACGGCGGGGCCGGGGCCCCCCGCGGCCCGGCACCGGGGAACGTCACGACGCTGCGCTTCCTGGCCGCGCCCATGGATGTCGGGCACAGCGGCACGGTCGACGCGGGGACGATCCTGGAGTGGGTCGACAAGGCGGCCTACGCCGCCGCCGTCGCGTGGGCCAAGGCCTACTGCGTGACCGCCTACGTCGGCAACATCCACTTCGCGGACCCCGTGCAGGTGGGCGACATGGTGGCGCTGGAGGCCCGGATCGTGCACACGGGGCGGTCCTCCATGCACATCCTCACGACCGTCACGTCCGGGGACCCGCGCACGTTCGGGGACTCGGGGGTGCCCGCGGAGGCGCGCAGCCAATGTCTGGTCGTCTTCGTCGCGGTGGACGACGCCGGCAAGCCCGTGCCGGTGCCGAAGTTCGCGCCGGCCACGGACACCGAGCGCGGGCTGGAGGCGGACGCCGTGGCGCGGATCGGCGTCCGCGAGCGCATCGTCGAGGCCATGAACCGCGTCTCCTACACCGACCGGGGCACGGCGGAGCGCGTGGTCCTGCGGTTTCTCGCGGCCCCGACGGACGTGAACTGGGGCGGCAAGGTCCACGGCGGCATCGTCATGGCGTGGATCGACGAGGCGGCCTACGTGTGCGCGACGCGCTACTGCGGGCGGGACGCGGTGGCCGTGTTCTCCGGCGGCGTGCGGTTCTACCGTCCGCTGCTGATCGGCCATATCGTCGAGGTCGAGGCCCGTCTCGTGTACACCGGGAACAAGGGCATGCACATCGCCGTCCACGTCCGTTCGGGCGACCCGAGGACGCGGGAGATGAGCCTGACGACCTACTGCATGACGGTGATGGTGGCGCGCGACGGCACCGGGTCCGCGGTCGCCGTCCCGGCGTGGGTGCCCGTGAGCGAGGAGGACCGGTCCCTGCACGCCCACGCGCGCGAGCTCATCGCCATCCGCGGCACCGCGCCCGGCAACCGCCTGCCGCGCCACCTGTTGCGGGACGGCGGCCACTAGGGACCACGTCCGCCGCGGGCTCGGACGCGTGGAGGCCCAGGCGGAGGTCCCTGCGGGGTCCTACGTGGCGGCGGCGTCCTTTTCGGCGATCTGCGCGTGCACTTCCTGCATGTCGATGCCCTTCACGGCCTCGATGAGGTCCGCGAGCTGGGGCGCGCCGAGTGCGCCGGGCTGCGAGAAGACCAGCACCTTGTCGCGGAACGCCATCAGGGTCGGGATCGAGGTGATGCCGGCGGCCGCGGCCAGGCCCTGCTCCGCCTCCGTGTCCACCTTGGCGAACGTGACCTCCGGGAACTTCTCCGAGGCCTCCTGGAAAACGGGGGCGAACTGACGGCACGGGCCGCACCATGCCGCCCAGAAGTCGACGAAGACGATGTCGTTCTCTTCGATGGTCTGCGCGAACTGGGCCTCGGTGATGTCAATGGTAGCCATGCCTCCACGGTAGCTTCTCGTCCAGCGCCTTGTCTCGCGCCGGAGGGGGCTGTGCAGGGCGACCGGCGGTCCACGGGGTCCCGCGCGGGGTGGTGGGGCCGGGCGGCCGGCTTATCCACATTCCGGCCGGCGGCCGCCCCGCGGGGCCCTGCCGGGCCTAGCCTCGGAACCACACCGCGCACCGCAGAAGGGACCCCGGGCATGCCGCGCCGCACACTGCTGATCATCATCGAAGGACGTCTCCTCCGCGAGGCCATCGAGCTCGGCCTCCGGCTGGCCGAGGAGTACCAGGATCTGGTGCCGGAGGCGTTGGAGACGTCGAAGTCCGAGCTGTACGCCGTCGGCGAGGCGTCGCGGATCCAGCGCCGCACCAGAGCGCCGCGGCCGCTGGCGGACGCCTCCCCCGCGGCCACTGGCGCGGGGGCCCTCCATGCCATCTGGTGCCACGGGCGGTGGCTGACGCCCGGCAACTGCCCGCCGGGACCGCCCGAGGCCCACGGCGCCACCGACTGGCAGTGGGCCCACTACAACGCGGTGATGGGCGCGCACGGGTCAGCCCACCTGATCCTCTGGGACCTGTACCTGCGCGCAACGGACGGGCGCCTGGCGGCGTGAAGGGGATCGCGGGCCCCCAACGCTCGGGAAGCCCTGAACGCACAAGAACCCCGGACCGTGAGGTCCGGGGTTCTTGGCCATCCGTTGCCGGATGCGTGGTGGCAGATACTGGATTCGAACCAGTGAAGGCAATGCCAGCTGATTTACAGTCAGCCCCCTTTGGCCGCTCGGGTAATCTGCCGAACGCTCCGTAAGTGGAACGAGAAGAAACTTTACCGAAGAATCGCCGCAGAATCGAATCGTGCCCGGCGTCCGGCGCCCCGTGCCCGGCAGCGCCCCTCCCGGTAGGCTGGTCGGCAACAGAAACCCTACTTTCAGGAGGACTCCGATGGCGAGCGATTCCACGTTCGATGTTGTCAGCAAGGTGGACACCCAGGAGGTGTCCAACGCCCTCAACCAGGCGCAGAAGGAGATCGCCCAGCGCTACGACTTCAAGGGCGTCGGCGCGGAGATCGACTTCAGCGGCGAGAACATCCTGATGAAGGCCAACTCCGAGGAGCGCGTCAAGGCGATCCTGGACGTCTTCCAGTCCAAGCTGGTCAAGCGGAACATCAGCCTCAAGTCGCTCGACGCCGGCGAGCCCTTCGCCTCCGGCAAGGAGTACCGGATCGAGGCCAGCATCAAGGAGGGCATCGCCCAGGACGTCGCCAAGAAGATCAACAAGCTGATCCGCGACGAGGCCCCGAAGGGCGTGAAGTCCACCATCCAGGGCGACGAGCTCCGCGTCTCCTCCAAGTCCCGCGACGACCTGCAGGCCACCATGGCGCTGCTGCGCAACTTCGAGGACGCGGACCTGCAGTTCGTGAACATGCGCTAGACGCACGCCCTCGGAGCCGGCCTCAGGGACGTCCCCGGCTGCCCTGCCCGGCGTCAAGGTGACGCGGTTGCGCGGCGCCCGATCTGGAGCCGGCTATCGACCGCGGGTCAGTGGCCCAGCGGCCGGCCGGCCATCCGCTCGAGTCGGGCGATCCGGTCGGCCATCGGCGGGTGGGTCGTGAACAGCTTCTTCGCGCCGCCGGCGAAGGGGTTGGCGATCATCAGGTGCGACGTGTTGACGAGGCGCTGGTCCTCCGGCAGCGGCGCGCGCTGGACGCCCGTCTCCAGCTTGCGCAGCGCCGACGCCAGCGCCAGCGGATCGTTGGTCAGCTTCGCGCCGTCCTCGTCGGCGTCGTATTCGCGCGTGCGGCTGATGGCCATCTGGATCAACGACGCGGCCAACGGGGCCAGCAGCGCGGTCGCGATGATCGCCAACGGGTTGGCGTTGCGCCGGTCACCACCCCCGAAGATCAGCATGAACTGCGCCACGGAGGTGATCACGCCGGCGACGGCCGCGGCCACCGACGAGGTGAGGATGTCCCGGTTGTAGACGTGCATCAGCTCGTGCCCGAGCACCCCGCGCAGCTCGCGCTCGTCGAGCAGGCGCAGGATCCCCTCGGTGCAGCAGACGGCGGCGTTCTGCGGGTTGCGCCCGGTGGCGAACGCGTTCGGCGCGGCCGTCGGGGAGACGTAGAGGCGCGGCATGGGCTGCCGGGCCGCGATCGACAGCTCGCGCACAATCCGGTACATCGCCGGCTGCTCCTGCTCCGTCACGGGGTAGGCCTGCATGGCGCGGATGGCGAGCTTGTCGCTGTTCCAGTAGCCGTAGGCCGTCGTGCCGACGCCAATCAGGGCGAAAATCCAGATGAACGACGAGTTGCCGGTCCCCGACGCGATCAGCCCGCCGACGCCCAGCAGCATCGCGAACATGCCGCCCAGCAGGGCCGCCGTCTTCAGCCCGTTGTTGTGGTGGTGCACGGTTCGTCACTCCTCGGTCATGCCGTGTCGGCCGCGCGCCGCGGCCGTTGTCCTCAATTTTAACCAACGCGGCCGCCCTTTCGGGTGTTCCGGCCCCGGCGGGCTGCCGCGCAACGATTCGGCCACGGACGCCGCCATCCGCCGCGCGGACGCGGAAGGGGTCAGGGCACCGGGCTCCGCGAGTCGTAGCGCAGGAAGCCGGGCTGCCACCGCATCAGCGCCGCGGCGGCCGCGATGCACAGGACGCCGCCCGCGACCAGCGTCCACCCCTCGCCGATCCCCACGGCGACGGTGCCCGAGAGCATCTCCCCCACGCGCGGCCCGCCGGCGACCACCACGATGAACACGCCCTGCAGGCGCCCGCGCAGGTGGTCCGGCGTGGCGGTCTGCAGGATGGTGGTCCGGAAGACGGAGCTGACGGCGTCCGCGATGCCCGCCGCGGCCATGCAGGCGGCGGCCGCCCACAGCCAGCCCGTGGCTGACCCGTCGGCCGGGCGTGGTTCCCGGGTGGCCAGCAGCACGACGGCGCCGAACGCGCCGATGCTGGCGCCCCACGCGGCCACCGACCAGAAGACCGCGGCGCCCTGCCGGTGGATCCTGCCGAGCGGCCCGGAGAACACGCCGGCGAGGAAGGCGCCCAGGGCCGTGGCGGCCAGCAGGATCCCGACGGTGGTCTCGCCGCCGCCGATCAGGACGGCGCCGACCGCCGGCAGCAGCGCGCGCGGCGCCGCCATGACCATCGCCACCAGGTCGATCAGGAACGTCATGCGGATGTTCGGCTGGCTCCCCAGGAAGCGAAACCCCTCCACCACGGAGCGCAGTCCCGGCCGGGACGCGGCGCCGTCCGGCGGTAGCGGCGGCAGCAGGTACACCGACCACAGCGCCGCCGTATAGGTCACGACGTCGATCGTGTAGGTCCACGCGAACCCGACCTGGGCCACGAGCACGCCGCCCAGCAGGGGGCCCACCATCTGGGCGATGCCGAAGGTGACCATGTTCAGGGAGTTGGCGGCAGGGAGCAGCTTCAGCCCGAGGATGGCGGGGATGATGGCCCCGCGGGTCGGCTGGTTGATGCCGGCGGCGCCGGAGTGCACCGCCGTGAGGGCGTAGAGCACCCACACGCTGCCCAGGCCGAGCCAGGCCTGGGCGGCAATGGCCGCCGTCGCGCCCCAGAGCACCAGGGCGGAGCCGAGCGCGACCTTGCGGCGGTCGTGCGCATCCGCGATCGCCCCGCCGTAGAGGCCGGCCAGGACCAGCGGGACCAGCGCGAACAGGCCCAACAGGCCGACGTGGAAGCTGGAGCCCGTGAGGCGGTAGACCTCGAGGCTGACCGCCAGCAGCGTCAGCTGGCTGCCGACCGCGGACAGCGCGTTGCCGATCCAGAGCCGGCGGAAGGCCGGGCTGGCGCGCAGCGGGGTGAGGTCGGCGAGGATGCGGGGCACCGCAAGAGTCTATGGGCCGCGCCCCGCGGCGCCCGCGCCGGTTCCGTCCCGTGTTGTCGGGCGGCGCCCCGAGTCACCCGCACCGGTTCCGTCCCGTGTTGTCGGGCGGCGCCCCGAACCGCCCGGGCTGGTGCGGTCCCGCATTGTCGGGTGGCAGCCCCGGTATTGCCGCGCCGATCCGTCCCGCCCGGCGTGTCCTATTTTGAACTATTCAAAAGAAGGACCAGAATGGGGGCATGGACTACTCGGATCGGCTTCGCGACCACGGGCTGCGCGTCACGCGCCAGCGCCTGGCCGTGCTCGCCGCGCTCGAGGACCGGCCGCACTCGTCCGCGGACATCGTGGTCGCCGAGGTGCGGCGCGACCTGCCGGACGTGTCCATCCAGTCCGTCTACAACGTCCTGAACGACCTGACGGCACGGGGCCTCCTGCGCCGCTTCAGCCCCCCACACTCCCCGGCGCTCTACGAGACCCGCGTGGACGACAACCACCACCATGCCGTCTGCACCTCGTGCGGACGGGTCGAAGACGTCGAATGCGCCGTGGGCCACGCCCCTTGCCTGACGCCGTCCGACGACCACGGCATGGCCATCCAGATTGCGGACGTTCTGTACCAGGGCGTCTGTGAAGACTGCAGGAGCGGGGCCGCCGGCATCGCCGCCGCGCCCGTGCTTCCGCAGGGAACCCCACCCAAGTAGAAGGAGCCTCTCTTGACTGAGAACTTCACCACCACCCAGACCGGCGCGCCGGTCGCCAGCGACGAGCACTCGCTGACCGTCGGCGCCAGCGGCGCCACCGTCCTGCACGACGCCTACCTGCTGGAGAAGCTCGCGCAGTTCAACCGCGAGCGTGTGCCGGAGCGCATCGTCCACGCCAAGGGCGGCGGCGCGTTCGGCACGTTCGAGGTCACCGGGGACGTGTCCCGGTACACCCGCGTCGCGGCGTTCCAGCCGGGCGCGAAGGTCGCCACGGCGGCCCGCTTCTCCTCCGTCGCCGGCGAGATGGGCTCCCCCGACACCTGGCGCGACGTGCGCGGTTTCGCGACGCGCTTCTACACGCCCGAGGGCAACCTCGACATCGTCGGCAACAACACCCCGGTGTTCTTCATCCGCGACGGCATCAAGTTCCCCGACTTCATCCACTCGCAGAAGCGCCTCCCGGGCTCCGGCCTGCGCGACGCCGACATGCAGTGGGACTTCTGGACCCTCTCCCCCGAGTCCGCGCACCAGGTCACGTACCTCATGGGCGACCGCGGCCTGCCGCGCTCGTGGCGCGAGATGCACGGCTTCTCCTCCCACACCTACCTGTGGACCAACGCCGACGCCGAGCGCTTCTGGGTGCAGTACCACTTCCGCACCGACCAGGGCGAGCACAACATCAGCAACGAGGAGGCCGAGGCCCTGGCCGGGGCCGACGCGGACCACTACCGTCGCGACCTCTACGAGGCCATCGCGCAGGGCGACTTCCCCTCCTGGACCCTGCACGTGCAGATCATGCCGTACGAGGACGCGAAGACCTACCGCTTCAACCCGTTCGACCTGACGAAGGTCTGGTCCCAGAAGGACTACCCGCTGGTCGAGGTCGGCCGCTTCACGCTGGACCGCAACCCCGAGAACCACTTCGCCGAGATCGAGCAGATCGCGCTGTCCCCGGCGAACGTCGTCCCGGGCCACGCGATCTCCCCGGACAAGATGCTCACCGCGCGCGTCTTCTCCTACCCGGACGCGCAGCGCTACCGCGTCGGCACGAACTACAACGAGCTGCCGACCAACCGCCCGCACGCGCCCGTCAACAACTACTCGCAGGACGGGCAGCTGCGCCACGGCTTCAAGTCCCCCGAGGCCCCGGTCTACGCGCCGAACTCCTTCGGCGGGCCGACCGCCGATCCGGCGCGCGCCGCCGAGGGTTCCTGGGAGTCCGACGGCGCCCTGGTCCGCGCGGCCACGACGCTGCACCCCGAGGACGGCGACTTCGGCCAGGCCGGCACGCTGTACCGCGACGTCTTCACGCCCGACGCCAAGGAGCGCTTCCACGAGACGCTGCTCGGCCAGGCCGGGGGCATCACCCGCGAGGACATCCGCGAGCGCTTCTTCCAGTACTGGACCAACGTCGACGCCAACCTCGGCGCCCTGCTGCGCGAGCGGTTCGCCGCGGGCGACGCCGGCAGCACCGACGGCGCCGCCGAGATGGCCGGGCTGGTCTAGCCGGCCGGCGGCCGCCGGGGCGCACGCCGCGCCCCGGCGGCAGGGTCGTCCCCGCTGACGCGCGAGGGGCCGGCATCCGATCTCCTCGGATGCCGGCCCCTCGTCGTCGTGCAGCCGCGCCGGGTCAGCCGTCCTGCGAGATCCGCACCATGTCCTCGCGCGGAACCACCTTGACGCGCTCGCGCGCGACCGGCCCCTTGGCCGTCTCCACGGTCCCGGCGGCCGCCCCGAGGGCGCGTTCGTGGGCGTCCAGCCGCAGCCAGCCCTCCCAGGTGGTGTACGGCACGCCGCGGGACTCGAGGAGCTCGACGACGGCGCCCGCCTCCGGGCGCTCCGCGGCCGGAAGGTCCAGCCGGTCCTCGAGCAGGTTCCCGATCGTCTCCAGCGCGTCGCCCTTGGTGTGGCCGATGAGGCCCACCGGGCCGCGCTTGATCCACCCGGTCGCGTAGATGCCGGGGACGCGCCGTCCCGACTCGTCCAGCACCCGGCCGCCGTCGTTCGGGATGACGCCGCGGCCGGCGTCGAAGCCGACCTCCTCCAGCTCGGACCCGAAGTAGCCGATGGCGCGGTAGACGGCCTGGACCGGGTAGTCCACCATCTCGCCGGTCCCGCGGACGTTGCCCGTCCCGTCGAGCTCCTGGCGCTCGAAGCGCATGCCGGCGACCTTGCCGTCGCGGCCCATGATCTCCACGGGGTTGTGCAGGAAGTGCAGGTGCAGCCGGCGCGAGGCCCCGGTGTCCTGCTCCTCGACGAGCCAGTTGGTCAGCGTGTTAACCATCGTCTTGACCTGGTTGTTCGTCTTGATGGCCGCGTCGGAGGCCTCGTCGAACTCGAAGTCCTCCGGGTACAGGACGATGTCGACGTCGCGGCTGTGCGAGAGCTCGCGGAGCTCGAGCGGGGTGAACTTGACCTGCGCGGGCCCGCGCCGCCCGAAGACGTGCACGTCGGTGACCGGCGACTGGGCCAGCCCGCGGTAGACGTTGTCCGGGATCTCGGTGACCAGCAGGTCCTCGGCGTGCTTGGAGAGCACCCGGGCGACGTCGAGGGCGACGTTGCCGTTGCCGATGACCGCGATCTCCGTCGCGTCGAGCGGCCAGTCGCGGGGGACGTCGGGATGGCCGTCGTACCAGGAGACGAAGTCGGCGGCGCCGAAGGATCCCTCCAGCTCGACGCCGGGGACGCTCAGCGGGGCGTCCTTGATGGCGCCCGTCGCGAAGATCACCGCGTCGTACATGGACCGGATGTCGCTCAGCAGCAGGTCGCGGCCGTAGGTCACGTTCCCCAGGAAGCGGATGTCGCCGCGGTCCAGGACCTTGTGCAGGGCGTTGACGATGCCCTTGATGCGCGGGTGGTCGGGGGCGACCCCGTAGCGGATCAGGCCGTACGGGGCCGGGTAGGCGTCGAACAGGTCGATGCTGACCTCGAACTCGCGCTCCGCCTTGGTCAGGATGTCGGCGGCGTAGACCCCTGCCGGGCCTGCGCCGATGATGGCGACGCGCAGCGGGCGGTCGGCGGCGGGATGTGACACGTGGTTTCCTTCCGGAAGGGAATCGCGGCGCGCGGCAATAGCGCACAGCCACCTAGTCTAATTGCCCGCGCGGCGGCGTCGAACCCCGCCCTGCCGCCCGTCCCCCGCCGCCCCGGGGAACTAGATGCTCTCGACGATGCTGCCGACCTGCTTGCCGGTGTCCGCCGCCGTCGTCTGGTTCTTGCTGAGCAGCTCGCGCGCGTCGCGCACGAGGCCCAGGGTGTCGTTGGCCGCCAGGATCCAGTCGGATTCCTTGGAGTCGTAGCCCTCGCGGTTCTGGGCGTCCTCCCAGTTGTCCGCGACGAACTTCTTCTGCTGCTCGCGGTCGCCGATGATGGTCTCGATACGCCCCGCGATCCGCAGGATGTCGCTCTCGATCCGTGCCGCGGCTCCCTCGTCGAAGGAGATCGTGTCCTTGTCGCCCTTGCTCATGGTGTGGTCCTTTCGTGCCGGCCGCTGGCCGGGGATGTGCGGTGGTGTCGGGGGTGGGTGGCGGGCGCCGGACCCGCGCGCCGCCCGGCCGAGGCCGGCCGTGGTCGCCGTGCCGGAAGAGCGCCGGGCCGGGGCGGGGTGCGCCGGTCAGGCGCCGCGGTTGAAGCCCTTGACGGTGGTGGCCGCGGCGACCGAGGCCGCGGCGGAGCCGGCCTCCTCGAACGTGTCGTCCATCGTGACGTAGGCCTTGGCGGTCTTCGCCTGGCCCGCCGAGATCGACGCCAGGGCCGTGATGAGATCCGCCTGCACGCGGTGGGCCTCGACCATGAAGTTGTTGTAGGCGACGGCGCCGTTGCCGGAGAACGTGGTCTTCAGCTCCTCCACGCCGTCGGTCAGCTCCTCGACGAGCTTGATGAGCTCGGTCCCCGATCCCTCGGACTGCTGGACGGCGTCCCCCATGGCGGGGACGTTCATCTTGCCTTTGAAGCCCATTGCTTTTCCTGCCTCTCGGTTGGGGGTGGTTCCCCTGGCGCCGGCCGCTTCGGCCGGAGCCCGCACCGGCCACGCCGCGGCCGGCGGACGTTCGGTGGTGGTCCTCCGGCGTCCCGTTCGACCTCGCCGGTGGTTCCATCCAACGTCAGCCGCACAGGGGGGTCAAGCCGCGCCCATGGGGAGAACTCCCCATGCGCACCCGAATGGCACGAATCCGCAACCCCGAACTGACATGATGGTTCCCGTAGAGCACCACCCGCCCGACAGGAAAGGTCACAGTGGCGACAGAATTCGACAGCCAACTCATCGAATCTGTCGCGGTGCGCCGCAGCCGCCTGGCCGACGCCCTGCTCTACGCGGACAACCCCACCGAGCGGCGTTGGAGGGGGACGGCCCGCCTGTTCCTGTTCAGCATCGTCGCCGCCGCCCTGGTCGCCGCGATCTGCGTCGCCGTGGCGTTCGTGGGCAGCCTGCTGTCGGACCAGCGGCGCGAGCAGGAGCAGCGGGAGCGCCAGTCCGCGAGCGCTCCGGCCCGTACCGCGGACCCGTACGCACCCATCCACCGAACGGGAGTCTGAGACCGCCATGTCCCAGCCGTACACCCGCGTGACCCTCATGGGCGCGCAACGACACGTGGACCTGCTGCTGCCGTCCGCGGCGGAGGTCGGCACGCTGATGCCGCAGATCCTGGACCTGCTCGGCGACCGGCCGGGCGAGCGGGTCGCGAGCAAGATCCTGCTGACCGCGACGGGCGAGCACCTGTCCCCCCAAGACACCCTCGCTGACGCCGGCGTGCTCGACGGCGCGCAGCTGACCCTGCTCGGCAGCCACGACGCGCCTCCCCCCGCGGTCGTCTACGACATCGCCGACACCGTCGTCGACACCTCGGCGGAAGTCGGCGGCCGGTGGACGCGGCACCACCTGGTCGCGGCGTCGGGCGTCTTCTCCGTGGCGGGGCTGTTGCTGGGGCTCGAGCTCATCCTCGGCCACTCCCTGCCGGAACAGCGCTGGTGGGCCCACCTCGCCATCGGGGCCGGCGCGCTGGCGCTCGGCGCGGCCGTCGCGGCGGCGGCCAGGCCCCTGGGCACCACGCTCATGGCCTCCGGGCTCGGCGCCGTCCTGCTCGGGCTGTTCCATTGGGACAGCCCCGACGCGCCGAGGATGCTGCTCGCGGCGCTCGCGGTGGCGGCGTTCTGCGCGTGCCTCGCCGCGGGGTCCCGGCGGCCACGGTCGCTGCTGACGGCCGCCGCCGTGGCGGGGGCGCTCACCGGGTGCTGGGCGATCGCGATGCCGCTGGCCGCCTGGGCCGCCTCCGGTGGCGCGACCGGCGGAGCGTCCGGCGGGTCCGCCGGCGTGGGAGGCTTCGCCGCGATCTGCGCCGTGCTCGCGTTGGGCCTGCTACCGTCCGTCGCGCTGTCCGCCTCCGGGCTGGCCACGCTGGACGACCGGCGCGCCGCGGGCGCCTCCCTCCGGCGCGGCGACGCCCTGGCCGCCATCCGGGCCGCCCACGGCGGCCTGACCCTGTCCACGGTGGCCGCCGCCGCGTCCGCCGGCGCCGGGATGTGGCTGGTCGGCTCCGACGGGGACCGGACCGCCTGGTCCCTGCCGCTGCTGCTCGCGCTCGTGCTGGCCACCATGCTGCGCGCCCGCGCCTTCCCGATGGCCCTCGAGCGCTGCGCCCTCTACGCGGCCGCCGCCGCCGGCGTCCTCGCTGGCGCCGTCACGCTCGCGGGCCTGGCCGGAGACCGGGTGTGGATCGTGGGCGTCGGCGTCCTGCTGGTCTCCGTCCTGATCGGCCTCGGCCTCGCCGTGGACCTGCCCGACCACACCGAGGCCCGCCTGCGCCAGATCGCCGAGCGCGTCGAGGTCCTGGCGATCCTCGCCACCGTCCCCCTGCTGACCGGCTACTTCGGCGTCTTCGCCAAGATGCTCGAGACGTTCTAGCGCCGAGGAAAAGCACATGACGAACCAGCCGCAGACCCCACGCGCCGCCGCGCGGCCCCCGGCGGACCCGTGGGCCGCCACGCCTGTCGCGGACCCTTGGGCACCCGCCGAACCCGGCTCTCCGCTCGTCCTCGGTTCACCGAACGAACCCGGCTCTCCGAACGGCCTCGGTTCACCGAACGGCGTCGGCTCTCCGCTCGAGGGCGACCGCCGCCGCCTCGCCGCGGCGTCGGATTCGCGGGGCGGACTCGCGCGGGTGCTCCGTGCGCTGTTCACCGCCGACCGCACCCCCGAGGTGATGGCCGAGCGAGCGGCACAGGCGCAGGCCCCCGTGGCCACCGGCCGGCGCATCGCCGTCGTCTCCACCCGTGGCGGTGCCGGGAAGACGACGGTGGCCGCCCTGCTTGGGCGGCTGTTCTCCGCGGTGCGCCCCGACACCATCGCGGTGCTGGACCTGGACCCGGGACACGGCAGCCTCGGGCTGCGGCTCGGCACCGACGCCGCCCCGGCGATCGACGACCTCGTGGACCGGACGACCGGGGGCACGTTGCCGACGGCGTCCGAGCTCTCCGGGATGCTCGGCCACGCCGCGCCGAACCTCTTCGCCACGGGTCCCCGCGCCCGCGAGCGTGCCGCCGGCGCCGCCGCGCTCCGCGAGGCGTGCTCGGCCGTCTCCCGCTATTTCCCGGTCACCCTGCTCGACTGCCCGACGGGCTTCGAGGCCCCGGCCACCCAGGCGGCTCTCGCCGACTGCCACGCCGCGGTGTTCGCGGTCCCGGCGACACTCTCCGGCCTGGACGACGCGCTGGCGCAGCTCGCCCGGTGGCGCCGGGACCCGCGTCTGGCCCCCATCCCGCTGGTCGTGGTGGTGATGCAGCAGGACCGGGCGTCCGCTCTGGGCGCGCCCCAGCAGGCGGCGCGCCTCGCGCGCCTGGGCTTCGACGCCTACGCACTCGGCTACGACCGGCATCTCGCGGCGGGTGCTGATGTCGCGCTGCCGCGACTGGCGCCCCGCCATCGGGTGACCGCCGCGACGATCGCCGCGAAGGCGCTCGAGCTGGCCAACGGAAGGCGCTAGGGCATGTCGCAGAGGATCGTCCACCGCCCCGCCCGGACATCGGCACCGCTGCGGGACTTCCGGCCGTTCGCCATCGACGGGCCGCCGCCCGTGGAGGGGGAGGCGCCCGGCCTGAACCTCGTGGCCGTCGTGCCGATGCTGGGCGGCGCGGTCTCCATGACGGTCATGATGACGTTCAGGAACTCCCCCTTCGCCGCCGTCGGCGCGCTGATGATGATCCTCACGGTCGTCCTCGCGGTCTTCATGATGTTCAGCCAGCGCGGCAAGCAGGCGCGCGCCCGCACCCAGGCCCGCGACAACTACATGCGCTACCTGGAGCGGACGCGGGTGAAGCTGCGCGCGGACGAACAGCGGGCGGCCGCGGTGGCCCGGGTGTCCAGCCCGCCGCCCGAGGCGCTGTTCGACATCGTCCGGAACCCCCTGCGGCTGTGGGAGCGGCGCCGCGGCAACGAGGACTTCCTGGACGTGCGCATCGGCACGGGCGAGCGGCCCAGCCGGGAGATCGTCGTCGCCGAGAGCGCGGGCTCCACGCAGCAGCTGGACGCCTTTATGGTCGCCGAGGCGGAGATCCTCCGCAGGCGCTACGCGGCCTCGCCGGACATGCCCATCACGGTGCCCCTCGACGGGGCCGGCAACGTCAGCATCGTCGGGTCGCGCGGCTTCGTCCTGGCGCTGGCCCGGAACATCCTGTGCGAGGCAGCGGCGTTCCACTCGCCCGAGGACCTGGCCCTCGGCATCAGCGCGCCCGAGATCCACCGCGAGGACTGGCAGTGGGCCTCCTGGCTTCCGCACCTCGCGGACCAGGCGCTCGCCGACGAGACCGGGCTGGTCCGGCGCATCGCGCCGGACCCGGACACCCTCGCCGGCGTCATGTCCGAGGACCTGTCGCGGCGCGCCAAGCTGGCCGTCGAGGCCCGCAAGACCTCCGCGGCGCCCGGCCAGGCGCTCTCGCGCCTGATCGTCGTCTCCGACTCGCACGGCACGCAGTCCGCGGAGCTTCCGCTCGCGGACAAGTTCGTGGAGCCGGGCCGGCTGGGGCTCACGGTCCTCCACCTCGTGGACGACCGCGGCCACGAGCCGGGCGAGGTGTCGCTGCGGATCAGCGAGACGCTGGACGGCTTCGAGGTGCAGGACTACCGCGCCGACCCCGTGCACCCGGCCGTCGCGTCCGGCGTGCTGGATCCCCTACCGGTCGCGACGGCGTCCGCGCTCGCCCGTGAGCTGGCGCCGCTGCGGCTCTCCGCCGACTCCCTCGAGCACGGAGGCGGCGGGGCGGCCTCCGCGAGCTTCCTGGAGATGCTCGGCCTGTCGCCCCGGCTGGACCGCGCCGACGTCGAGCGCGCCTGGCGTCCCCGCGGCGAGGCCGACTTCCTGCGCGTCCCCCTGGGTCCGGACGACGGCGGCCGGCCGACCGTCCTGGACCTCAAGGAGTCCGCCCAGTTCGGCATGGGCCCGCACGGCCTGTGCATCGGGGCCACCGGCTCCGGGAAATCGGAGATGCTCCGGTCGCTGGTGTTCGGTCTCCTGGCCACCCACTCCCCGGACGTCCTGGCGATGGTCCTGGTGGACTTCAAGGGCGGCGCGACCTTCGCCCCGTTCGAGGGGGCGCCGCAGGTCACCGGCATCATCACCAACCTCTCCGACGACCTCTCGCTCGTCGAGCGCGTCTACGCCAGCCTCAACGGCGAGATCCTGCGGCGCCAGGAGGTCCTGAAGGCCGCGGGCAACATCGCCAACATCACCGACTACCAGGTCCACCGCTCCGAGCGCCTGGCCCGCGGCGAGACGATGGATCCGCTGCCCCACTTGGTGGTCATCATCGACGAGTTCGGCGAGCTGCTCACGGCGCGCCCGGACTTCATCGACCTGTTCCTCTCGATCGGGCGCATCGGCCGCTCGATCGGCGTGCACCTGCTGCTGAGCAGCCAACGGGTGGAGGGCGGCAAGCTCCGCGGCCTGGAGACGTACTTGTCCTACCGGATCGGCCTGCGCACGCTGTCCGAGTCGGAGAGCCGCACCGTGCTGGACACCGGCGACGCGTTCCACCTCCCTCCCGTACCCGGCTACGGGTACCTCAAGGTGGACACCACGGTCTACACGCGCTTCAAGTCCGGCTACGTATCGGGGCCGCTGGACGCGGAGGAGACCCCGGAACCGCGCGCGACGGACCAGGCGGCCGTCGTCGTGCCCGTCCCGCGCTATGCGGGATCCCCGGCGGGCGCGGCGGGCGCCCCCGCGGGCGCCGGCCGGAACGCCCCTGCCCGGCGCACCACCGGCCCCACCGTCATGTCGACCCTGATGGACACGCTGCGTTCGTTCCCCCGGTCGGTGCAGGAGATCTGGCTGCCGCCGCTGCCGCCGGCCATCTCGCTGGAAGCCGCGGTGGGCTCGGTGCGCCCCGGCGAGCGCGGGCTCCGTCTCGCGCGCGGCGGCGGGCTCCGCGTGCCCATCGGCCTGCTCGACGACCCGGCCCGGCAATGGCAGGGCCTCTGGGAGATCGACTTCACCCAAGGCGGCGGCAACCTGGTCATCGTGGGCGGCCCGCAGTCCGGGCGGAGCACGCTGCTGCGCACCGTCGTCGCCTCGCTGGCGCTGACGCACTCCCCGCACGAGGTCGGCGTGTACTGCCTCGACCTGCTCGGCTCGGGCCTGCTGCCGCTGGCCGGGCTGCCCCACGTCGGCGGAACCGCGATCCGGACCAACCGCGAGGTGGTCCGCCGCACCGTCGAGGAGCTCATGGGCATGCTGCTGGTGCGCGAACGCGTGTTCGAGCAGCACCGGATCGACTCGCTGGCCACCATGCGGCGCCTCCGGGCCGAGGGCCGCCTCGGGGAGCTTCCCAGCGCCGACGTCTTCCTGGTCATCGACGGCTACGGGCAGATCGCGGACGACTTCGAGGAGATCCAGGACAGCGTCAACGCCCTGATCATGCGTGGCGGCGGCTACGGCATCCACGTGGTCACGACGCTGAACCGCGGCGCCGAGCTGCGCATGGCCCAGCAGGGGTTCTTCGGCAACCGGATCGAGCTGGCGCTGACCGATCCGGCGGATTCGGCCATCGACCGGAAGGTGGCGGCCGGGGTGAGCGCGGACGCCCCCGGGCGCGCGCTCTCGGACCGGAAGCTGATCGGCCACGTCGCGCTGCCGCGCATCGACGGCGTGGCCGACGCGGAGGACGCCTCGGACGGCCTGCGCGACCTCGTCGCCCAGGTCGCGGAGTCCACGCGCGACCAGGCGATGCGCGTGCGTGTGCTGCCGGGCGCCGTGGGACTCGCCGATGCTCCGCGGCCGGCGGCTCCGGGCGTGGTCCCGCTGGGGCTGCGCGAGGTCGACCTCGGGCCGCACCTGCTGGACACCACCGCCAAGGACCGGCACTTCATCGTCATGGGCGACGAGGAGTGCGGCAAGTCGAACGTCCTGCGCAACTTCGTGTCCACGCTGGTGGGCCAGCACACCCCCGACGAGCTGCTCTTCGCCGTCTACGACCCGCGCAAGGGGCTCGACGACGTGGTGCCGGACGACTACCTCGGCGGCTACGCGGGAAGCGCGGCGGTCGCCGAGCAGCTCTCCGCCGCGCTGGTCAAGGAGCTCCAGCTGCGGACCACCGGCGGGACCGCGGACGAGAAGCCGGGCACGGCCCGCCTCGTTGTGCTCGTGGACGACTACGACATCCTCACCGCCGGCGGCGGCTCGCCGATGGGGCGCCTGACCACCTACCTGCCGATGGCGGCCGAGCTGAACCTCAACGTGGTGCTGACGCGCAAGGTCCGCGGCGCGAGCCGGGGCATGTACGAGTCGTTCTTCTCCACGTTGCGCGACTCCGGATCCGCGGCGCTGATCATGTCCGGCGAGCGCTCCGAGGGCGGCCTCATCAACAACGTCAGGGCGCGGGCCCTGCCGCCGGGCCGCGGCCAGCTGGTCCAGACGGGCAAGCCCCTCCAGACCATCCAGGCGTACCTGAGCTAGGGTGCCCGGGGCCGCGGCGGGCACGCGGAACCGGCAGGGTGCCGATCGACGCACAACCCGCACGACGCCGGGGCCGCGGCGCCGCCGTCGTGCCGGGAACGTCCAGTGGGCGAGACAACCAGCCCGGGCGGAATACGCGCCCGGCGCGCGGTGTTGGCATCACCATGCCAACCACCCCCACCCGGGCCGCCGAGCGCAACGACGCCGGCCCGGCCCGCGACCGCAGGGCGGGCCTCCTCTACGGACTCGGCGCGTACGGCCTGTGGGGCCTGCTCCCCCTGTACTTCGTGACGATCGGGATCGCGAGTCCGCTGGAAATCGTGTCCAACCGCGTGGTGTGGAGCCTGCTCTTCTGCGCGCTCCTGCTGACGGCGACGCGCTCCTGGCCGCAGCTCGCCGTGCTCCTGCGCGACCGCGGCTCGATGCTCCGGCTCTCCGTGGCCGCGGTGCTGATCGCGGTCAACTGGCTGACGTACACCTACGCCGTGCTCAACGGGCACGCGGTGGAGGCGTCGCTGGGCTACTTCATCAACCCGCTGGTCTCCACCGCGCTGGGCGTCCTCATCCTCAAGGAGCGGCTCAACCGCGTCCAGTGGACCGCCATGGGCTTCGGGCTGCTGGCCGTGCTGGTGCTGACGTTCGCCTACGGCAGCCTGCCGGTGATCGCGCTGACGCTGGCCTTCTCCTTCGGGCTGTACGGGTTCGTGAAGAACCGCGTCGGCCGCACGGCGGGCGCGGTGACCACCCTGTCCGTCGAGACGGCCGTGCTGGCCCTGCCGGCCGCGGGATACATGGCCTGGATCCTGTCCCGCGACGAGGCCACGGTGCTCTCCTCGGGCCCGACGCACTTCTGGCTGATGGCGGCGAGCGGAATCATCACGGCGGTCCCGCTGCTGTTGTTCGGGGCGGCCGCCAGGCGGCTGCCGCTGAGCACCATCGGGACGCTGCAGTACCTGGCCCCGGTGCTCCAGTTCATCCTGGCCCTGACTTTGCTGAACGAGGAGATGCCGGTCGAGCGCTGGATCGGCTTCGGCCTGGTGTGGGTGGCGATCATCCTGCTCACGGTGGACATGATGCGCCGTCCGGGGATCCGCCGCCGGGCCGATGCCAGTGCGGCCGCGTCGGCCCGCGCGCGGGAGTCGGAAGCGGCGACCGCGCCGCCGCACTAGGCGGCCGGCGGCGGGCCCGTCAGGCCCGCGGCGGCCCGTCAGGCCCGCGGCGGCCCGTCAGGCCCGCGGCGGCTCGTGGTCGCGCGGAACCACCATCATCGGGACCGGCAGCGCGCGCAACATGCGGCTGGCGGTGCTGCCCAGGAAGAGGCGGTGCTTCTGGGCGAGGCGGCTGGATCCGATGATCATCAGATCGGTTTCCTCCCAGTCCAGCGAAGCGATCGCGTCCTCCTCCTTGCGTCCCTGCACCACGTCGATCGCGACGTCGATGTCCTGCGGCAGGCTCCGGGCGGCCTCGGCGAGGACCGAGTTGGCGTGCCGGAGCGCGGCGTTCGCGTCCTCGCCGTAGCGGGACCGCTCGGCATCGAGGGCAACCAGCGAGACGAGCCGCAGCGGACGGTGGTGACGCCGGGTCGAGGAAAGCGCCGTCGAGAGCACACTCTGCCAGCCCTCCCGCTCCCCCACGCCCGCCGTCAGCCGGCTGAACGGCTCGGTGTTGCCGTAGCCGCGCGGCGCCAGCATCACGGGCACCGGGCTGGAATGGAGGAGCGCGTTCGCCACGGATCCGATGCTGTAGCGGTCCAGCACGCCCTCGCGCGCGGCCCCGACGACGATCCGCACGGCTCCGAGCTCGCGGGCGGCGTCGATCAGTCCCTGCGCCGTGGAGTCGTTCGACCGGATGTGGAAGCGGACCGGCACGTCCTGCGGCACCGCGGCGAGCGCCTCCCGTTTGGCCGTGAGCAGCCGCTGCTCCTCGGCGCTGACGCGGCTGCCCTCCGGGTGCGAGGCCACGTAGGGCGTGTTGTGGGACACGACGTAGACGACGTCCAGCTCGCACTGCAGGGTGCGCGCCCCCGCGATGCCCAGGCGCAGTGCCTCGGCCCCGCGTTCATCGGGACGGTAGCCAACTAGATAGCGCATCGGGGGTGCCTCCTGGGGGCGTGGGGCGGCGCCCCCTCCGCCGTGGGTGGGGGCGCCGCCGTCGTGGTGGTGGCTCAGACTCTACCGTCCCGCGATGGGGCCGGGACGAGCCGTCTAGGCGTTCGCGCGGATGGCCGCCTCGAGGACGTCGAGGGCGTCGTCGAGCAGCGCGTCGCCCATGACCAGCGGCGGGAGGAGGCGCACCACGTTGCCGTAGGTCCCGCAGGTGAGGATGACGACGCCCTGGGCCAGGCAGTCCGCCGCGATCTTCTTGGTCAGATCGGCGTCGGGCTCGATGCCCCCGGCCTTGACGAACTCGATGGCGAGCATGGCGCCGCGGCCGCGCAGGTCGCCGATCGCGGCGATCTCCTGCTGGAGCGGCCGGAGGCGGGCGTAGAAGCGCGCCTCGATCTCGCGGGCGCGCCCGGAGAGGTCCTGCTCCTCCATGAAGTCCAGGGCCGCGAGCGCGGCGGCCACGGCCACCGGGTTGCCGCCGTAGGTGCCGCCGAGGCCACCCGGGTGGACGGAGTCGAGCAGCTCGGCGCGGCCCACGATGCCGGAGAGCGGCATGCCGCCGGCAATGCCCTTGGCCAGGGTCACGATGTCCGGCACCACGCCCTCGTGCTCGGAGGCGAACCAGGCCCCGGTGCGGCAGAAGCCGGACTGCACCTCGTCGGCGATGAAGACGATGCCCTGCTCCTTGGCCCACTCGGCGATCCGGGGCAGGAACCCCTCCGCGGGCACGATGAACCCGCCCTCGCCCTGGATGGGCTCGATGATGATCGCGGCGATCTGGTCGCCGCCGATCTGCTTCTCCATGGCGAGGATGGCGCGCTCGGCGGCCTCCTTGCCGGAGATGTTCGGGTTCTCCTCGCGGAACGGGTAGCTCATGGGCATCCGGTAGATCTCGGAGGCCAGCGGGCCGAAGCCGCGCTTGTACGGCGCCGCCTTCGCGGTCAGGCCCATGGTGAGGTTGGTGCGCCCGTGGTAGGCGTGGTCGAAGGCGACGACGGCTGTGCGGCCCGTGGCGACGCGGGCGACCTTCACGGCGTTCTCGACGGCCTCGGCGCCCGAGTTGAAGAAGACGGACTTCTTCTCGTGCGTTCCGGGCGTCAGCTTCGCCAGCTTCTCCGCGAGCTCCACGTAGCCCTCGTACGGGGTCACCATGAAGCACGTGTGGGTGAAGCGCGCCGCCTGCTCGGCGACGGCCGCGGCGACCTTCGGGTTGCCGGCGCCGACCGTGGTGACGGCGATGCCGGAGCCCAGGTCCACCAGCGAGTTCCCATCGACATCGACGATGACGCCGCCGTCGGCGTCCGCGGCGTAGACCGGCACCGAGGACGCGACGCCCTTGGCGACCACCGCGGCCCGGCGCTCGGCCAACGCCGCGGACCGGGGCCCGGGGAAGGAACCGGAGATGTTGCGCTTCTGCTCAAGGCGGTACTGGATGTCCATGGGAAGTTCCTTTCGGGCCGAAAATGTCCTCCGCCGAGACTACGTTCCCGCCGGGGCGCCCCGCCACGGCCCCCGGCACAGCGAAGCCCGCGGAACGCTGTGCAGGTGCATAGCGTTCCGCGGGCCCCGGCGGGGTGGGCTAGAGCTCCGGCGCGATCTCCTCGGGCAGGTGCCCCTCGTCCTCGGGATGGCGGGCCAGGTTGACCAGCGCGATGGCCAGGCCCCCCCAGACGGTGATCATGGCGATGATCATCATGGTGATGGCGATGCCGCTCATGGGGTCGTTCCTTTCTGCGTGCGGGGCACGGGGGTTGGGTCGCCGTCGCGGCGCCGGTCGTCGTCCCACGCCTGTTCCTCGAGCTCGTCGATCGCGTCCTGCTCCGCCTGCTCGGACGCCGCGATGCGCTCGAATTCCGGGTCGTGGACGGCGCTCTTGGCGCTCCACGGGATGAGGGTCAGCAGGATGGCGGCCACGATCAGGCCCCCGGCCATGCCCCAGCCGAACACGCCGTTGAACCACGCCGGGTAGCCGCTGTACTGCTCGCCGGACTTGGCCTGGATCTCCGAGATGAGGATGTAGCCCAGCACGATCGGGGCGACGCCGCCGACGAGGACGCGCCACACGATCCCCAGCTTGAGGCTCGAGATGCGGTTGACGTGTTTCGCGAGCCGCGGCAAGGCGGTGAACCCGACCGAGACCATCACCACGGTGACGAGGGCGACGGCCATGATGCCGAAGCTGTTCACGAAGGCGTCGGAGGTGTCGAGCAGCTGCAGCCCGGTGGTGGTGGGGAACAGCCCGATGGAGATGATGGCCAGCGGGAGCGTGACGGCCAGGGTGGCGCGCACGCGCGCCCAGCCGAGCTTGTCCTGCACGGCGGCGATGATGACCTCAATGATCGAGATCAGCGAGGTCAGCCCCGCGAAGACGAGGCCGCCGAAGAACAGGAGCCCCATGAGCGCCCCCAGCGGGGCCTGCGAGATAATGGTCGGGAAAGCCACGAACGCCAGTCCGATGCCTCCGCTGACCACCTCGTCGACGCCGGTGCCCGCGGCCTGCGCCATGAAGCCCAGCGCCGCGAACACGCCGATGCCGGCGAGGATCTCGAAGCCCGAGTTGGAGAAGGCCACGACCATGCCGGAACCCGTCAGGTCGGTCTTGCGCTTGAGGTAGGACGAGTAGGTCACCATGATGCCGAAGGCCACGGACAGCGAGAAGAAGATCTGCCCGTAGGCCGCCGCCCAGACGCCGGGGTTGGCCAGGGCCGCCCAGTTCGGCGTGAAGAACGCGTCCAGTCCGGCCGTGGCACCCGGGAGGAAGAGGGACTGGATGACCAGGATCAGGAACATGACCATCAACAGCGGGAGGAAGATGCCGTTGGCCCGCGAGATGCCCTTGCGGATGCCGAAGACCATGATCGCGATCACCACGGCCCAGACCCCCAGCAGCGGGAGGAGCACGCCCGGCACGTAGTCGAAGGACAGGCCCGGCACCTCGGCCATCTGCAGGAACTCGCCGAAGAAGAACCCCTCGGCGTCGTCGCCCCAGGCCTGCGTCACCGAGAACCCGGTGAACATCACGGCCCACGCGATGATGACGGCGTAGTAGACGGCGATGATGAAGCTGATCAGCACCTGCCACCAACCCAGGGGCTCGGCGCCGCGGTGCAGGCGCCGGAAGGCCATGGGCGCGGAGGCCCGGTGCTTGTGCCCGATCGAGTAGTCGAGGAACAGCAGGGGAATGCCGGCGGTCAGCAGCGCCACGAGATAGGGGATCAGGAAGGCTCCCCCGCCGTTCTCGTAGGCCACGTACGGGAAGCGCCAGATGTTCCCGAGGCCCACGGCGGAGCCGATGGCCGACAGGATGAAGAGCCGCCGCGACGAGAAGGTCTCTCGGGCGGCGGTCGGGGCTTTCGCCGCCCCGCTGGTGGATGGAGTCGTCATGGCATCCACGGTAGACCGCGGTGCGGGGCGTCACAATTGAGAACGGCCCGCGTCCTTCGCCGGGCGGACCCCGCTCCCGCTGTGCGACCCGTCACTTTGACCAAGGACTCGCCGACCCATGGGTCCATCGCACAATGACGGGGCTACCATCGGAGGCATGGCGATGACCCTGGCCGCGCTGCTGGCCTCCCCCGAGCTGCGCCTGGTCGCACTCACCGACGCGGGCGACGCCGCGGACGCCCCGATCCAGTGGGCCGCGGTCACCGAGCTCCAGGACCCGGCCCCCTTTCTCGGCGGCGGCGAGGTCCTGCTGACCACGGGACTGCGGCAGAAGACCGCGGCGGCGCAGTCGGCGTTCGTCGACCGCGCCCGCCACGCCGGCGCCCTGGCGCTGGGCTACGGGACCGGGCTGACCCACGCCAAGGTGCCGGCCGCCGTCGTGCGCCGGGCTGCCGAGGTGGGACTGCCGGTCTTCGAGGTGCCGTACGCGACCCCGTTCGTCGCGATCACCCGGATGATCGCCGAGGCGATCGCCTCCGACCACCTGGGGCGCGTCGAGCGGCTCCTCCGCGGACACCAGCAGCTGGCCGCGGCCCTCCTCGGCGGCGGCGGGCTCGGCGAGCTGCTGAAGGAGCTGTCGCGGCTGCTCGGCGCGAGCGTCGCGCTCACCCAGTACGGGGCCCGCGTCCACGGCCCGCCCACGGACTCCGGCGCGTGGCACGACATCCCCATCGCCACGGGGCTCAAGGACCGCTGCACGCTCTACGTCGCCGAGCCGTATCCGCGCGACGGGCTGATCGACTACGCGCAGTCCCTGATCGGCGTCGAGCTGGCCAGCCAGGCGCGGCTGCGCGAGTCGCGGCGGACCGTCGCCGGGCAGGTCCTGGGCGACCTCACCCAGGGGACCATCGAGGGGCAGGACGCCGCGCTGCGCCTGCAGACGGTCGGGATCGCCGCAGCCGCGCCGCATTCCGTGCTGCTGGTGGAGTCCTCGACCGGCCGGCCGCGGGCCCTGCGCTCCCTGCCGTTGCCCCCCGAGCTGGGCGACGCCGCCAGCGCAGTCGTCGACGACCGGCTCGCCGTGGTCCTGGAGACCGACGACGGCACCGCGGCCGCGGGGCGCCTCGCAGCGTACCTGCAGGGTGCCGGGATCGAGGCGCGCGTCGCCTACGGGGGCTCCTACGCGCACCCCTCGGGGCTGCGCTGGAGCTACTTCGAGGCCGTGGAGGCGCTGCGCCACGGCGAGGCGGTCAACAAACCCTCGCGCCTCTCGCTGACGTCGCTGCTGCTGGCGGCGCGCGACGTCCCGCTCGGCGACCTGGCTGCCGAGGCGCTGGATCCGCTCGAGGCGTTCGACGCGGCGCACGGGGCGGACCTGCTGGCGACCCTGCGGTCCTACCTGCGTCTCAACGGCAGCGTCGGGGCGGTCGCGGAGGACCTCGGCCTGCACCGCAACACCGTGCGCTACCGCCTCCAGCAGATCTCCGAGCTGAGCGGCTTCGACCCCACCACGACGCCGGACCGGGTCCAGCTCTGGCTCGCGCTCGCCGCCCGGGACGTGCACTGATGGGCGCGGGGCTCCTGTCGACGGTGGCCGCGGTGGCCGCCCTGGGTGCGTCGCTGACCCCGGCGGGTCTCGTCGACGGCGCCGTCGCGTCCGTCGACACCGACCTGGTGGGCCTCTGGCTCGAGCTGATCGGCATCTTCGCGTTCGCCGTCTCCGGGTCGCTGCTCGCGGCGCGCAAGGGCTTCGACATCGTCGGGTCGCTGGCGCTGGCGTATCTCGCCGGGCTCGGCGGCGGAATCGTGCGCGACGTCATCATCGACCAGGGCGTGCCGACGTCGTTCACCTCGCTGGTCTACCTGGTGCCGCCGCTGCTGGCGACGGTCGCCGTGTATCTGGTCTCGGGCCGGTTGACGCGGCTGGGCCGCTGGCTGCTGCACTTCGACGCGGCGGGGCTGGCCCTGTTCTGCATCACGGGCACGGACAAGGCGCTCGGCGCGGGCCTGTCCCCCGTCGTCGCCGCGCTGCTCGGAGTCGCGACGGCGTGCGGCGGCGGCCTGCTCCGCGACGTGGCCGCCAACGACGTCCCGCAGCTGTTCAACCACAAGGACATCTACGCGCTGCCGGCCATGCTCGGCGCCGGGCTGGCCGCGTGGACGGGGACGCTGGGGCTGCTCAACCTCGGCACCGGGGTGGCCATCGCCGTCGTCGTCTTCGTGTTCCGGGAGCTCGCCCTGCGGCTGCACTGGCGCGCCCCGCTCGCGGCCCGCGGGTGGGCGCGTCCGCGGCGCTCCGGAGACCGATAGGATTTGACGCATGGCTGAGATGTTCGTTGAGAAGTTCCGTTCCCTGGTTCCGCAATACCTAGACGACGCGTGGGACCCGGAGGACGGGCTGACCGAGGACGACCTCGACGACGCCCTGGACGAGGCCGGGGTGGAGATCCCGCAGGCGCTGCGCGAGTTCTACCTGGCCCTCGGCGGCTGCGAGGACCTCATGGAGGCCTACTACTTCGTCTGGGATCCCGAGGAGCTCGAGATCGAGGACGGCTACCTGCTGTTCATGGAGGACGAGGAGGAGCAGTACGTCTGGGGCATCCGCGAGGACCACCTCGACATCCCGGATCCGATCGTCCACCGCCGCCACAACGTCCGCGGGTCGTGGAAGAGCGAGGAGGGCACCTTCAGCGAATACATGCTGGACATGTTCTCCTGGGTCTTCGACGAGCTCGAGCCCGAGCTCGAGGACTAGCCGTTGTCGGGCGCGGGGCCCTGGCCTTCCCACGCGCCCGCCGGATACGCCTGTCCGTTCTGCGAGTTGCTGGACGGGCGGATCAGCTCGCCGGACAACCTCTGCGCCGCCACCGACATGGTCCTGCGGGACGACGCCGTCGCCGTGATCATGGCCTGCGACGGCTTCGGGACGCACGGCGGCCACGCGATGGTCATTCCGGTGCGGCATCTGGAGACCCTCTACGAGCTGCCCGACGACGTCGCCGCCGCCATCATGGTCATGACGCGACGGGTCGCCGCCGCCATGAAGTCCATCTGGGAACCGGACGGGACCTCGACCCGGCAGCACAACGAGCCCGCCGGCAACCAGCACGTGTGGCACTACCACCAGCACGTGTTCCCCCGGTACCACGGCGACGAACTGTACAAGCAGCTGCGCCACCGCGTGCCGGTGCCGGAGCGCGCCCGCCTGGCCGCCGAGCTGCGGGCCGCGCTGGAGCGGACGCCCTAGATGAGCCCCAGATGAGCGGCTCGTCCTCGGGGCCGGAATGGCCACGGGTCCCGGCGGTTTCCGCCCGGAGCTGCCGCGCGGGACTACAGTTCGCGCGTGACTACAGTTCGCGCGTGACGACGGCGTCCGCGAACGCCGCCAGCGAGGACTTCACGGGCCCGTCGGGCAGCGGCGCCAGCGCGGCGAGCGCGTCGTCGGCCCACGAGCGCGCGACGGCCCACGCGCGGCCCGTGACGGGGTGCTCGGCCAGGGCCCGCACGGCGGCGGCGAGCGCCTCGTCGGAGGCCAGGTCGCCGTCCACGAGCGCGAGCACGGCGCGCGCCGATTCGTCGCCGACGGCCGCGTCCTCCCGCAGGAGCAGCACGGGCAGGGTCGGCACCCCCTCGCGCAGGTCGGTCCCGGGCGTCTTGCCGGAACGTATCTGGGCGCCGGTCACGTCGATCACGTCGTCGGCGAGCTGGAACGCGACGCCGACCTTCTCCCCGTAGTCGCGCATGACCTCGCGGTGGCCCTCCGCCTTGCCGAAGATGGCGCCGAAGACACCGGCCGTGGACAGGAGGGACGCGGTCTTGTCCGCGATGACCTGCAGGTAGTGCTCCACGGCGTCCTGGCCCTCGCGGGGCCCGACGGTCTCGTGGAGCTGGCCGAGGCAGAGGCGCTCGAACGTGCGCGCCTGCAGGTTCACCGCGTCCGGCCCGAGCTCGGACCCGATGACGGACGCGCGGGCGAAGATGAGGTCCCCGGTGAGGATCGCGACCGAGTTCCCCCACACCTCGTGCGCGGTCGGCGCCCCGCGGCGGTAGGGCGCGGAGTCCATCACGTCGTCGTGGTAGAGCGTGGCCAGGTGCGTGAGCTCGACGATCGCGGCCGCCTTGATGACCGACTCGTCGACTCCCTCGCCCAGGAGCGAGGACAGGAGGACCAGGAGCGGGCGGATGCGCTTGCCGCCGGCCTCCACCAGGTGGCGGCTGGTCGCGTCGATCAGCGGATCCGAGTTCGCGACGGCGTCCAGCAGCAGCTTCTCCACCTTGGCCATGCCCTGGGAGATGGCCGGACCGAACTCCGGGTCCTCCGCGACGTCGCGGAACCCGGGGGGCAGATGGATGCCGGCGGCCAGCACGCCGGTCTCCGGGTTCACGTCAACGGAGTGCGGCACGCCGTGGCCTGCGGCGGTCCAGTTGGCCTGGGAATCAGTCAATTCTGTGGCTTACTCTTCGTCGGGGCGAGTTGGCTTCCGGCGGACGCGCGGAGCGGTCGCTGGTTGCTGGTGGGGGGAGCCAGCCTCTCCAATACATGGATCACTCTATCCTCAAACGCGGAGCCGTCCTCGTCCGTGAGATTGGCGAGCATCCGCACCACCATCCGCATCAGGGCGGGCGCGTTCATGCCCGTGCGCAGGGCGAGCCGCATGATCCGCGGGTTGCCGATCAGCCGCGCGAACAGGCGTCCCAGCGTGAAGTGGCTGCCCCACTGGCCGCGCACCACGTCGGCGTAGGAGGCGTACAGCTCCTCGCGGCCGGCCGCCGTCGCGCCGCGGGACCCGGTGTGGGCCTCCGCGACGATTTCGGCCGCGTAGCGCGCGGACTCCATGGCGTAGCTGATGCCCTCGCCGTTGAACGGGGAGACCATTCCGCCGGCGTCGCCGAGCAGCAGCAGGCCCGGGGAGTAGTGGGGGGTGCGGTTGAAGCCCATGGGCAGGGCGGCGCCGCGGATCTCCCCGACCTGGTTCGCCTCGCTGAAGCCCCACTCGGCGGGCATGCCGGCCGTCCAGTCGCGCAGCACCTGCCGGTAGTCGAGCTTGCCGAACTGCTTCGAGGAGTTGAGGATCCCCAGGCCGACGTTCGACGTCCCGTCCCCCACGCCGAACACCCAGCCGTAGCCGGGCAGCGGGTTCCCGTTCCGGTCGGGCAGCTCGAGCCAGCCCTCCATCCAGTCGTCCTCGTGGCGGGGGCTGGTGAAGTAGGTGCGGTAGGCGACGCCGAGCGGGCGGTCGTCGCGCTTCTCGTGCCCGACGCTCAGCGCGGTGCGGGTCGAGTTGCCGTCGGCGGCCAGGACGACGTCGGCGGAGAAGTCCCGCGTCTGCCCCGTCTTCCGGCCGCGTTCGTCCAGCACGTTCGCGCGCGCGCCGACGACGCGGCCGGTTTCGTCGCGGAGGGCCTCGGTGACGGCGTGGCGCTCGTGCAGCAGCGCGCCGGCGGCCTCCGCGTGCCGCGCCAGCGCCTCGTCGAAGCCCAGCCGCGTGCGGATGAGGCCGTAGTCGGGGAAGTCGCCAAGCTCCGGCCAGGGCAGCTCGATACGGCGACCGCCGGCGACAAGGCGCAGGCCGCGGTTGCGGCGCCAGCCGTCGTCGGCGTCGTGCGGCACCCCCAGCAGGCGCAGCTCGCGCACGGCGCGCGGCGTGAGCCCGTCCCCGCAGACCTTCTCGCGGGGGAAGGCCGTCTTCTCCAGGACGGTCACCTCCACCCCCGCCCGGGCGAGGTGGTACGCGGCGGTGGAGCCGGCCGGGCCGGCGCCGACGATCAGGACGGACACGTGGTTCCTTCCGTCCCGGCTAGAGTACGCGCCGCGAGGCGTGGTGGCGCAGGTAGGCGGAGGCCTGGGCCGCGTGCTCGGGCGCGGCGTCGGTCTCCGCGCCCCCGCCCGGCGCGCCGCCGAGCGGCTTCAGCGCCCGGTGGACGGCCACGATGCCGCCGGAGAGGTTCCGGTAGCGGCACTGTTCCCACCCGGCGGCGTCGATCCAGGCGGCGAGGCCGTCCTGGTTCGGCCAGGCGCGGATGGACTCCGCGAGGTAGACGTACGCGGTCGGGTTGGACGCGACCTTGGTGGCGATCGCCGGCAGGGCCCGCATGAGGTACTCCGTGTAGACGGTGCGCCATGGCGCGAACGTCGGGTGGGAGAACTCGGCGACGACCAGCTTCCCGCCCGGCTTCGTGACCCGGAGCATCTCGGCGAGCGCCTTCTGCGGATCGGTGACGTTGCGCAGGCCGAAGCTGATGGTCGTGGCGTCGAAGCTGTTGTCCTCGAACGGCAGGTTGGTGGCGTCGCCGGCGACGAAGTCGATGTCCGGGCGGCGGCGCTTGCCGACCTGGAGCATGCCCAGCGAGAAGTCGCAGGCCACCACCTGAATGCCGGCGTCCGCGTACGGCTCGGACGAGGTGCCGGTGCCCGCGGCCAGGTCCAGCACGCGCTGGCCCGGTTCCGCGTCGACGGCGTCGACGACGATCTTCCGCCACCGGCGCGTCTGGCCGACCGAGAGGATGTCGTTGACCACGTCGTACCGCGGCGCGACGTCGTCGAACATGGCTTGGACTTCTTCGGGGCGCTTCTCCAGCGATGCACGGCTCACCCGCCCATTGTCGCAAAGTTCGGCGGATGGGGGAAAACAGCCCGCCGCCGCGTCCGGAGTAGGCTGGTGGAACCATGATGAATGACTCCCCGGGCTCCCCCCTGCCGTCCGCGGGTGCGGTGGACGAACTGCCCGCCGCGCCGTCGCTGCGCAGCATCACCTTCGAACGTCCCCCCATGAGCGAGCACGGGCTCCTCGACTACGTGGTCCGCGACGACTCGTTCGTCTGGGGGCGCCGCGGCAACGGCATGGTCGGGTTCGGGGAGGCCGCGCGGTTCGCGTCCTCGGGCCCCGGGCGCTTCGCCGAGGCGCGCGCCTGGTGGGACGCCGTCGTCCGCGCCGCGGAGTCCCGGAACGACGCCGGCCTGCCGGGCAGCGGGCCGGTCGCCTTCGCGTCCTTCTCCTTCTCCTTCACCAGTGCGCGCCCGTCGCGGATGATCGTCCCGGAGATCGTGGTGGGCCGGCGCGACGACGCCAGCTGGCTCACCTACACGACCTCCGACCCGGACGCGGAACTGAGCGTCGCGGCCGCCGAGGCGCGCCTCGCGACGCTGCTCGACGACGTCTCCGTCGAGCACGAGCTGGGCGAGGGCGGCGATCGGCTCGTCGAGGGCCAGGTGAGCGAGGACGGGTACCGGGCGCACGTGGCCGCGGGCGTGGAGGCCATCAAGGCCGGACGCCTGACGAAGCTTGTCCTGGCCCGCGACGCGGTCGCCGAGCTCAGCGCGCCCATCGCCGTCGCGCAGGTCCTGCGCGAGCTCGCGCTGCGGTACGCGGACTGCTGGACCTACTCCGTGGACGGGCTGATCGGATCCACCCCCGAGATGCTGGTCCAGGTCGAGGGCGACACCGCGCGGGCGCGCGTGCTGGCGGGGACGCTCGACCGTGCCACGGCCCCCGCGGGCGAGCCGGGCTACGCGCGGCGGATGCTCTCCGGGGACGAGAAGCAGCGCCACGAGCACAGCCTCGCCATCGATTCCCTGACCGAGCAGCTCGGGCCGCTGGTCACGGGCATGAATTCGCCCAAGGAGCCGTTCGTGCTGGAGCTGCCCAACGTCTGGCACCTGGCCTCCGACGTCGAGGCCCGGCTGAGTGTGGGGGCGGACGGGACGCGGCCCTCGGCGCTGGACCTGGCCGAGGTGCTGCACCCGACGGCGGCCGTGTGCGGCACGCCCACCGAGGCCGCCGGCGCCCTGATCCGCCAGCTCGAGGGCATGGACCGCGGCCCCTACGCCGGGCCGGTGGGATGGGTCGATGCCGCCGGCAACGGGGAGTTCGGCATCGCCCTGCGCGGCGGGGTGGTGGAGACGCCGACCCGCGTGCGCCTCTACGCGGGCTGCGGGATCGTGGCCGCCTCCGACCCCGAGGCCGAGCTGGCGGAGTCCTGGGCGAAGATGCGCCCCATGCGCGAGGCGCTGAACCTCTAGCCCCGGCCGCCGTTCGCGCCCTTGTACTATGAAGCGGTTGTTTACTTCGAATCTACCCCTGTAGCCTGTGATGAATATCTCAGGGAAGCGCCGCCGCCGGGCTAGAATGGCCCTGCTGACTCAGCCTGCTCCCGTTGACAAGATCAAGAAGGACACACATTCCATGAGGATCACCCCGAAGCTCGCCAAGGCGCTGGCCGTCACCGCCATCGCCGGCCTGTCCCTCACCGCCTGCGGCGGATCCAACGACGAGCCCGCCGCGTCCGGCTCCGAGGCCGAGCTGGCCTTCGTCAACGCCGGCAAGCTCACGGTCTGCTCGGACATCCCCTACGAGCCCTTCGAGTTCGTCCGCGACGGCGAGAACGTCGGCTTCGACATGGACGTCGCCGCGGCGCTGGCCGAGGACCTCGGCGTGGAGCTGAACGTCGTCGACTCGTCCTTCGACGCCATCGAGTCCGGCCTCTTCGCCACGCAGTGCGACGTCGCGATCTCCTCGGTCTCCATCACCGAGGAGCGCAAGGGCAACATGGACTTCTCCGACCCCTACATGGACGACGACCTGACCCTCGTCGCCAAGGAGGGCTCCGGGATCACCGACCTCGAGTCCGCCAAGGGCATGAAGGTCGGCGTGCAGCAGGCCACCACCGGCGCCAAGTACGCCGCCGAGAACGGCATCGAGGCGGTCCAGTTCGAGGACGGCGGCCTCCAGGTCCAGGCGCTCAAGTCCGGGACCATCGACGCGGCGCTGGGCAACCAGTCCGTGCTCGGCTACGCCATTAAGGACGACGAGCAGTTCCAGCGCGTCGCCGACTTCGCGACCGGCGAGCAGCTGGGCATCGCCGTGAAGAAGGGCAACACCGCCCTGCTCGAGGAGGTCAACGCCACCCTGCAGCGGCTGACCGAGGACGGATCGCTCGAGGAGTTCACCGCGACCTGGTTCGGGTCGACCGAGCAGTAGGCACCGCGGCCGGCACGGCACCGCGCGCCGGCCGCCACCCGTCACGGCCGGGGACCACCCCCGGAGCAGACATCCGCCGGGTCCCGGACATCCACCACGATCTCCGGGGCCCGGCGGCCCTAATGGAAGGCATTTCCCATGGCCCTGACCGTCCGCCAGCGATCACGGATCAGCCAGATCGTCCAGCTCGCGATCCTCGTCATCGTCGTTATCGTCCTCGTGCTGACGCTGGACTGGGAGGTGCTCCAGGAGTCCTTCTTCAACTTCGCCGCCATCGGACCCATGTTCCCCGAGATCATCACCGTCGGGCTGAAGAACACCATCTACTACACGGCCATCTCCTTCGCCCTGGGGCTGACCCTGGGCCTGCTGCTGGCGCTGATGAAGATGTCGGCCTTCGCCCCGTACCGTTGGATCGCCACCGGCTACATCGAGTTCTTCCGCGGGATCCCCGCGATCCTGGTGCTCATCGCCTTCGGCTTCGGCATCCCCACCGCGTTCCCCGGGACGAGCTGGCCGCAGCCCGTCGTCGTCATGGTGTCCCTCGGCATGGTCGCTTCCGCCTACATCGCCGAGACCCTGCGCGCCGGCCTGCAGGCCGTGCCCAAGGGGCAGATGGAGGCCGCGCGTTCGCTGGGCATGCCGGCCTGGCGCGCCATGGTCACCATCATCATCCCGCAGGCGTTCAAGATCGTCCTGCCGCCGCTGACCAACGAGGTCATCCTGCTCACGAAGGACTCGTCCCTGGCGTTCATCCTGGGGGCGACGGCCAGCCAATACGAGCTCACCAAGTTCGGCCGCGACGGCATCACGAGCCTGGGCGCGGGCATCACCCCGCTCATCGTGGCCGGTGCGCTGTACCTGGTCATCACCGTCCCGCTGAGCCTGCTGGCTCGGAAGTTCGAAGCCCGCACCGCGCGGACCAAGCGATAAGGCACCCACGCCATGAACGACAGCACCCCCACCCAGCCAGAGTTCCACGCCGCGGGCGTCAGCATCGTCGGCCTGCGCAAGTCCTACGGCAGCAACGAGGTCCTCAAGGGCATCGACCTGACGGTCGCGCCGGGCGAGGTCGTCTGCCTCATCGGGCCCTCCGGCTCGGGCAAGTCCACCCTGCTGCGCTGCGTCAACCTGCTCGAGCAGCCGAACGCCGGAACCATCCACGTCGGCGGATTCGAGGCGACCGACCCGGACATCGAGCTGGACAAGATGCGCCGGAACGTGGGCATGGTCTTCCAGCAGTTCAACCTGTTCCCGCACCTGACCGTGACCCAGAACTGCACCGTCGCACCGACCAAGGTCCTCAAGCGCCCCTCCGCCGAGGCCCGCGCGACCGCGCAGCGCCACCTGGCGAACGTCGGCCTGGCCGATTTCGGCGACCGGTACCCGGACCAGCTCTCCGGCGGCCAGCAGCAGCGCGTGGCGATCGCCCGCGCCCTGTCCATGGAGCCGCAACTGATGCTGTTCGACGAGCCCACGTCGGCGCTGGACCCGGAGACCGTCGGCGAGGTCCTCTCCATCATGCGCAACCTGGCCCGCGCCGGCATGACCATGCTCGTGGTGACCCACGAGATGGCGTTCGCGCGCGAGGTCGCCGACCGCGTGGTGTTCATGGACGGCGGCGTGGTCGTCGAGGAGGGCACGGCCGCCGAGGTCATCGGCAACCCGCAGCAGCCGCGCACCCAGGACTTCCTCAAGCGCGTGCTCGATCCGACCCACGTGGACGTCCGCGAGTAGGCCCCTCGCGCCGCTGGAGCTGCCTAGAGCGTGACGTTCAGCGAGGCCGTGTAGCCCGCCGAAACGCTCCCGGACATCGCCGCCAACTGGTGCGCTCCGCCGTCGTCCCCGAAGACCATGTCCCCGTTCAGGGGCGTGTTCGGGAAGCTGCGCGCGCTCGACGCGTAGCCGTCGGTGGCGTAGACGGCCCGGCACGCGGCGTCCGTCAGCGCCACCTGGGAGACCTTGAGCACCTGCCCGGTCGAGTTGATGTTCCTCAGCGAGTCGAACACCTCGAAGTGGACGTGCGGCCACCTGCCGTTGTACGCGCCCGGGAAGATCGTGCTGAAGGTGACCTGCCCGTTCTCGTCGGCCTCCTGGACGCCGCGCAGGAAGTTGTCGTCCTCGTAGCCGGCGTCGTAGAGGGAGTATTTGCCGCTGGGGTCGCAGTGCCACGCGTAGACCGCGGCCCCGGCGTAGGGGACGCATCCGTTGGAGCCGTCCAGGATGGTCAGCGTGAGGGTGAGCGGGAGTCCCTCGACGCGCTTCACGTCGCCGCCACCGAAGCTGCCCGTGATGTCGCTGCGCACGATCCCGGACTCCTCCAGGACATTGGGCCCGTTCGACCCATCTCCCGGGTACGGTCCCGCCGTCTCGTCGGGCGTTTCCACCCCGCAGTCCGCGATGGCGCGCGTCGCCGTCGGGGACGCGGGGGCGGCAGCGCCGGACGCCGAGGACGAGACACCACCGGAGTTCTCCGTGGCCCCGTCCGACGATGCGGACGATCCGGCGGCGGTCGCGGAACCCCCGGACGACGCCGGGGCGCAGGCCGCCAGAGCGGCGGCGGCCACGCCTCCCAGCCCGGCGCCGAGTGCCCGGCGCCGCGAGAAGGCGGAGCGCCGCGACAGGAGGGTGCGCAGATCGAATTCGAGGCCGCGGTCGTGGTCCGGGTGCGGGCTTTCACTGCGGTCGCGGTCCGGGTGTGTGCCTTCGCCGCGGTTGTGGTCCGTGTGCCGGCTCTCGGCGCGGTCGGCCGCGTGGTGCTCAGGCGATGCCCCGACGCGGCGCACCGCGTCGCCGACGAGGGGATCGCGCGTCATGGCCGTCGGCGCGGACGTGGTCGTCACCGCACCGGGCCGCGCGGACGTGGTGGGCACCGGGGCGTGCGGCGCGGAAGGCGTTTGTCGGTTCATGGCACCAGCCTGCCTCCCGCTTCTGTGCCGCGCCGGGGGCGCGCCTGTGGCGCCGCTGTGCGGTTTCCCCGCCGTGAAGCCGCTGTGGCGGGCGGGAGACGACGTCAGTGGCGGGCGGGAGACGACGTCAGTGGCGGGCGGTCGCCGGGGCAGGGGACGAAGGTTGGTCCGCCGCCGTGGCCGCGTCCGGAGCCGTGGCGCCCGCCGCGATCGGCGCCACCGCCTCGGCAACGGCGGATGCGATCCTACGGTGCAGCGCGCGGACATCCGTCCGGTCGATCGCCACGTCGACGATCCGCCGCCGCGGGCGTCCGCCGGACTCCCCCGGCGCGCGCGCGTCCAGCACGGCGCGCAACGCGGCGGGATCGTCGACGCGGACGTAGTCCAGGCGGTAGGCGGCGGCCAAACCGTCGAGGCGCACCCGGTGCGGGGTGCCGAAGAAGCGCTCCACGGTGCTCCCGTAGCGCCCCGATTCGGCCACCAGACCATGCTCGAGGGTGGAAAAGATCGCCCCGCCGCCGTCGTTGAGGACGACGATGTCGAGGTCCGGCTCGACCTCCCCGTCGCCGAGGAACAGTCCCCCGACGTCGTGCAGGAAGGTGACGTCGCCGAGCAGCAGCGTCGTGCGTCCCGCTCCCCGCGCCAGCGCGACGCCGGTGGCCGTCGCCACGGTGCCGTCGATCCCCGCGAGCCCGCGGTTCGCGAAGATCCGCGCCGCGGGCGCGCCAGCCGGCAGGCCGGCCAGATCGGCGTCGCGGATGGCGTTGGAGGATCCGATCACCAGTGCCCCGCGGGACGCCGCCCACACCTGCCGGGCAAGGAGGAGCCCGGTCATCGGGCCGGCATCCAGCACCCCGGCGATGGATCGCTCGGCGGCGGCCCCCGCCGCGCGCCAGGCGTCCAGCCACCCCGGCGCGCCGCGGCCCGCGAAGAGCGACAGGTCCTCGGGTTCGTCGATGATGCGTTCGCGGCGCCGCCCGACGTCGAACCAGCCCACCGGTTCGGGCACATAGAGCGCCGCCGGCACGGCTCCCCCGGCCAGGAGCCGCTCGACGGGGCGGCTGAGCGTCGGGCGCCCGAAGACGACGACGCGCTCGATGTGGCTCTCGAACGGGGCCAGCAGGAGCCGGTAGGGCCCGACGGCGTGCGGGCCGAAGCGGGCGTTGGAGCTGGGTTCGGCCAGCAGAGGCAGACCGTGGCGCCGCGCGAACTCCTCGGCGACCGGTCCGGCGTCGTGTCCGGCGATCACGACGGTGCGGCGCTCGGGCAGGTCGTCGATGGGGGTGAAGAAAACCTCGTCGCGCGGGCCGGCATCGGACCCGGTCCCGCGGTCCTGCGGTTCGCCGTCCTCCGATCCGCCCCGCTGTGGTCCACCCGCGCCGCCTGCCGACCCGGAGTCCGGCGCGGAACCCCGCGTGGACGCCAGCGCCGCGCCCGGCCCGGGGACCAGCGGGTCCCGGAAGGCGATGTTGAGGTGGACCGGTCCGCGGGCGACCGCGTGGACGCTGATCCCCTCGACACCTCCGAGCCCGGGGAGCTCGCCGCGTCCGTCGGAGGCCGCGATTCCCTCGGCCGTGAGCATCGCGCGGCGCAGCTCGGGCGCCGGGTCCTGGCCCGCGGGGATGTCGACGCACAGGCGGACATGGCTTCCGAACAGGCCCGGCTGGTCAGTCGTCTGGTTGGCGCCGGTCCCGCGCAGCTCCTCCGGCCGGTCGGCGGAAAGCACGACCAGCGGCACGCCGGCATGGTTCGCTTCCATGATCGCCGGGAGCAGTTCGCCCACGGCGGTCCCGGACGTCGTGGCGACCGCCACGGGACGGCCGCTGGCCAGGGACAGGCCGAGTGCCGTGAAGCCCGCGTCGCGCTCGTCGACGCGGACGTGGACGCGCAGTTCGCCGCGTTCCTCGGCCTCGGCCGCGGCGTACGCGAGCGGGGCGCTGCGCGATCCGGGGCAGAGCACCAGATGGCGAACGCCGCCCTCCGCCAGGGTCTGCAGGGCGGAGCGGGCGGCGTTCAGGGAAATCGGTCCGTCGTCGGCGGGTGTCCTCATGTCCCCATCCTATGGTCCCGTTCTGGACGCCTACCGGCCGCGACCGCCGTCGTGCCCGGACTCGTGCGGTGCCGAACCCTTGCCGTGGCGGCCCCGGCGCCCCGCGTCGGTTCGGTAGACCTGCACCACCGACGGGCGTGGCGCGAAGGCCTGCCCCCGCTTCTCGCGGCCGCGCGCCGGCACGTAGTCGGGGAACAGCGAGAGCGGTTCGGCGAACGTGCCGCCTTCCCCGGGATGCTGCACGGCGACGAACACGGAGTCGTCGCGGTCGTGGATCACCGGTCCGCAGGTTTCCGCGCCCGCGGGAACCGCAAGGAACTGCCGGACGCGGCCGCGCTGGGGCCCGGTCAGATCGACCTTGTGCAACGCGTCGCAGTAGCCGATCGTGCCCGGCTGGCCGTCGGTGGAGATCCACAGGTTGCCGCGGGAGTCGAACGCGAGGTTGTCCGGGCAGGAGATCGGGGAGACCTTGTCGCGCGGGAAGCCGGCGAAGTAGGCGCTCTCGCTCTTCGCGGGGTCGCCCGCGACCAGCAGGATGCTCCAGCCGAAGGTCAGCGAGGCGGCGTCATGGCGCCGCTCGGTGAGCTCGATGACGTGCCCGTCGCGGTTCCGCGAGCGCGGGTTCGCCTCGTCGGGGCCGGCGTTGGAGCCGACGCCGCGGTTGGTGTTGTTCGTCAGCGCGATGTAGACCTTGCCCGTGACGGGGTTCGGCTCGACGTCCTCGGGACGGTCCATCTTGGTGGCGCCCACCTTGTCACCGGCCAGGCGCGTGTAGACGAGCACCTCCTCCACGCTCATGCCCGCCACTTTGGACACCCCGTCCACGACCAGCGGCAGCCAGGCGCCGGTCCCGTCGAAGTTCCCGTCCTCCGGCAGCCCGCCCGAGCCGTCCACCTCCGCCGCCGGGGAGTCCCCGGTGAACCTGGCGACGTAGAGGTCGCCCTCGGACAGGAGCGTCATGTTGTGCGGCCGGTTGCCGGGCCGGTACTTCTTCTTCGAGATGAACTTGTAGACGTAGTCGAAACGCTCGTCGTCGCCGGAATACGCGACCACGCGCCCGTCCGCCGCGATCCTGATGTTCGCGCCCTCGTGCTTGAAGCGGCCCAGCGCGGTGTGCTTGACCGGTGTGGAAGTCGGGTCCTGCGGATCGATCTCCACGATCCAGCCAAAGCGGTTCGCCTCGTTCTCGAACCCCTCGTTGCGGGCGGAGAAGCGCGGGTCCACCTTCTCCCATCCGCGCTCGCTCGGCTCCGCGGCGATCCCGTAGCGGGCGTCCGTGGCCGACCCCGTGCCCTCGAAGTACTGGTTGAAGTTCTCCTCGCCGGAGATGATGGTGCCCCACGGCGTCGTGCCGCCGGCGCAGTTGTTCAGCGTTCCCAGGATCCGCCGCCCCCTCGGATCGGCCTTGGTCCGGAGCAGCTCCGAGCCTGCCGCCGGGCCGTCGACGGCGAACGGCGTCGTGGCCGTGATGCGGCGGTTGCGCTTCCCTCCCCGGATGTACTCCCACTTCTGTCCGGCCTTCCGGCGCTTGACCTCCACGACCGTGAAGCCGTGGGCCGCCATGGCGATCCGCCGGGCCTCGTCGGTGTTCTCGGCGTACCACGCCGGGTCGAACATGATCTCCTCGTTCGTGTACTCGTGGTTGGCCACGAGCACCCCGGACCGGGCGTTCCCGCGGTCGGCGAGGATGTTCAGGTAGTCGTTGTTGTAGCCGAACTGCCCGGCCTGCGCGGCGGCGGACTGCCGCGTCAGGGAGAAGTCGGGGGCGTTCTTGAAGAGGGGATCGCCCCACCGGATGATGGGCGCCCAGTCGTAGCCGGACGGCACGGTCACGACGTCGGCGGTGCGCTCGACGGGGGCGATCGCGCGGAACGGCAGCTTGCCGCCGCCCTGCCCCCAACCACCGAAATCGGCCGCGGCATGCGGCGCGGCGACGGTCTCGGTGCCGATGACGACGGCGGCGGCCGCGACGCCGGAAAGGCCCAGCAGGGCCCGGCGCGAGAGCGCAGAGTCGGCGATGTCGCGGAAGTACGCGTTGCCGGACACGTTGCAGACGTCCTTCGCGCAGGCGTTCCCGCACTTGAAATGGCACGTCGCCGCGGAGCGGTTTCCGCGGGTGTGGCCGAGCATGGGCAGGAGCTTGCGGTCTGTCGTCATTCTTGGGCCTCCGGGTGGGTGTGTTGTTTCCTTCCCGAACCATGCCACCCGTGGGCAACGCTCCGGCCGCCGCCGGATGAACGTTGGGTCTACGCGTCCTTCACCAGGAGTTCACCGCAGCGGCGTAACCGCGCCAGCCACCAGTCCCGGCGTTCGCGGCCGGCGCGGTGGCGTTCCAGGAGTTCTGGGTCCGGCGCCACCGGGCGGAGATCAAGCTGCCCGCCGCGAGCCTCGTACCGGTTCCGGCACACGTCCGCCTCGAAGAGCGACACCGTCCCGAGCCCGCAGGCGTAGGGCAGTTCCGGAAGGGCCGCGGCCAACGCGGCGCCGGCGCGCGTCCCCACCGAGGAGTCCAGCGCGGAGCTGACCACCGCGGGGAGCCCGGCCTCGGCGACAATGCGCAGGGCGCGCCGGATGCCGCCGAGGGGCGGCGCCTTGATGACGATCAGGTCTGCGGCGCCCGCCCGCGCCACGGCCAGGGGGTCGGACTCCTTCCGCACCGATTCGTCGGCCGCGATGGGGATGCCCCATCCTCGGCGGCGGACCTCTTCGCGCAGTTCGCGTAGCCCGTGGATTCCGGCCACGGGCTGTTCCGCGTACTGGAGGCCGAGGGGACCGATGGCTTCGAGTGCTGCGAGGGCCTCGTCGTGCGTCCAGCCGGCGTTCGCATCGATCCGCAGCGCGGCGTCCGGGAGCAGCCGGCGGACCTCCGCCACGCGGGCCACGTCGTCGCGCAGGGTTTGGCCGCGTTCCGCGACCTTGATCTTGACCGTGTGTGCCGCGTCGAAGGACGCCAGGACGCGCTCGACGTCGGCCGCCGTAACCGCCGGAACGGTCGCGTTGACCGGGACGCTCGATCGGATCGGGGCGGGGAATCCGTCCCATCCGGCCTCGACGGCGCAGCGCAGCCAGGCGGAGGCCTCCGCGTCGTCGTATTCCAGGAAGGGCGAGAACTCGGCCCAACCGGCGGGGCCGTCCAGCAGGAGCACCTCGCGTTCGGCGACGCCGCGGAATCGGACCCGGAGCGGCAGCGTGACAACGTGCGCGCGGGCCGCGAGCTCGTCCGGGTCCGGCCAGCGGATGGGTCGCGTCGCCGTGCGTCCCGCGGAACGGTTCGGTGCGGGGGGCACGGTCCTCGCGGAGCCCGCCGCCGCAACACCCGAACGGCTCGACGGGTTGGGCGGCATCGGGACGGTCATGCCCCCTACTGTAGCGACGTGGGACGCCCGCCCCGCCTGCCCGCAAGCCTCCTCGCCTTCCGCGCCGCCTCCCGTCAACGCCCGACGCGTGCCCCTCCTCGCCCTGCGCGGTACAGCCTCCTCCCATCAAGCTGTGGCAATCTTGAGATGATGGACGATACCCAAGTGATTCCCGTGGTCGGCGGCGGATCCCACCGTGCCGCCCCGAATCCGGCGCTGTGGATCTTCGGCATGCTCAGCGTGGCCGGGGCGTTCGCCGCGGCGTATTGGGGCTTTGTGTTGACGGCCACCGGGCAACTGGCCGACGACAACGCGCTGCGCGGTGCCGTCGACTACCTCGCGGCGGATTCCGCGCGCCGGCCGGCGTTGGCCTTCCTCGGCGAGATGCCCGCCGTCTCCGCGGGCATCGGCGCGCTGGCGCTGCTTGCCGCTGCCATCGCTCGACGCGGCGTCTTCGCCCCGGCTGTTGCGGGCTTGGCTTTCGCTGCCGCCGTGGCGAGCACGCAGGTGCTCAAGCACTTCATTTTGGACCGACCGGACAAGAACATCTCCGAAGCCTCCGTGAATTCCTTCCCGTCCGGCCACACGACCTTCGCGGCCGCATCGATGGTGGCCGTCTTTCTCGTGACGTCGCCGCGGTGGCGGCCACTCGTCGCAGCTCTGGGCGGGCTGTATGCCGCGCTGGCAGGCGTTGCCACCTTCGTCTTGGGCTGGCACCGTCCCGCGGACATTCTGGCGGCGTTCCTGGTGGCCGTGTTCTGGGGGCTTCTCGGGGGCCTGGTGATCCTGCGCCGGGAACCCGGGTGGAACGTCTGGTTCGGGCCGGAGGGCCATTGGGCATCCGCACGGCTCTGGCAGACCTTGAGCTGGATTCCGGGCGTCGTCGGTCTGCTGGGCTCCGTAGCCGTCTACTGGTTCCTCGCGGAGGGCGGTGCGGCCAAGGACGGCGAAGGTTTGGGCTGGTATCTCATCAGCGGAGTGCTGTTCATCATCGGATCGGCGGGCTTCCTCTTCGCGCTCGGCGGCGCGTTTTTCTCCCAGCAGACCCGGCACAGCTCACTGCGTTGACGGGCTACTCCGCCGCCGGGCACGGTCTGTGTCATCCCAGTTGCCCACCGATGCACGCCGTTCTGCGGCCGGACAACGGGTTTCGGCTCGTCCACGCTGACCGATCGGCTTGATGCCACTCATGCAGTAAGGCGGCCTCCTCCTGGCGATCCATTTCCGATCCGACTCAATTCGGGTCATCCGGCGCCGGGCAGCTGTCCACCGCACTGCAGCGAGCCTCCGCTTCCTTCCCCGCCTCGGGGTCCCCTACCCAGTTGGCCCAGGGGGCCGAGGGCCCGCGCCCGGATCTCTCCGAACCGGCTCCCGGAACACTGGTCCCGTCGTTCCAGCCGTCGAGACCCCCGTCCGGAACAACTGAACCGGTGGGCGGTGTCGTGATGGCCCAGGGGTCCGAGGGACCGCCCTCCCTGTCCCCGGAACCGGCCCCCGGACCGCCGCCGGCGCCGCGCGCCGCGGGACCCCCGTCCGGACCACCGGCACCGCAGGACCCCGCCCCGGCACCCGCCCGACCCGACTCCCCCGCG
>NZ_JBHDLJ010000030.1:0-549 GCF_041877255.1 Arthrobacter halodurans
GGGGCGTTGAGCGAGTGGGGCGCGACCGTGCTCGCGCGCGAGAGCGCGTGCCTGTCCCGCGCGGACCGGGCGGCGCTGGACGAGCGGCTGTGCGCGGACCCGTCCCGGCTCGAGGGCGTGGGCGTGCGGGCGCTGGCCGCGGCCGCGCGGCGCCAGGCGTGCGCGCTGGACCCGGCCTCGGTCGCGGACCGGGCGCGGCGGGCCGTGGCGCACCGGACGGTCACGTGCCGCCCGGCGCCGGACGCGATGGTCTACCTCACGGCGCTGCTGCCGGTGCGCCAGGGCGTGGCGGTCCTCGCGGAGCTGGCCCGCGAGGCCGGGCGGGCCGCGGCGGGCGGGGACCGGCGCGGGCGCGGGCAGGTCATGGCCGACACGCTGGTCGCGCGGGCGACCGGGCGGCGGGCCGCGGCGGCCTCTCACGTCGAGGTCCAGCTCGTGGTCACGGACCGGACGCTGTTCCAGGGCGATGCCGAGCCGGCGTACCTGGCCGGGTACGGGATCGTGCCCGCGCAGTGGGCGCGGGACCTCGTGCGGGACCCCAACGGCACC
>NZ_JBHDLJ010000031.1:0-479 GCF_041877255.1 Arthrobacter halodurans
GTCCCGCCCTCGCGCCATTCGATGGTGTGGTCCGGTTCGCAGACGATGGCGGGGCGGTTGCAGCCGGGGGTGCGGCAGGTCTGGTCGCGGTGGGCCAGCGCGCGGCGTTGGGCCGGGGTGGGGCGGTAGCGTTCGTGGGCCCAGTCGATGACCGCGCCGCCGAAGGGGTCGGTGAGGATCCGCCACCAGGACGGGGCCCCGGCCATCAGGACCGCCGCGGATTCCTGGTCGATCGCCCCGAGGCGGCGGGTCCGGGGCACGTCGGACCCGGGGCGCAGGACGAGGTCCGCGACGCGGGGCCAGGACCCGGCGGACCCGGCGGGCGCGGGGTCCGGGAGCGCGGTCCCGGCCGGTCCGGGAAGGACCACCCCCGGGCATCCGGACCCGGTGGTGGGCGCCGGGCCGGCGGCGCCGCCGCCGGTGGCATCCGCGGTCCGGTGGGCGGGGTCCAGGCCGGGGAGGAGGTTCGCGGGCACGGT
>NZ_JBHDLJ010000032.1:0-464 GCF_041877255.1 Arthrobacter halodurans
CTACGAGGCGGTGGTGTCGGCGTCGTTGACGGCGGACCTGGCCGTGTTGGACCCGGAGGTCGCGGCGGGCATCGACGCGGAGCTGTCCCGCCAGCGCGAGGGCCTGGAGATGATCGCGTCGGAGAACCACACGGCGCAGGCCGTGATGCAGGCCCAGGGCTCGGTGTTGACGAACAAGTACGCCGAGGGCTACCCGGGCCGGCGCTACTACGGCGGGTGCGAGCACGTGGACGCGATCGAGCGGCTCGCGATCGACCGGGTGAAGGACCTCTTCGGCGCGGGGTTCGCGAACGTGCAGCCGCACTCCGGCGCGCAGGCCAACGCCTCGGCGATGCACGCGCTGATCCGGCCCGGGGACACGATCCTGGGCCTGAACCTGGCCCACGGCGGGCACCTGACGCACGGGATGCGGATCAACTTCTCCGGCCGGCTCTACGACGTCGCGGCGTACGGGGTGGACCCGG
>NZ_JBHDLJ010000033.1:0-433 GCF_041877255.1 Arthrobacter halodurans
CGCCCCGTAGGTGGGTCTCCCGGTCCCCGGGATCCGCGTGGTGGCGGGGTTTTCCGGGGGCTGGGGGTGGGGGAGGGCCCCGATTTGGCGGCGGGCCCGGACCCGTGTATTGTTTTCTGAGTCGCCGGGACGAGGACAGCGGAAACGCTGGGAATCGCGGGGCGGCCAACCCCCTTTCACACCACCCGGGAAACGCCGGGCGCCTTCGGGTGCCGGCCGGTTCCGGGAGGGCGCGGAGGGACAGCGCATCGTAGTCGCGAAGGGCCGGAAACGGTGGATTTGCGCGGCGACACGCGGTAGGGTAAGGTAGTCAAGTTGCTCCAGAGCGAAGCGCCGGCAGGGCCGGGCCGCGGAAGTTGGAAGCGTCTGTTGTTTGAGAACTCAATAGTGTGCCATGTTTGTTGACACCGATTTTTTATCGATTGGTGAATGG
>NZ_JBHDLJ010000034.1:0-431 GCF_041877255.1 Arthrobacter halodurans
TCGTCCCGGCGGCCCCGACGTCGGTCGCCTCGACCGGCAGCTACACCATCCCCTCCACCGCTGGCGTCGCGTATCTGGTTGACGGGACCCCGAAGGCTGCCGGCACCCACTTGTCCGGCTACACGAAGGTCACCGTCACCGCCGTCGCCCAGCCGGGATTCACGCTGTCCGGAACCGCGTCCTGGACCCTGGACCTGACGAAGAAGACCGCCGTCGCCGCCGCGCCGGCGGTCAACTACACAACGAAGACGGTCACCATCCCACGTGCCACCGGCGTCGTGTACTTCATCGACGGCGTCGCCAAGTCACCGGGCAGCCACAAGATCACCACGTACGCGACCGTGACAGCGAAGGCGTCCGCCGCGAACTACGTGGTCACCGCCAAGACATGGAAGTTCGACCTCCGGACAGCCGTGACCCCGGCCGCCCCG
>NZ_JBHDLJ010000035.1:0-335 GCF_041877255.1 Arthrobacter halodurans
GCCATCTCCGCGTCCGCCTTCGCCCGGAGGACCCCGGCGCGCAGCTCCGCCAGCGAATCCGCCCACCACCGCTCGCCCCACTCCCGGTCCTCCTCCTCGTCCCGGTCCGCGAGACACCCCGGCGCCACGCCGACGCCACCGCCTCCGCCGCCCGCGGACACGCCCCCGCCAGGGTCCACCACGCCAGGGTCCGCCGCGGCGGCACTGCCGTCCGCGCCGCCGGGTTCCGGCGGCGGCCCCGCCCCGCCGAGCACCCACGGGACCTCCGGCGCACTCCGGTACGACAAGCCCGCCGGGGACGTGTTCACCACACCCCCATCCCCGAGCGCCTCCGC
>NZ_JBHDLJ010000036.1:0-326 GCF_041877255.1 Arthrobacter halodurans
CGGATCGCGGACGCGGTCGGGGCGTACCTGATGGTGGACATGGCGCACTTCGCGGGCCTGGTCGCGGCGGGGCTGCACCCCTCCCCGGTCCCGCACGCGCACGTGGTGACGTCCACGACGCACAAGACGCTCGCGGGCCCGCGCGGGGGGATCATCTTGTCCAACGACGCGGAGATCGCGAAGAAGATCAACTCCGCGGTGTTCCCGGGCCAGCAGGGCGGGCCGCTGGAGCACGTGATCGCGGGCAAGGCCGTCGCGTTCAGGGTCGCGGCCACCCGGGAGTTCCGGGAGCGGCAGGAGCGCACGCTCGCGGGCGCGCGGATCCT
>NZ_JBHDLJ010000037.1:0-319 GCF_041877255.1 Arthrobacter halodurans
GGGTCCGGTGCGGGGGTTGGCCTCGGGCAGGCACGCGACCAGCAGGGCCTCGGCCTGCAGGTCATCGGCGAACAACTCGAAGCGCCGCAACCCCCACCGCCGGCCCCGGTCGAACAGGCCCTGGGACTGCCGGCGGACCTCCGCGGAGGGCTCGAGCCCGTCCTGGTCGATGCGCAGCACCCACGCCTGCGCGACCCGGCGCACGATGCCCGGCTCCGAGGCCCGCGCGGTCGCGGCGAGGTTCGCCTCCATCGCGGCCAGCACCGTCTCCCCGCCCCCGGGCAGGGCCCGCGCGGCCGGCGCGGCCGCGGCCACCGCG
>NZ_JBHDLJ010000038.1:0-285 GCF_041877255.1 Arthrobacter halodurans
CACGGTCTCGGGCGTCGGCTGCGGGGCGGGGTCGTTCCAGAAGTCCTCCCACGCCTCGTCGGCCGGGTCGCCGCACGGGTTCCCCTCCGGGACGGCGGGCTGGACGGGGGCCGCGGCGCCGGCGGCCGTGGCACCGGCGGCCGTGGCACCGGCCTGGACCATGGCCGCTTCGGCCTGGACGCCGGTTTGGTCGGTGGCCGCGCCGGCTCCGGTCTGGATGGTGGTCTGGTCGGTGGCCGCGGCGCTGGCCTGGATGGTGGCCGCGCCGGAGGCGTTGGCGTCCGG
>NZ_JBHDLJ010000039.1:0-281 GCF_041877255.1 Arthrobacter halodurans
TTCGAACGTTTGTTCGGGAGAATGGACGCATGTCGTTGTCGTCGTGGGAGTCCGGTTCCGCGGCGCCGGGGTTCCCGGCGCTGGAGGAGGGGCTGCGTGCGGCGGTGGCCGTGTTGGAGGGTCCGGCCCCGGATGCCCTGCGGTGTGCGGGGTTGTTGCTGGAGATCGAGTCGCTGGGCCGGTTGGTGGACCGGGCGCGGATCCTCGCGGCGCGGGCCGCGGACCAGGCGCGGGTCATCGAGCTGGGCCGGCCCGGGACCGCGGCGGACCCCCACGGCCGG